>NZ_BAAAQA010000015.1:62308-328300 GCF_039531425.1 Kocuria atrinae
TCCGAGGGGCGCCGTTCTATCAGCGATTACTGCTCGTTGCCGCCGCCGAGCTTGTCACGCAGCGCATCCTGGCCCTTGTCGACGTGCTCCGCGTGCTGACCGCCGGTGCGGTCATCCACGGTGTCTCCGGCCTTCTCGATGCCCTGGTCAACCTTGTCCGGGTTGTCCTCAGCGAACTGCTTTGCCTTGTCTCCAAGTCCTCCGATGTCCACCATGACGGTCTCCTTTCGGTAGATCGAGCCACCCCGATCGGGGCGCTGATGTGACCATCATGACCTCACACGTGTGTATCTGAAAAGGGTTTCTTGGGAACTTCGCCGAGAGAAAACAACCCGTGACAAGGGGCGACCGGTGTGGGATTCTCCTGAGCCGTACGGGGGAACAAGACGTGCCGGTGACTTGGGCCATCGCCCGAATTGAACCGTGTGGGCTACTCTTGAAGCGCCGTCGTCCCGGCCCCACGCGAGCGTGAGGAACCCCCGGGTAGTTTGACGGCCCCCTCACTAAGCGAAGGAGCCAGCGCGCGCCATGACACCTGAAAAGGTTGAACTGCTCCGCCACCCGGCGGAGGCCATTAACTGGAACCGCATTCAGGACGACAAGGACCTTGAAGTCTGGGATCGCCTGACCTCCAACTTCTGGCTCCCCGAGAAGGTGCCGCTGTCCAACGACGTCCAGTCCTGGAAGACCCTGACCGAGCAGGAACAGGACCTCACCATGAAGGTCTTCACCGGTCTGACCCTGCTGGACACTATTCAGGGCACCGTGGGCGCCGTGTCGCTGATCCCGGACGCCAAGACCCTGCACGAGGAAGCGGTGTACACCAACATCGCGTTCATGGAGTCGGTGCACGCCAAGTCCTACTCGTCGATCTTCTCCACGTTGTCGTCCATGAAGCAGATCGACGAGGCGTTCCGCTGGTCGCGCGAGAACCCGTATCTGCAGCGCAAGGCCGAAATCATCATCAAGTACTACAAGGGTGATGACCCCCTCAAGAAGAAGGTTGCCTCCACGCTGCTGGAGTCGTTCCTGTTCTACTCGGGCTTCTACCTGCCCATGTACTTCTCCTCGCACGCCAAGCTGACCAACACCGCGGACCTGATTCGTCTGATCATCCGTGACGAGGCCGTGCACGGTTACTACATCGGCTACAAGTACCAGCGCGGTCTGGTCGAGGAGACCCCGGAGCGTCAGGAAGAGCTCAAGGCGTACACCTACGACCTGCTGGACGAGCTCTACGAGAACGAGATCGCCTACACCGAATCCCTCTACGACACGGTGGGCTGGACCGAGGACGTCAAGAAGTTCTTGCACTACAACGCCAATAAAGCCCTCAATAACCTGGGCTACGAGGCGCTGTTCCCGCGCGAGATGACCGACGTGTCCCCGGCGATCCTGTCCTCGCTGTCCCCGAACGCGGATGAGAACCACGACTTCTTCTCGGGCTCCGGTTCCTCCTACGTGATCGGCAAGGCCGTGAACACGGAAGACGAGGACTGGGACTTCTAGAGGTCTCGGTCCGTTCCTGACCGCTCAGGGGTAGTCAAGGGCCCCGGATCTGCGAGTTTTCGCAGGTCCGGGGCTTTTTTCGTGCCCTCTCTAACACAACAGGAGAGGACGACGATGAACATCAACACCCATTCACAGTGGCACGCGGGTGGCACGCACGCACCTACGACGTGGGAGCGAGGGTGTCCACTGCAGGAAATTTGGGGTGGGCATGCCGCCGAGGTCGTGCCACAACGTGCCACACGGCACCGCAACTTATGGGCGAAACCCCTGGTCAGACGCAAATTTTTCGAGTCTGGCGAGGACAATGGCACGAAGTGGCACGAGCTCCCTCTGACATCCGTTCGAGGTCATGGGAGGGCACAATGAGCGCCACGAAGAAGGCAGCCGCGGCCGCGTCGAGGCGCGAGGGATGGGGCAGCTTGCGAAAGTTGCCCTCGGGCCGCTGGCAGGCCCGCTACCCGGCCCCGGATGGCCTGATGTATACGGCACGGACTGAGGACGACAAGTCCTTGACGTTTCTCACGAAAACGGATGCCCGCACCTGGCTGGCAGGCATGCACACCAGGATCTCAAGAGGGGAGTGGGAGCCACCCGCGATCGTCGCCAAGCGGCGTCGCGCTGATGCCGCTGCCGACGAAGCACGCTCGATCGGGTTCACGACCTACGCGAAGCGCTGGATCGAGATGATCCGCACGGAACCCAACCGTTCTGGTAAACGGCGTGCGGCCGGAACGGTCCGCTCGTATACGAGCAAAGTCGACGGCTACCTGATCCCGGAGTTCGGCGACACCCCGGTGCGCGAGATCGACATCGACCGGATCAAGGTCATGACCACGCGACTGGACCAGATCCCGTCCCCGTTGAACCCGAAATCGAAGTTCAACGGCATCACACGACCGGTCTTGACTGTGCTCATGATGATCCTCAGACAAGCTGCACGAGACGGGATCATCCCGGCCGCGCCGAGCATCTCGATCCCCAAGCAGGAATCGGTGCGCCACGATGCCGAGCATGATGAAAGCGAAGACGTCGCCACTCCCGGCCAGGTCGATTCTCTGTACAAGGCGACGCCGGATCGGTATGCGATCACGATCCTGCTCGCCGCCTGGTGCCAGCTACGCCGCGGTGAGTGCCTGGGACTCCAGCGCAGGGATATCGAATGGCACCCAGACGGGGGAGCGACCCTGCACGTGCGCAGACAACTCAACGTGAACACAGGCGATTTCTCCGAACCGAAGAGCGAAGCGGGGAAGAGAGCGCTGAGCGTGCCACGGATCATGCTGGAGCCGTTGAGGAAGCATTTGGAGGACTACGTGGCGCCAGAAGCGAAGGCGCCAGTGGTGCCGGTCAGCACGCGGGGGAGCGTGCCGCTGTCGCACACGCGGTGGGGGTACATCTGGGGCGAGGCTCGCGAGGCGGTTGAGAGCGTGCCGAACGAATTCCGATTCCACGACCTGCGACATACCGGCTTGACGATCTTCGCCCAGGAAGGCGCAACCTTGGCCGAGCTGATGCGACGCGGCGGGCACTCCGACATGCGCGTCGTGCTGCGATACCAGCACTCCACGATGACCCGCGATCGCGAACTCGCCGACCGTCTCAGCGCTCGCGTGGAAACCGAACTCGGGGCCGCCTAGAACCCTGCCATCAAGTCAGTACGGGAATGCGGCACGCACCTGAGAATCAGTAACCGTTGACTGAGGGAGGGGACCAGGATGACAAACCAGAGTCGCGCCGGTACTACGGCACGAAACCTTGTATCACTGGCGGAGGCTGCGTCGAGATTCGGAGTGTCAACCAAGACACTTCGCCGCAGGATCGCGGACGGAACGATCCACGGCTACAAGGTCGGACGTCTTGTCCGGGTCGACCTCGACGAGCTCGATCAGAGACTCATCGTCGAGATGCCGACCACGAGGTGAGAGACGTGCGGTGGGCGGGTCCTGGAGGACCCGCCCATCGTGACTGACGCCGGTGTCAGCTCGAAGACAGCCGCGTCATCCCTGCACCGTTCCAGCGCCTACGGCTCGCGCGGTCGACCGTGGGCAGTGCCAACTGGTGTCGCGCGTGCTCGATCATCGGGACGAGCTTTTTCTCGATACCGCTGAGCAGTCCGAGACTGACATCGCCATTCGCACAACCGTCTATTGCCTCCTGGAGTCTCGTCTCCAGTTCTGCGAGATGCTCGCGTGCTTCGACAGACTGCGAGACCCATTCGTCGTCTTCGCCGACCAGCAATGCGGCGTTCGCAGGTTGCGAAATCCAAGCGAGCACGTAGTCGACAACGTACTCCTCGACCGGTGTGGCGACGATGGATATCTTGTAACAGCTGCGGAAACGGCACTGGTATCGCACCCTTCGCGGGGCATCGCCGTGGGGTCTGTCGAGGACGCGACGAAGCGGATGCCCGCAACAATCGCATATCGCGATGTGTGACAGCAACGATTTGGGGGTTACCGTCCCGGACTCGTGCACTCGCCCTGATGGGTCGGACAGGAGCCGCTGGATCCGTGTGAAATCCTCGATGGAGATCAGGGGCTCCCACGCGGCGTCACCTATGATCTCTCCGCGGTAGACGCGTTTCCCCGCGATCGTGGGATTCTGCATGATCTGCTTCACCGTCATCGATGTCCACGCTGAGGTGGTTTTCCCGTCGTGGGATTTCTGCGGTGTTGGCTCTCCCCGGTCTTGAAGATCGTTCGCGATCGTTCCGACTGGCGTGCCGGAGATAATCCGCCGTGCCATCAGCCTTACGAGCTCGCCGGTGTGCGGATCCGGCTCTTGGCCGAGGAGTCGGCCTGTGCTCGTGTCGTAAACGCGTCGATAGCCATAAGGTATTCGCCCATGCGGGCGTCCCTTCTCTGCCAGGAGGCGTACGGTGCGGATCTGCCGTTCGCGCATCGTGTGTGCGTCGGCTTCGGCTCGAAGGAACTCGAATCCGAGCATGAAGCTATCGTCGGAGCGAGTGAAGTCGAAGACCCGGCCTTGCGTCAGGTAGAGAACTCCTGCTGCTTGGCAGGCGGCGCGTAGCTGGAGGTAGATCTCGAGATCCCGGCCGGCTCTGGACGGCTCCCAGGTGACGAAACCATCGACCTTCCCTGACTGGATGAGTTGCAGGGCTTCCTCAAAGCCTTCTCGATCCTTCGCCCGCCACTGGGAAGCGGAACGGTCAGCGTCTCTCAGGACGCGGGCGACCGTCCACCCCCCCAGTGGTTGGCACGACGACCGAGAATCACTGATCTGATCGCCGATTGACCGCATCAGTTTGAGCCGGTCCTGCGACGCTCGCGCATCTATCAACGCTTTGACGGGTGTTATTGCTGAGGGCTTGTTCTTGTCCATAACGAACAGGTGCGTCAGTGATCCCATGACAGGTTCCTCTCGACATGATGAGGCTCCTTGTCTCATCAACCCGGCATAGCGTGACGAGAAGCCACCGGTCGAAAACCGCGGAATCACGGGGATGTTCACAGCGGGGTACATCCCATTGTTCGACTCACTGAGGAATAGGGGGGTATGAGGAGTCTCACGACGAAGTATTGGGGCTCGGACTCCGATGGCTCAGCCCCCTCTGGATTAGAGTTCGTTGACGCGGGAACACTCGTGAGCATCACATTTGTCGTAGCGAGGCCGTGAACCCCTATCGAGGCAAGGTTTGCTTGAGCCGACTTTCGGGATGAAGGTCTACGGCCTCACATGGTGCGCCAGACCCCATTGAGTTGGCTGCCGCGCAGAACGAGGCTCCCAGTCAATGGCTCGATCGGGGGTCCAGGTACGGGTACGGTTGAAACCTATGAGTAGTGAACGCTCTCCTGAACTGTACCCACTCGCCATCTCCGAGCGACCGTCCTTTGAAGCGTTTGTGGACCCGTTGACGGTCGTGGATCTCTTCGCGGGATGCGGAGGGTTATCGCTAGGGGTCGCGCAGGCCGCTCAAGACCTCGGTCGTGGCTTCGATGTGCGTCTGGCAGTGGAGTTCAATGAGTCTCCTGCTGCAGTTTATCGAGCAAACTTCCCACATGCGCGCGCCCTCATGGTAGAAGACATCACCACCCTTTTCTCATCGGATCTCGATCAGCCACTGAGTAAAGCGGAGAAGGAGATGCGTAATAGCGTTGGCAAGCTCGACGTGCTCGTCGGTGGTCCTCCTTGTCAGGGCCACAGCAACCTCAACAACCACACGCGGCGAGACGATCCCAAGAATGCCTTGTACGCAATTATGGCCAGGGCCGCTCAGGTATTCTCCCCGGGCGTGATCGTGGTAGAGAACGTGCCGGCTGTCCTGAACGACAGGCACAAGGGTACGAACACAGTATCGGTTGTTCGAGAGCGACTCACAACGCTGGGCTATGACGTGAGCGATCGGGTAGTTTCGCTCTACGAACTCGGAGTACCGCAGAAGCGAAAGCGCCACATTCTCCTTGCGACATTCAGTGGGCAGAGCACGCCACACGAGATCCTCGATCACCTCGCCACGAGCACGGCCAAGACTGTCGATCTCGAATGGGCAATCGGTGATCTAGTAGAGGTGGCGGGCGATGGCTTGTTCGACCGCGCACCGACGCCGTCGGCAGACAACGTCAAGCGGATGCAGTATCTCCTGAGGAAAGGCGAGTATAATCTCCCCAATCATTTCCGTCCGAGGTGCCATCAGGGAAACCATTCGTATAATTCCATGTACGGACGACTCGCATGGAATCAGCCGGCGCAGACGATCACTAGTGGCTTCGGGAGTATCGGCCAAGGCCGATATATGCACCCAGACCTGCCGCGGGCACTGACCCCGCATGAGGCGGCTCGCATACAAGGATTCCCCGACTACTTCGATTTTGCCATGGCCACAACGCGCAGCGCCCTCGCAACGATGATCGGCAACGCTGTCCCGCCCCAATTAGCGCGGCAGCTGCTCCTCGAAGTTCTCAACCCGGCGCCCGCAGACTGAACAGTTGCAAGGGGCGTCGAAGAGCATCGTCGGTACGAAACTCTAGACGGTATGTAGTGACCGCCCGGGTGTCCTGGGGATTGCGGGCCGGGGCCTCTCTCACAGATATTCGTGGGTTACCGGACAAGATGTCCCTTGCCCGGTCTATCCAACAGTTGTGGGAGGCCCCGGTGTTTACGCAAGCGTACGAGCGTGGGCCTGGATGTGCACGCCCGATCGGTGGCGGCAGTGTCAATCGATGGTGTCCCCGGCGAATTACTCCAGGCCCGGCTGTCCCCAGATCATGACCACATCCGATCCTGGATCCGCCAGCTACCCAGCCCCGTGGCGGTGACTTATGAGGCCGGCCCGACAGGCTTTGGCCTGGCCCGGATATTAAACGCAGACGGGATCCGGTGCGTGGTCGCGGCCCCGTCAAAACTGCAACGACCCGCCGGTGACCGGGTGAAAACCGATGCAAAGGACGCGGTGCACCCGGCCAGGTTACTGCGTTTGGACGAGGTCACCGGCGTGGTGGTGCCCTCGGTGGAACAAGAAGCCGCCCGGGATCTAGTACGGGCCAGAGAGGACTGCCGCGGAGATCTGATGCGCGCCCGCCACCGGCTTTCCAAATTGCTGCTGCGCCACGGGATCGTCTATAACGGTGGGCAAGCTTGAACCGGGGCCCATCACGCGTGGCTGGCCCGACAGTACTTGGAATCCCCCGCGACTCGGATGGCTTTTGACGCCGAGCACGAGACGGTGCTGGCCACTCTGGCCCGCCGTGACCGGCTGGATCAAGCGATCAATAAAATGGCCGCCCAGCCCCAGTTCTCCGAGGTGGTGCACCGATTGGGGTGCTTACGTGGGGTCTCCACCCTGACCGGGTTCGGGCTGGCCGTGGAGATCGGGGACTGGCACCGTTTCACCGGTAACACCATCGGGGCCTTCGTCGGGTTGGTGCCTTCCGAGCACTCCTCCGGGGCCAGCAGGGCGCAGGGGCCGGACACCCAAGACCGGTAACACCCATGACCGGCGGCTGCTGGTCGAAGCTGCCTGGCACCACCGCCGGGCATACCGCATCGGCAAGACCATGCGCGATCGCTGGGACTTGGCCCCGGCCGCCGCCCGGGCCCGAGGCGATGCGGACAACCGCAGGTTGCACGAACGCTAGGTGCGGATGCTCGAACGCAAAAAGCGTTCCACCATCGCCAATGTGGCCATCGCCCGGGAGCTGGCTGGATGGTGCTGGTCGTAGGCCGTGATGGACGAGGTCACCACCGAATAGGCCCCCGCCCCACAAGCTGGCCCGCCGGTGGTCCCGGGAGGCAATGCGTGGATCGATCCGAGAAACATCAATGAGCACCACCGTGGTGTTCTTCAACCCGGTGTCACGCTCGATCCTAGACACGCGGTCCGCTCCAGCCGAACACCGTCCTGCGGTACCCAACCCGCGCATATCTTCTCTGACCGCGCGTCGCTACCTGACACGCTCCCCGGTCAGCACCAGCCAGGCCAAAAGCGGCGCCGCCCGGATAGCTTCCGGACGGCGCCTCACCCTGCCCTCTTGACAGAACTCCCCTACATATCAGATGTAGAGTAAATATATGAGTCCCGATAAGGTTGCCGAATGTGTTGAAGACGCGTTCGCTGATCTTGAGCGGCAGGGACATCTGCAGCTGACAGACGTCCAGCGTCTCGTCGACCTCCATGGGCTCGACGGCGTCGAAACGGCCGCAGTGTTCGCGGCGCTCCGCGGAAGCGGCATCCACCTCGACACAAGCGCGTCTGGCGACCCCGCGGTTCTCTTGGAGCCGCCAGAAGTCAACAAGGCTGCACTGGACACGCTGGGCTTAATACTTCGTGCTGCCGGCCGCGCCAAATTGCTCACTGCGGAGGAAGAGGTGCTCCTGGGGCGGCGCATCCGTATTGGCCAGAATCTCACAGCGGCAGATCCGTACCCGCCTGACGGAAGTGACGAGGCGAACCAGATTGCCGATGGCAAGAGTGCTCACGATCAGTTGGTCCTCGCAAACCTTCGGTTGGTCGTATCAATCGCCCGTCGCTATCGGCCCGCCGGGATGGATCTCGCCGATCTCGTTCAAGAGGGAACCATTGGGTTGATGCGAGCTGCCGACAAGTTCGACCACACACTCGGCTACAAGTTTTCCACGTACGCCACCTGGTGGATACGTCAAGCCATCCAACGTGGAATTGCGGACAAAGGTCGCCTCATCCGACTTCCTGTCTACGTCATGGAGAAGCTGCACCGGATCACCAGTACCCAAAGCCGACTCCGAGCGTCACTGGACCGCGAACCCAGCATGCATGAGCTCGCTACCGAGCTTGACGCAGACTCAGCAGATATCCGCGCCATTCTCGATCTCGTCCACGATCCGATCAGCATCGACCAGCCTATCGGCGAGGACGGCGACAGCGACCTCGGCGTCGTCCTCGATCTCTACGCAGCCGACGTCGCAGAAGAAGTCGTTAACTCGCTTACGAACGCCCACATTAGGGGCATTCTCGATGATGTCGCCGAACACCAGACCAAGACCGGTAAAGGCGCTACTACGCACGCCGTCGACATGCTGAAGTTGCGCTATGGGCTCGATGACGACCGTGAGCGCACTCTTGGCGAGATCGGCGCCGTATACGGAATTACGCGAGAACGCGCACGCCAGATCCTGAACAAGATCCTCGCATCTTCACAGCTGCGCACGCCACTAGCCCAATTCATCGACATCGACTGAGGAGGATCCACTGCATGACCTACGACAACGATCCTGACGGACTGTACGACTCGTCCTGGCGGTTCCTCGACTGGATGCACCGACGTGTCGTCGAGGATGCCCGCGGAGACCACCTCGACGTTAGCCACACGGCACCGAGAAACCGCTTCTGGCTCGGCCGCCTCGCATCGGAGTCGGCTGTCATCAACAGCCCGCTCGGACACCGTGCGGAGAAACTCGACCCCTGCGCGATCGGTATCCGTCTGCGACCGGCAACTGCAGGACCATGGACACTCAAGCTCGCCGTCCGATTCCACTGCTGGGAGCCGCAGCCGGACGGCACCTTCAGCAAGTCTTCCCTCGTTTCTGCGATGATTAACGCCACCGTTGCTCAAGACGGTACTCTCTCGGACAACGGTGCCAACTCGATCGCTACCCAACTGGGCGTTCTCGGACTCGCAGGCAGAAGCGCGGAGATCCGCGTCGACCTCGAAACATGGCGCGAACACGATGAGCTTGTCGTGTCCTTCGTCAACACGAGTGACGAGCCAGACAAGAACACGCCCGACACTCACCTGTATGAAGTAGCGCTCAAGGTTTCAGGCCTGGCCACCACTGACTTCCAGCTCGAATCGTTGCCGGACTCGTTCCGCTACGACCGCAGCGTCGCCGCAATCGGGATCAACTGCGGCGTGGAAAAGACAAACAGCGGATTCAGGACCAGTGACACCATCACGGTCGACAAGAACCGTCCGCGCTACTGGAATCACTCCGCCCCCCAGCCCGACTTCACGTTCGACACGCTCTCTATCGACCCTCTCCCGCAACTACGGCAGCTCATCGAATCCGCACGAGAATGGGGCGACGAACACTGGGGGAGTGAGGCGCTCGCCGCCCGATCGACCGGCTGGACGGCGGCCATGCACGCCGAAGCAGAAAAGGCCTCCGCAGCGTACACGGCCGAGGTCGAAAGGCTTGAGCGTGGATACGACGCTCTCGTCACAGATCCGCAACTACTGCAGGCGCTCAAGCTCGCTTCAGCGGCCATCCGCCACGCCGCGGCGGGGAAGTACGACGCGTGGAGGCCATTCCAAATCGGATTCCTCATCTCGGCGCTTCCCGGCGTCATCGATCCGGACGATGCTCAGACGGTCGACACCGTGTGGTTCGCGACTGGCGGGGGAAAGACCGAAACCTACCTCGGCCTACTTGTCACCGCGATCATCTACGACCGCCTCACCGGCAAGTCCGAGGGCATCACCGCATGGACCCGGTTTCCGCTCCGCATGCTCTCGCTCCAACAGACCCAACGGTTCGCGGACGCTCTCGCCGGCGCCGAACTGGAACGTCGCAAACACGGAATCGGCGGCGCCCCGATCTCACTCGGCTTCTACGTCGGCCAGGGAGGAACACCCAACAGCATCCCCCTTGAGGGTGAACCCAACGCCGTCGATCGCTCCATGCCCGTCCGATACCAGGTGCTATTGCGCTGCCCGTTCTGTCGAAACGAGCAGATCACCATGCGCTTCGACCGCGCGAGATGGACTCTCGAACATGTATGCGGAAAGGCAGCCTGCCCGTGGGGCGACAATCCGCTGCCGTTCTATATCGTCGATCAAGAGATCTATCGTTTCCTACCGACTGTCGTGGTCGGCACACTTGATAAGGCTGCCCTCGTCTCGATGCAGACTGCCATGCGGGGATTCTTCGGACCTCCCGCAGGAGTGTGCAGTAAGCCAGAACACGGCTACACCTTTGCCAGCCGCAGCAAGTCCCCTTCCGGTTGTCTCGTCCCAGGCTGCAACGGCACCCGTAGACCCCTCGGTATGGACGCTTCGAGGTGGGCGCCGAGCTTCCGCCTTCAGGACGAGCTCCACCTGCTGCGCGACTCGTTGGGCGCCGTCGACTCGCACTACGAATCCCTTTTGGATCACCTGCAAAACGCCCTCACCGGAACCCGCGCAAAGATCGTCGCCTCCTCGGCGACCCTCAGCGGGGTGGAACGCCAGGTCGACGTTCTCTACCGACGCGATGTCCGGGTCTTCCCGCAACCAGGACCAGCGCTCAATGAGTCATTCTGGTCCGAATCAAACACCGTCCCCGCGCGACGATACGTTGCGGTCGCACCCCGGGGCGTCACTCTCGAATTCGTGTCGGATCGGGCTCTGAACACGCTCCAATCCTGCGTTCGAGAACTCGTCGACAACCCGGCCGGTGTCTGCGGATCGCTCGGGATCCCGGTTCAACATGCGGCACACCTGATCAGCCAGTATGGAGTCGACCTCGTCTACGGAAACACCGTCCGAGACGTTGAGGCAGCCCGCCGTTCCGCCGAGACCGAGTTTCCGTACTCTGTCAACGCCGAATCCCTAACCGGCGGCACCCCCTTCGAAGACGTCCGCCGGATCCTCGAACGACTCGACACCCCAGAGTCCGACTTCGCGTCCCGCATCCACCTCATCGCGGCCTCCAGCATGATCTCGCACGGAGTCGACATCGACCGATTCAACATCATGGTCATGAAAGGGCTCCCGCTAACCACCGCGGAATTCATTCAAACCTCGGCACGCGTAGGACGGCGATGGCCAGGCATCGTCTACGTACTCCACCGCATCACACGAGAGCGCGAAGTCGCGACCTATGCCCAGTTCGACAAGTTCATCACGCAAGGAGACAGATTCGTCGAGCCCATCCCTATCACCCGCGCAAGCCGTCGCGTGCTCGCACTCACTGCCATCGGAGCCGAAGAAGCCCGTCGCCTCGCGGTCCACGAATACACCGCAGGAACCGCCTTGACCACCATCACCAAACTCCGGAACCACTACCGTGACGCCGGTGTCACAGCGAAGACAGAGACTGACGCGCTGACCGACGCGCTGGGTTTGGACGGTCCACTCGACGAACTGCTGCGAAGAGACATCAACGAGTGGGCCATCAGCTACTTCGACAACCTCACCGACCCCGCCACACAAGCAAAGTGGCCAAGCGACCTCTCGCCCAGCGGACAGCCCATGAGATCCCTACGAGACGTCGAAGAGGGCGTCCCGATCACCGGAGAAGAATGACCATGAGAGAAACTCGCAGTCCCAGCCAAGTCCTTTTCTCCCACCTGCCCGCGCAGACCACCGACATCAAGAGCCGGATCTGGAAAGTGCAGTCATGGCTGAACCCCCTCACCCTCCGAGTCGACACTGACGGAGTCAGACAGCGCCTCCTGTCGGCGATCGACCCCTGGCGTTCCCACGGAAACGACAACGGGCTCGCCAACCAACTCCACCAAGGAAAGACCGTCGAGGTCGTCGGCGTGAACCCCGAACAGGGCGTCAAAGTCGACGCATGGCCAAACGTCTGGCGCTGCCAGAGCTGCCGGCGGGTGACGAATTTCAAGGGTCGATGTGTATGCGGCAACAAGACCTGGGTGCAACTGCATTTCGTGGGATTCCACGAATGCGGCTATCTGGGCGAGCCCTTCATCCCGAAGTGTCCCGAACACAGTCAGGTCTTTGTAAAGCACTCCAGCAGCAGCAGCGTGCGAGATCTGGAGTTCGCATGCCCCATATGCCACCGCGCCCTCCAACGAGGACTCGGAGCCGGACGGCCCTGCCCCGGATGTAAACAGCCGGGGCTCACCTTCAACGTCCACCGCGCAGCGTCGGTCTACACACCGCACACCTTCACGATGGTCAACCCTGCACGCCCCGAACACCTGCAAGCACTCCTCGCCGACGGGGGACGGGAGAAAAGCCTGCGGTGGGTGCTGAGTGAAATGCAAACCGGCCGTCCTGAGAAGCTGGCACCCACAAGACAGTCGATGATCGACAGCTTCGTGCAGCAAGGTCTTCCACTCGCGGCGGCAGAAGCCGCCGTGCAGTCCGCGATCGACGCCGGCGCTGGCCACCTCGACAAACCTGTCGATGTCCTCGACATCTCGCCCCTTCGCCGAGAAGAAGCTGAAGCCACGGCGCTTGAGGTTGCCCTGGCCACATATGAAGGGCGACGCACCGCGAGCCAGCTCCCCGGCGATCCCGTTGGCGCCAACCTTCGAGCGATCTACGAAGACAAGTACGTTCCGGCAGTCCTTCGTGCCGGCCTCATCGACGTCGACCACGTGGATCGGTTCCCGATCCTGCGTGGCGTCTTCGGATATACCCGCGGAGGAAAGCCCGTGGGTGAGAGTCGGCTGGTTGCATATCAAGGACGCCAGCAGTCTATTCGGGTCTACGCCGACACGAACGAGACCGAGGCGTTGTATCTGCGACTGGATCCGTTGCGAGTCGCTGCATGGCTGCACCGGCGCGGGCTCCTAAAGGAGGCGCCGACGGATCCCACCAAGGCGAGGATCGCGATCATCAACGCCGCCGAGTTCCCGGGCCGCGGTGATGATGTCGCCGTCCCGACCGCTGGGAGCGCGGTTCTCTCGCTACTGCACACGTATGCACACCGGTTTATCCGCCAGCTGGCCGTACTTGCTGGTGTCGACCGCGAGTCTCTCGCCGAGTACCTAGTACCCCATCATCTAGGCGTCTTCATTTACGCCACACCACGTGGACAGTTCGTTCTCGGTGGGCTCCAGTCCGTGTTTGAAACAGACCTAGATCGTCTCCTTGACCTGCAGGTCGACGCGGAGACCCGGTGTCCCCTCGACCCGGGATGCGATCGCTCGACCGGTGCCTGCCTGGCTTGTCTGCACGTCGGCGAACCATCGTGCTCGCACTACAACAAGTTCCTGGACCGCAAGACGCTCTTCGGAAGCAACGGGTACCTGCGAAAGGAACTCTCGTGACCTACGGAGCCGTCCACGGGGTACCTATCGGAGCGCGCTTCCAAAACCGCAAATCGCTCTACGACGCGAAGATCCACCGCGACATACGTCGCAGCATCTGCGGCGGACCCGACAAGAAGAGAGGCGCCGAGAGCGTCGTCCTGTCCGGAGGATATGAAGACGATATCGATCTCGGCCAGCTCGTCTACTACACGGGGATCGGCAAACGCGACGGCAGCGGGCGCTTAATAGCCGATCAAGAATTCCGCGGTCTCAACCGCTCCCTCGCTGTGAACGCCCAGACCGCCCAGCCCATAAGGCTGATCCGAGCCATGGCAGGTGAGTTCGAATACTCCGGTCAGTATGTGATCGAAGACTCCTTTCTGCGGCTCGGGGCGAGCGGGTTCCAGATCTGTCAGTACCGCCTGAGATCTCTGCAATCAGCCGGAGAGTCTGACAGCGGCGACATCAAGCATGCGGAAGCGAACCGAGTCCTCACTACCCACTATCGAATCGTGCGAGACGCCGGAGTCCCCACGCGAGTCAAGGAGCTCTACGACTACCGTTGCCAGGTCTGCGACATCCGAATCGAAACCCTTGCCGGGCCGTATAGCGAAGGTGCCCACCTCGTGCCGCTCGGCGGCGGCGCCGACGGACCTGACATCGATGCCAATGTGCTATCGCTCTGCCCCAACCACCACGTGATGCTCGACCACGGTGCTATCTGCTTCGCAGACGACTGGAGAGTCCTCGATCGCCAGGGGAACCAGCTGGGCTCACTGACGGTGCACCCGGACCACCGACTCGACGTCGCTTACGCGCGAACACATCGCCGACTTATGGGATTCGACGAACTCGTCGTCTCTATGATCGCTCCGACGGTGGAAGACCGGGTACGACAGATTCCCTAATCTCTTCAGCGATCTGGACAGGGTCCTGATGCGTCCAGAATCGCAACACTGTCCAGCCGAGCTCTGTGAGCGCTTCCGTCGTCCGAGCATCCCGCTCACGATTCGCAACGACCTTTGACGACCAATACTCCGTGTTCGACTTGGGCAATGTGTAGTGCAGAGAACAGCCGTGCCAGTAACAGCCATCGATGAACACGATGACACGGCGGCGTGGAAACACCAGATCCCCTCGAACCCGCAGTTGAAGAGTGGGCCGGTAGTCGACCCGGTAACGCAGTCCCATGCCATGAACGAGCTTACGGACTGCCAGCTCGGGCCGCGTGTCTCGAGCCTTATTGCCGAGCATTGAACGCCGCACGCCGGGAGAGGTTGCCCATGACCCGGTGTCGGTTGCGAGTCGCTTGGATTTCCCTTTGAGAAAATGTTGCGATTCTGTCATCGGATTGTCACCTATGAGCAGAGTTTCATGTGCCGCAACCAGACTTCGTACGGCCGGTTGATCAGGTGCGGCCCATTTGAGATGGTTGAGGTCCGCGACGGGTAGCCATAGAAGTCGGTCATGATCGGTGCTGCGGACTGGGCGGGCATCTTCGAGATGTGCACGCAGACAAACGAGTTCGATTGATCTGCTCGCGGCCGTCGTTGTATTCGTCGCCAGCTCGCCGTCGACAATAACTGACACGTTGAGCTCTTCGCGCATCTCTCGGACGAGTGCAGATCGGGGCGTCTCACCCGGCTCGATCTTCCCGCTGGGGAACTCCCAGAGCCTGCCCAGCTTTTTGTATCAGGTTTGCGCCGGCAAGCGAGGACCTCTTCGCGGTCGAGCAAGATTGCTGCGACCACACGAAGCGGTGGCTCCTGCGTGGCTGGCTTACGTTTGCTACCGCCCACCCTGATCATGGTAGCCCGCCTGTGCGGCTACATCCGCGTGATTTCATACTTTTCAAGGCGGGGCCTTCTCTTGGACCGTCAGCGACCAATAGAGGCTTCCTGGGGCCTAAAGGAAGGTGAAAGCCCTGTACTATGAGGGAGCTTCAAGGAAGTCCCTGGTGTCATGATGGGCAGCTTGAGTGCTATGAGCTGATAGGAATCGCGGCGTACCTCTTTGTTTTGAGCGAGATGCGCGTGCACGCCATCATTGAGTGTAGTGCTAACGGGCTGCCGGTCCCCATTGCTGGGGACTGTCGCGGTTACCCGATCAATCAACCCAGGCTAGAGGTTGGGCCTGAAGAGTCTCATTGATGTGATAAGCGCTGGGGGTGAGCGCGCTGTAGACCTCACGCCATGCTTTCGGGTTTCGTATGAACAGCTACGGCGCGCAGTTTGCCGGCTCTTCACAATCGAGGGTGTAGATCTGTCAGCGCGTCGCTCACCGGGTAGGGGTCGAGGTCTTCCGAGGATGAAGGTTCCTACACGCCTCATCTGGAAGACCTCGACGTGCCCAACGCTACTGCCGAGGACGGCTTCAGCTGTCCTGACCTGACCTCGTTCTGCGGTCTCGACGAACTTGGCCTCATCACCGTTGGGCAACGTCTCGAACCCGACCGGGCCGTGCTGGCGTGCAGGGTCGTTGACGATGACCGGTGGTGCCACCGGTGTGGCTGCCAAGGAATCCCGCGGGGCAGCGTGGTTCGCCGGTTGTCGCATGAACCGTTGGGCTGGCGACCAACGACGCTGCGCGTCACGGTGCGGCGGTACCGGTGTACCAACTGCGGACATGTGTGGCGTCAAGATACCAGTCGCGCGGCCGAGCCGCGGGCCAGGGTGTCGCGGCGTGCGATGGCGTGGGCGCTGACCGCGATCGTGTGTCAGCACCTCACGATCGCCCGAGTCGCTGAAGGGCTCGGCGTCGCGTGGAACACCGCAAACGACGCCGTGCTCGCCGAGGGGCATCGGGTGTTGATCAACAACCCGGGCCGGTTCGAGGGTGTCACCGCGATCGGTGTGGATGAGCACGTGTGGCGGCACACCCGCCGCGGCGACAAATACGTGACGGTCATCATCGACCTGACCCCGATCCGGGACGGCACCGGTCCAGCACGTCTGTTGGACATGGTTCCCGGACGGTCCAAGCAGGTCTTCAAGGCCTGGCTCGCCGACCGTGAACCAGCGTGGCGCACTGCGGTCGACGTCGTCGCGATGGATGGCTTCACCGGATTCAAAACCGCTGCTACCGAAGAGATCCCGGAAGCGACCACAGTGATGGACCCGTTCCACGTCGTCCGGTTGGCCGGTGACGCGCTGGACAAGTGTCGGCGCCGGGTCCAGCAGGACCTGCACGGCCACCGCGGCCGCACCACGGATCCGCTGTACCGGGCCCGGCGAACCCTGCACACCGGCGCGGACCTGCTCACCGACCGACAGCACGAACGCCTCACCGCACTGTTCGCTGTCGATGAGCACGTGCAAGTCGAGTGCACCTGGGGCATCTACCAGCGGATGATCGCCGCGTACCGGCATCCCGACCGCACCCAAGGCCACGATCTGATGAGCGCGGTGATCGCCTCGATCAGTACCGGCGTGCCGAAGGCCCTAACCGAGATCACCACGCTGGGTCGAACCCTGGCCAAACGATCTGCCGACGTGCTCGCCTACTTCGACCGACCCGGCACCAGCAACGGCCCCACCGAGGCCATCAACGGCCGCCTGGAACACCTCCGCGGATCCGCTCTCGGCTTCCGCAACCTCACCAACTACATCGCCCGCAGCCTGCTCGAGGCCGGCGGCTTCAGACCGCAACTACACCCTCGATTGTGAAGAGCCAGTTTGCCGCGCTTCGAATCTCGGAGCGACTCCCTAAACATGGCCAACTCGAAGGCCTGCGAGACCCAGACGCCAATTGTTATCCGCCATTTAGTTGCCCTGAAAACCGTAGAGTCGCGCGGATTTCAAACGTATTGGCGCCGTCGCGTCACTTCGGACGGGGCCCGTCTGTTGTTTCTGGGTTAGAGTCTTACGCTCGTTTCATCAGAAACCCACCTAAATCACCCGCCAAGACCCGCCACTAACCGGTTACTCTGAGATCATGCGAGCTACTTAGATCCCTGTAAACACATGAGAATCCGCGTGTTCTTGAGACAATCGGCGGGGATCGGAAAATTCCCAAACCCGTCAAGTGGTCGTAGATTCAATTGCTTCCAATATGACGGCTTGCCTCATAAGCTGGTGTCATCGGTTCCGTATGAATTCCGAAGCGTGCGGCTTCGCTGCTGCCGCCCGACTGCGTTCGACGCGGGGGAGTGGCACGTAGAGGGCACGAGTCCGACCTAGCCACCGAAAAGCCGCAAGATTCCGGGGAACCTGACTAGGACTGGGACTTCTAAGTCCACGGCCGCGATCGAACCCCGCGCCCACCTGGGCTCCCAGGTCGGGGTGCGGGGTTTGTCAGTTAATGACCAGCTCCTCTCATAATGACCAGCTCCTCTCAACCCGCTATCAGTGATCGCGGTGCATGATCGATACACACCGGCACGCACACCGCGAGCCTCGATCCATTGATCGTCGAGAGGATGACATGTTGACGTTCACTTCCCCGCGGACCCCGTCCGCCCTCACGTCCCATGAACTGTCCGCACTTGGTTCCGTCATGCGCGGTGGTGGCACCGTGGCAGAGTTTCACGTATCACTGTTGACCCGTGTGCTGCGCGGAGCACAAGCGTGGTACCTGACCCACCCCGACACCTCCCTCCTGTCTCGAAAGGCGAAGAAGCGGCTGGCGCGGGAGCAGTATCGCGTCCACCGGTTCGTGCCCGTGAGACAGACCGCCGACCCCCGCGAGAAGATCCTGTCCCTGAAGGACTCGCGCGAACTCCTGGACGATTACGCGTTGCTCGCAGCCGCCACGGCCGCCGCGCAGGCGTACGGTCCGTTGGAACCGGATATTACCGTCCGAGCGATTCGCCGTGGCATCGGGGCCAACGAACACCGGCTCGCGCCGCGGTGGCGCAGCGGATCCACGGCGGCTTTAGCCGCGTAGGGCGACGCAGCGGCGTCGTCGACCGTGCGCGCCCGGCCGAGCAACTACAGTGGGGCGCAGCATGAAACTTATACGCCAGCGCGAGTCCCTAGGTGCCGAGCAGGACTACCGCCGTTCCCTGTCGATTCTCGACGCCGCTCGGTCGTCGAACACCGGGCCCATCCTGCGGATCTACCAGCCCCGCCCCACGGTCGCCTTCGGTCGCCGCGACGAACTCAACCCGGGCTTCGGCCGCGCACGGCAGTCCGCGCTCGACGCCGGGTTCGCACCCTTGGTGCGCCGGGTCGGTGGGCGCGCGGCCGCCTATCACGGCGGGTGCCTGATCGTGGACCACGTCGAATCGGATCCGGACCCCAAGACCGGAATCCAGGACCGTTACCGGTTGTTCGGTGACATGATCGTGGCCGCCCTCGAACACCTGGACATTCCCGCCGACGTGGGCGAGATCCCCGGCGAATACTGCGCGGGGGAGTATAGCGTGCACGCGCCGCGCACCGCCCAGGACCCGGACCGGCCGGTGAAACTCGCGGGCACCGCCCAACGGGTCGTGGCCGGCGCCTGGTATTTCTCCAGCGTGATCGTGGTGGAACATTCCGACCCGATTCGTTCGGTCCTCACCGACGTCTACTCGGCGTTGGGCGTGGAATGGGATCCGGGAACCGCCGGCGCCGTGGATGATGTCCGCCCCGGAACCACAGTTTCGCAGGTCGAAGACGCGTTGTTGCAGGTCTACACCATGTACTCCCGGTACATGGGCTACGGAGCCATTCAGAACAGTTAGGGGCACCCCATGTGCGGCCGTTACGTCATTGCCAGGACCCCGGGCCAGCTCGCCCTGGAATTCGACGCCGAGGTGGACGAGACCCTCACCGGGGACCACGTGCGTGCCAATTGGAACACCGCGCCCACCCAGACCGTGCCCATTCTGCTGGAACGACTGGATGACCAGGGCACCCTGCACCGTGAACTCCACGCGGCACGCTGGGGTTTGGTCCCGTCGTGGTCGAAAGACATTGCCATGGGGTCCAAGATGTTCAACGCTCGGTCGGAAACTGTGTTGGAGAAGCCATCGTTCCGATCCGCCATCAAGTCCCGGCGCTGCGCAATTCCCGCGGACGGTTACTACGAATGGCTGGCCCCGACCGATGGCAGCAAAGGCAAGGGGAAAAAGCAGCCGTACTTCGTGCACCCGCCGGAAGATCAGATGATCTGGTTCGCCGGTATCTACGAGTGGTGGAAGGTCCCGGAGACTCAGCTGGAGGGCACCCGTGAGGGGCAAACCCGCTCCGGCAAAGAGGGTGAGAGCCAGTGGTTGTTGTCGTGTTCGATCCTGACGTGCGAAGCCCCGGACCCGGACTCCGAGAACGAGCACCTGGCCGCCCTGGGTAACCTCCATAATCGGCTGCCCATGGGCATGAGCTCAGATCTCGTACAGGAGTGGATTTCGCCGGACAAGGACCGCACCCGAGACGTGGTGGCCCGGGCGATCTCCGAGGCGTACGACGTGGCCGCCCAATGGCGGATGCACCCGGTCACCAAGGACGTAGGTTCCGTGGCCGTACAGGGCCCCCATCTGGTGGAGCCGCTTAACACTCTGCTCTAAAGACCCCCGCTGGAGCGCCACACCCGTAACCGAGGCGGTCGATGCCTACAGTGGACCTTGTCAGGTACAGGCACAATCCGGTAGGAGACGTCATGGTGGAACTGGGCAAGAACATCTCGGAAGACAGCCGTTGGTTGGTCGATTTCGTGCGCCGCGCGGGGGCCGGTGTGATCGCGAGCAACAGCGGAACCGGTTACCCCGAATCCGCATACGTTCACGTGGCCGCCAGCGACGCCGGCCGCATCATCTTCGGAACGAATGCGCTGTCCCGTAAATTCACGAACATTACCTCGGACCCTCGGGTATCCCTGGTGGTAGTCACCGACGGTGCCGAGGAGGTTCAGCTCGAAGGCGAGGCGACCGTTCTGGACGAGACTCAGGTGGCCGCTGCGGCTGAAGTTCTTTCCGCTCAGCACCCGGGCTCGGCAGAGACCAGTGACCCCGAGAACATGCGTCTTCTCGAGGTCACCGTTCGTTGGGCCAGCTACACGGATGCGCGAGAGGTCCCGCCCGCGCAGCGTGAACTGGAGCTCTAGCTCACTGGCTCAGACATCGTCGTTGTACGGAACCCAACGGTTGAAGTCGAGCGTCAGGTAGAGGGCCAGGGCTGCGGAGTTGTCTTCTGCGATGCGCAGGCTGACTTCTTCGTAGCCCTGGTTGTACAGCTTGGTCATGGCCTCACGGACCAGTTGCTCCGCCAGCCCGCGGCGGCGGTGCGACGACGCCGTGAACAACTCGAACAGGTACGGTGCCTTGGGCAGGTCGTCACCCTTGCGTTGCTCCAGCACGATGGCAGCAGCAACCACGTGGCCGTCCTCGTCCTCGATCACGGGGGAGGCCTCCGGCAAGAGCGGCCCGAACTCGCCGTCGAAAACGCCCTGGATGATCTGCTGGGCATCTTCCTTGGACGTCGCGGCTGAGGATGCGTCGTAGGCCTGGAAGAACAGTTCCGACAGTGCCGGGATATCGTCCGCGGTCACTTGTCGACTGGGCGCCGGATTAGTGCTGGTGGTCTCCGAAGTTTGGGCGATCAGGGTGATGGTTCCACTCATCTTGGCCTCCGTATGGGTCAAGGGCCGGTGCGGCCTGTCATTCGTCACACCAGAGTAACGGAGAACACGAAAGCCGTGATCCGTCTCGCCACGTGGTCAGTGAATTGTTGACGAATCTTTATCTACTCGGGTGTCCCCTTCGGGAATCGAATGGGTGTCGGCGAGTAGTTCACTCATCCCCTAGTGCTTGGCCCAGTAGGCCAAGGACCAGGTCTTGGCCAGGTGGAGCGCGGCATCAAATGTGCGTGCATAACCCGTGCGCGGGCACGACAAAGAGGAATCGATGTACGAGACGGTCCATTTCAGAGTGCGCCAGCGGTGAAAAGCAACGGCTCGGATATCAACCAGGGGCAACTCGTCATGCGGAAAATTGGGGGATGAATCTGGGGGCAGGGATTTCATGAGGCGTGAGACCTTGGGGGATTTGGGGGGAATCTCAAAGCAACCGAGGCTGATACTACTGCTAAGTAGTGTCGGAACGAAATAAGTCACCTCTTTTTCAAATCGCCGTTCACAATGTGAACAGAGACGCCGCGAAACCATCGCGGTGCTACACCGTGCAGTGCATCGGGGACTACCGTTGACAGCGGAAGTACGACACCGGGTGGTATCCACTCGCGTGACACCAGTAGAAGGAGACCTCATGCCGGCATCGGAAGCCACGCCCTCGGGACACTCGGTCCCGGAACTCGAGACCGCCGAGATCTGCCAGAAACTGATCCGCTTCGACACGACCAACTACTCCCGGGGCAACGCCAAGGGGGAGCGGGCTGCCGGCGAGTACGTGGCGGAACTCATCACCGAGGCGGGGCTGGAACCGCAGTACTTCGAATCCGCGCCAGGGCGAGCCAACGTGTTCACACGGATCGAGGGCACAGACCCCTCCGCCGATGCGCTTCTGGTCCACGGTCACCTGGACGTGGTCCCGGCGCTGGCCGATGAATGGTCCGTGGATCCGTTCGCGGGCGAAGTCAAGGACGGCATGATCTGGGGCCGCGGTGCCGTGGACATGAAGGACATGGACGCCATGATGCTCTCCGTCATGCGACACATGGCCCGCACCGGGGAACGACCCAAGCGAGACATCGTGTTCGGGTTCTTCGCGGACGAGGAAGCCGGCATGAGCTACGGCTCCAAATGGATCACGCAGAATCACCCGGAACTTTTTGACGGCGTGACCGATGCGCTCAGCGAAGTGGGGGGCTACTCGGCCAACATCGGGGGTCAGCGCGCCTATCTGCTGCAAACCGCGGAAAAGGGCCTGATGTGGCTCAACCTCATCGCCAAGGGCGAGGCCGGCCACGGTTCCGGGCTGCACGAGAACAACGCGGTGACTCGGTTGTCCCGTGCCATGGCAAACATCGGTGAGTACACATGGCCGATCGAGCTGACCAAGACAACGCGCGCCTTCCTGGACGAGGTCACGGAACTGACCGGGGTGGAATTCGATCCGGAAAACCCCAAGCGGCTTCTCGACGAGCTCGGTCATGTGGCGCGCTTCGTGGGTTCCACTCTGCAGACCACCTCCAATCCCACGATGCTCGAGGGCGGTTACAAGACCAACGTGATCCCCGGCTCTGCGCAGGGCACCATTGACGTGCGCTACTTACCTGAACAGCGAGACATCGTCATGGAGAAGTTGAAGGAACTGGCCGGTGAAGGTGTCACCTTCGAAACCGAGTTCGAGGACATCGGCCTGGAAGTCCCGTTCTCGGGCAACGTGGTCGACGCCATGGTGGACTCGCTCAAGGCCGAGGATCCGGATGCGGTTGTGCTGCCGTACATGCTTGGCGGTGGCACGGACAACAAGTCCCTGTCGCAGCTCGGGATCACCGGTTACGGCTTTGTGCCGCTGCAGCTGCCGGACGAATTGGACTTCACGGGGATGTTTCACGGCGTGGACGAGCGGGTACCGGTCGCGTCCTTGGAGTTCGGTTCGCGGGTCCTGCACCGTTTGCTCACCAACTACTAGGAGCGCCACGTGGGGGAGAGTCCCGGAAGCACCGACCCTGAAGCGGGAGCGAACCAGGGTGGTGGCCTGACACGTCGTCGGGTGATCGTCACCGCGGCTGGATTGGTGGTGGCCGCCACGGCCGTGGGGGTGGCCACCCAGATCCCCGGCTGGCTTGATGACGAACCGACCGAGGAGGAACTTGCCGCGGACCGGATCTTTGATGCCAACATCAACGAGCAGGGCCTGAGCGGTTACGCAAAGCTGATCCCGGATGACAACCGTCAAGGACTGGGCTACCACCTGGTGCCGGATCCGGTGGGTGGGGGACGTCAGGTCGCCCGTTTCACTTCCCGGCCGGGACTGACGCTGGGCAACGAGTTTCCGCGCTCCATGGTGGAAACCGAGCCGATCATCAAGGCGGCCGCGCACGGCAACGACAACGATGTGTATTTCAACGGTTTCTCCTTCTACGTACTGGACGGCGAATTCGACCGGGACACCTGGATCACGCTGTACACCGGCGGATACGGTCCACCGTCCAACGGCCCGTCCCTGCTCGGTCTGATGCTGGTGCAACATCCGGAGGGCGGTCTGATGTTCCGCATGGGTGATGATCCGCAACTGCTCGGAAACGACGTGCGAGTACCCACCGGTCGTTGGGTGGGAGTGATCCAGGCCTATAAGTACGCGTACGCGAGTAACGGCGGTTGGGTCGAGATGTGGGTTAACACCGACGGGCCGTGGCAACAGGTGCAGATCAACGGGGAGAACCAACCCACCCTGGACGTCATGCGACCCAACGTCACGGACGGCTGGTATCGGAACCCGTCCGTACCGGCCTCGTTCTCGCGCATCGGCGTGTACGGCAACAGAACCTACGAGGCATTTTTCGCAACCCATCGCATTGCGCGCAGTTTCGACGCCGCCGATCCGCTGCGCTGACCACGACAATCACGACTCAATCTTTCGAACACAAGGAGACCACGTGACCACGATCCAGGACGTGCTTCCCGACAGCATGCTCGTCACCTTCCGCCACCGCGCGGCCGGCTACGACGAGCGCAATGAATTCTTCACCGAGGATCTCGAAGATCTTCGCTCGGCCGGTTACCTGCGGCTGCTGGTGCCCAAGGAGTTCGGCGGCCTGGGTTTCACGCTCGCCGACGCCGCTCAGGCCCAGCGCCGCTTGGCCGCCGCGGCGCCGTCGACCGCTCTGGGCATCAATATGCACCATGTGATCGTGGGGATCGCCCGCACGCTATGGCAGCGCGGGGATGACCGCGCTCGCGAGATCTTCGATCAGGTCGTGGCCGGTGAGGTCTTCGCGTTCGGGATTTCGGAGGCGGGTAATGACTCCGTCCTTTTCGATGCAACCACCACCGCGGAGCCGGTGGACGGCGGCCTGAGCCTGCGGGGCACCAAGATCTTCACGTCGCTCTCACCCGCGTGGACCCGGTTGCTCGTCCACGCCCGCCGAACGGACCGCGACGACGACGCCCCGGACGCGCTCGTTTTCGGCATCCTCGAGCGCGGGGCCGAGGGCATCGAGATCAAGCAGGATTGGGACGCACTGGGTATGCGTGCCTCGCAGTCGTGCACCACAGTGCTCGACGGCGCCGTCCTGGCGCCCGAGCGTGTGCTCACCGAAATTCCCGTGGGCCCCTCGCCCGATCCGGTCGTCTGGGGCATCTTCGGCTGCTTCGAACTGCTGCTGGCCTCCGTGTACACGGGAATCGCGGATCGGGCCATCGAGGTGGCCGCGGACATCGTGAACAAGCGCATGTCGCACGCCCGCGGGGCCAGCTACGCGACCGACCCGGACATTCGCTGGCACATTGCGGAGGCCGGGATCCTGCGTGACGGTGTGGAATTGCAGCTGCGCCAACTTGGTTCTGATGTGAACTCGGTGGGTACCGATCACGAAGTGCAGCACGGGGCCCGCTGGTTCATCCTGTTCTCCGGCCTCAAACACCGTGCCACCGAAACCGCGCGGCAGGTCGTGGATCTTGCGTTGCGCTCGACGGGGGGCTCGCAGTTCCGCCGTGGCAGCGAGCTGGAACGGCTCTACCGTGATGTGCTGGCCGGGATGTACCACCCCTCGGACAACGAGTCCGTGCACGCAGCCACCGCCAAATCATTGCTCGGCCCGATCCCGACCGACTGAGCGAGCAAGGGGAAGCGGCACGAGGACTGGCTCGAGCGGCGTCGTCGACGGGGCGGCTCGACTCAGAACGTGCGTGAGACGCGAATGATGCGCCGCCGCATGACGTAGCGGCGGGCACCGCCGTACAGAACCGCAGAACGCATGAGTTCCCATTTGCCGTATTCCGCGTGCTCGCGAACCCTGGCCCGCGCATCGGCGATGTGTTCGCGGGGGGCCACAGTCAGCGTGAGGTATTCGTACCTGTCGTCCCTGCTGGCCACGGGGAGTTGGCGCGCGGACGAGATCTCGGACAGACGTTGTTCTTTCATTGCTCCCATTCTGCCTCGATAACGACTAACGTCTACCCCATGAGCAATGATCCTCGCGCCGCCCTGCAAACACTGGTCAACGCGTTCGAAGAACACTTGGCCGCCGCCGCAAATCGACGTTCGGACAACGACCCCGCTGTGGACGGGGCGTACCTGTCGATTGCCGATGCCTTCGACGCCTACGAAGAGGCTCTTTACGATGCCTATGACGAAGTCACCCCCCTCACCGTGTTCGCGGAGGACGAGGATGACTCGGACGATGACAACGACGATGATGATGACGACGATTACGACGAAGATCTGCTCGAGGACAACGAGATGATGGACGAAGATCTCGTGGACGAGGACGACTACGACGATGATGACGACAACGATTCATCGAATTCTTCCCGCCGCTAGGGCATAACCGGCGGTCGCGCCCCGGTCTGTGGGCGGAAGAGGGCTCACGTGTTATAGAACACGTGGGCCCTTTATTCACCCATTTTTCAGCTCCGGGTGCCGTACAGTTGTCGCGTGAACTGGATCGAAGCAATCATTCTGGGAATTGTCCAGGGCCTGACTGAATTCTTGCCCGTATCCTCGTCGGCGCATCTGCGCATTGTGGGTGAGTTCCTGCCCAACAGTGCAGATCCGGGGGCTGCCTTCACCGCGATCACCCAGTTGGGCACGGAAACCGCTGTGGTGATCTTCTTCTGGCGAGACATCGTGCGGATCATCAAGCACTGGTCGTTGTCGCTGGTCGGAAAGGTCTCACGCAAAGACCCCGATGCCCGCATGGGCTGGTTCATCATCCTGGGCTCGGTTCCGATTGCGATCCTGGGTCTTCTGCTCGAGGACTACATCGACAGCCAGTTCCGTTCGTTGTGGATCACCGCGTCCATGCTCGTGATCTTCGGTTTGTTCCTGGCCATCGCGGACCACGTGGGTAAACAGGAACGGGTGCTGCAAGACCTGACGATCAAGCACGCCATTGGTTACGGCCTGGCGCAGGCTCTTGCTCTGATTCCGGGTGTCTCCCGCTCCGGTGGCACCATCACCGCTGGTCTTCTCATGGGTTATACTCGCGCGGCCGCCGCTCGTTACGCGTTCCTGCTGGCCATTCCCGCGGTCTTCGCTTCCGGGCTGTACAAGCTCTACAAGGCCATGACGGGTCAGGAGCCGGAAGGTATCTATACCATGGGCCAGACCCTGGTGGCCACGGGTATTGCTTTCGTCATTGCGTACGTGATCATTGGCTGGTTCATGCGCTACATCTCCGAGCGCAGCTACAACCTGTTCGTCTGGTACCGGATTCTGCTGGGCGCAGGTATTTTCGTCCTCCTGGGAACCGGTGTGATCAACGCTTGATCAGCGATCCCGCACAACCGGGGGAATAGGGTGCCGGGGGCACCCGTTGAAGTCATGAGTGACCGATGTCCGTGAACAAAAGGTGAGTATGAAGTCCTGGTCTGCCCGTCCCGTTCCTGAATTGCCCGGAACAGCCCCCACCCCCTCGGTCTATGACTCGCGGCAGCAGCGCATGGTGCAGCTGCCCTCGGGTCCCGAGGCGAGTCTGTACGTCTGCGGCATCACCCCCTACGACGCGACCCATATGGGTCACGCCGCCACTTACGTGGCCTTCGATCTCCTGCATCGTGCCTGGAACGACGCCGCTCAACACGTGACGTACGTGCAGAACGTCACTGACGTGGACGACCCCCTGCTGGAACGTGCCGAGGCCACGGGGATCGACTGGCGGGATCTGGCCGAGGAGCAGACCGAGTTGTTCCGCACGGACATGAGCGCGTTGAACGTGGTTCCCCCGGCCCACTACGTGGGCGCCACGGAATCGGTCGAAGGGATCGTGCCCGCGGTGGAGCGGCTCATCGAGCGAGGTCTGGCCTACCGGGTGCCCGGAGGCGTGGACGAGAACGGTGTGGAACAACCGGATGGCGACGTGTACTTCGACATCAACGCCGCAGCGCAGCTCAAGGAAACCGACCCGGATGCCTGGGTGGTTGGTGACGTGTGCGGTCTGTCCCGCGAAGAAATGCTTCCGCTGTTCGCCGAGCGAGGGGGAGACCCCGAGCGCGAAGGCAAACACGATGTCCTGGACCCCCTGCTGTGGCGGGTCAACCGTCCGGGTGAACCCGAATGGGACGGCGCCTCGTTGGGTGCCGGCCGCCCCGGGTGGCATATCGAATGTTCCCTGATTTCTCTGAAGTACCTGCCCACCCCGTTCACGGTGCAGGGCGGCGGTTCGGACCTGGCGTTCCCGCACCACGACATGGGTGCCGGGCACTCCTACGCACTGTCCGGTAAGCCCATGGCCGAGCACTTCGTGCACACCTCCATGGTGGGGCTCGAGGGCGAGAAGATGTCCAAGTCCAAGGGCAATCTCGTGTTGGTCTCCAAGCTGCGCGAACAGGGCGAAGACCCCGCCGCGATCCGGTTGGCAATCCTGGCCAATCACTACCGCACCGATTGGTTCTGGACCGACGAGTTGCTCTCGGACTCCAAGCGCCGATTGGCTTCGTGGCGCGAGGCCGCAGCCAAGCCGGAGACCGCCGGCGCAGACGATCTGCTCAAGGCGGTACGGGCCGCACTGGCCGAGGACCTCAACGCCCCGGCCGCACTGGTTGCGGTCGATGCGTGGGCGGCCCGCAATAAGGGCGGTGCCGCTGCCCGCGGCTCGGCCGCCTCAGCCGAGGACCGTCAGCTGGCCGTGGATCTCATCGAATCCCGCCTGGGCGTGGTGCTCTAGCCGGTAGGCGCACCCGCAGGACATAACAGCAGCGGCGGTTCCCTCCGAAGGGAACCGCCGCTGCTGTGCTCCGACCGGATTCTCACCCGGTCGGCACATGAGGTTGGTCAGCCGCGGTCGTCGCGGCGCCGCAGGTAGCGTTCGAACTCGCGGGCAATGGCGTCACCGGTGGCCTCGGGGAGGTCCACGGTGTCTTTGGCTTCCTCCAGCTGGCGGACGTAAGCGGCGACCTCGGGATCTTCCTCGGACAGCTCGTTGACGCCGCGTTCCCACGCCTCGGAATCCTCGACGATCGGTTCCACGGGTAGCGAGATGCGCAGGAGTTCCTCCAGCTGGCGCAGCAGCGCGAGTTCGGCTTTGGGGGACGGCGATTGGGCCACGTAGTGCGGGACGGCCGCCCACATGCTGATGGTCGGGAATCCCGCGAGCGCGGCCATATGCGACAGGACACCCACAATTCCGGTGGGGCCCTCGTACTGGGGCGCCTCGATATTGAGCTCGTCGCGCAGTTCCTCGGTGTCCGAGGTCAGAGTGACCGGAATAGGTCGTGTGTGGGGGACATCGGCCAGCAGGGCACCGATCATGACCACGAAATCCACGTCCAGGGTGGTGGCCTGTTCGAGCAGCTCCGCGGTGAACGTGCGCCACTTGTAGGAGGGCTCCCAGCCGTGGAGCAGTACCAGTTCCAAGTTCGTTCCGGGGACCGAGGCCTTGGAGAGCTTGGTAGTGGGCCACTGAAGTTTGGGCTCACCGCTCAGGCCCCGGCGGACCACGGGCCGAGAGTACTGGTAGTCGTAGAAATCATCGGGGGAGACCTCGAAGACCTCGCGCGCGCCGTAATGCTCACTCATGAGCTTGAGGGCGTCGGTGGCTGCGTCACCGGCATCGTTCCAGCCCTCGAAGGCCGCGATCATCACGGTGACCTTCTCGGTGTCGTCGCCGTCGCGAACCACCCCGAAGGGGCCGACCTGCGGTTGCGAATTCTTCTCGTCAAACGTACTCACCGTTCCACTGTACGGCCAGCGGGGATGCAGTACCACGAGTGGTGATCCAGGAGCTTCCCCGGGCACACGTTTAACATGGGCTCATGCCTGTTGAACGTCCCGGAGACCACGCCCGCCCTACCGAGCGGGCGTTCGCATGAGCGGCGGTTCGGCGGCCCCGCGAGGGCTCCGCCTGGGGCGTATCGGCGGCGTGGATATCCACCTGGACCGTTCCTGGTTCGTGATCGCCGTCCTGACCGTCATTCTTTACGGTCCCATTCTGTGGCGGCTGTATCCCGGGCTGGGGTGGCTGAATCTGATCATCGCCTTCGGATTTGCCGTGGGATTGGCGTTCAGCGTTCTCGTCCACGAGATTGCACATGCCCTCGTGGGCCGGGCCGCTGGCTGGCCGGTGGGGCGCATTGTGCTCACGATCATGGGTGGCCACACCACCTTCGGGGCGGTGCGTGCGTCGCCGGGTTCCACCGCGTTGGTCTCCCTGGTGGGCCCGATCGCGAACATCATTCTGGCCGGGATCGGTACTGCCTTCATGCTCCTGGCACCCGCACAGAACGCTGGACCCGGGTGGGCTTTATTGCAGCTGCTGGTGTTCGCCAACTGGATTCTGGGCCTGTTCAATCTACTGCCCGGTCTGCCCCTCGATGGTGGCCGCGTGGTCGAGGCACTCGTGTGGCGGCTGACGGGTTCGGAGAGCAAGGGCACCACCGTGGCGGCGTGGTGCGGTCGAGGCCTGGCCATCCTGATCGTGGTGTGGATCCTCTGGCAGGGACTGTGGCGCTCGCCGATCACCCTGCTCATCATGCTCATGATTGCGGCCTTCATTTTCATGGGCGCGACCCAGGCCCTCAAACAGGCCAAGGTGTTGGGACGGGTCCACCCCTTACGCGCAGGCTCAATTGCCCGCCCCGCCCTCGAGTTCTCTCCTGACACGCCGCTCTCACTGGTGGACGCCTCCGTTCTGGCTGCCACGAGTCAGGGCTACAGCGGGTGGACTCCGGACGTCGTGGCGCGCAATGCCGCCTCGGGGTACCTCGGAGTGCTCAGCCCCCAGAGAGCCTTGACCGTGCCGGCCGAGCTGCGCGGAAGTACACCCGTGGGTAACGTCATGGAATGGGCTCCCGCAGAAGCATCCGCACCCACCGAGGAGCGGGGCGATGACCTGCTGCGCCACCTGGAAGCCAATGGATTCCCATGGCTGCTCATCCTTGACGCGGATCGCGCGGTGGTGGGCGTGGTGCACCACATGGATATCGCCCGCCACATCATGGGGCGATGAGGACTCCCACGCGCCACGGTGAGACAATGACAGATAGTGACCGGAGCGCCACGCGCGCCACCCCCTGATGAACGACACATCACACCTTTGTGAAAGCGAGCACATGACCGAGCAGTCGCACGAAAGTCCAGTAGCCGCCCAGACCGCAGCGCCCGTACGCGGTGCCGCCAACCGGAGGGGCCCTTTCCGCGTGGGCGAACGAGTGCAGCTCACCGACGACAGCGGCCGCATCACCACCATTACCCTGGCCGAGGGCGGCGAGTACCACACCCACCGTGGCGTGCTGGCTCACCACGAGTTGATCGGGGCTCCTGAAGGAACTGTGGTGACCAACTCCGGCGGCATCCAGTTCCAGGCCCTGCGCCCGCTGCTCAAAGACTTCGTGCTGTCGATGCCTCGCGGTGCCGCGGTGGTCTACCCCAAGGACGCCGGGCAGATCGTGACCATGGCTGACATCTTCCCCGGCGCTCGGGTGGTCGAGGCCGGAGTCGGTTCCGGTGCGCTCTCCATTTCTCTGTTGCGCGCGGTGGGCGATGAAGGCACGGTGCACTCTTTCGAACGTCGTGAGGAATTCGCGGACATCGCCCGCGGGAACATTGAAACCATGTTCGGCGGCCCGCACCCCGCGTGGAAGCTGACCCTCGGAGACCTCGCTGAGCAATTGCCGGAGGTCGAAGAAGCCGGTTCGGTGGACCGCGTGGCGCTCGACATGCTGGCGCCGTGGGAATGTCTCGATGCCGTGGCCCACGTACTGGCCCCGGGCGGCGTCGTCATGTGTTATGTCGCGACCGTGACCCAGTTGTCGCGGGTGGCCGAGGCGATGCGTGCGGACGGGCGCTACACCGAGCCCGAGGCCTCCGAGACCATGGTGCGCGGCTGGCACGTGGAAGGCCTGGCCGTGCGCCCCGATCACCGCATGGTGGCCCACACCGGATTCTTGATCCAGTCACGCAAGCTCGCCGAAGGTGCGGTGCGTTTGGCGCCCAAGCGCCGCGCGTCCAAGAGCGATTACACCGAAGAGGACCTGCAAGCGTGGACGCCCGTGGCCCTGGGCGAGCGAATCGTCTCCGACCGCAAGCTGCGTCGCGCCGGCCGCGATGCGACCAACCTGGCCGAACAGGCCGCCAAGGCCACGGCCCAGATCGATCCCGACTCGCGGCGGGAGAATACGCCGCAGAGCACGGAGGACACCAACCATGAGTGATGCCACCCCGCAGAACCGCGCCGCCGATAACACGCAGCGTCAGATCAACATGCTGCGCGACCAGAAGCGCAATCTGGACAAGCAACTCGCCAGCGTGGGTTCGCAGAATCAGAAACTTGTGCGGTTGCTGGACGCCTCGCGGCAGGAGATCGTCAAGCTCAAGCAAACGCTTGCCGCGGAGGCGGTGCCACCCATGAGCTTCGGTGTGGTGCAGCAGGTCAACCCCGGGCACCAGCCCGTGGGCAACGCCACCGGCGACGGCCCGGTGATTACCGTGGCCAGCCTGGACGTGCTGGTCTCCGGGCGGAAGATGCGCGTGTCCGTGAGCCCGCTCGTGTCGTTGAGCTCGTGCGAACCGGGGATCGGGGTGCTGCTCAACGAGAACTACGTGGTGGCCGCGGTCCTCGACTACGACCGCGTGGGCGAAGTGGCCACGGTCAAGGAAATCATCGACCACGACCGCGTGCTAACCGTGGGGCGCTCGGACGAGGAACGCGTCATGCTGCTCTCCGGAGCGCTGCGCCGCAACCGCCCCAAGCCCGGTGACGCAGTGACCGTGGACCACCGCACCGGTTTTGCCCTGGAGCACGTGGAACGAACGGACGTGGAACAGCTGGTCCTGGAAGAGGTCCCGGAGGTCAGCTACGCGGACATCGGCGGCCTGGGCGCCCAGATCGAAGCCATCCGCGATGCCGTGGAACTGCCCTACGTGCACCCGGACATGTACCGCGAACACGGACTGCGCCCGCCCAAGGGCATCCTGCTGTACGGCCCTCCCGGCAACGGCAAGACGCTGATCGCCAAGGCCGTGGCGCGCTCGCTGGCCGAACGCAGCGCTGCCAAGGCCGGACGGGAACGCGCCCTGGGGTACTTCCTGAACATCAAGGGTCCCGAGCTGCTGGACAAGTACGTGGGCGAAACCGAGCGCCAGATCCGCTCGATTTTCGCCAACGCCCGCGAACAAGCCGCCCGCGGTGTGCCCGTGGTCGTGTTCTTCGACGAGATGGACTCGCTGTTCCGTGTGCGCGGCTCGGGTCTGTCCTCGGACGTGGAAACCACCATCGTGCCGCAGCTGCTCACCGAGATCGACGGCGTGGAGAAGCTCGACAACGTGATCGTGATCGGCGCGACCAACCGCGAGGACATGATTGACCCCGCCGTGCTGCGCCCCGGCCGTTTGGACGTCAAGATTCGCATCGATCGTCCCGATCGCGACGGCGCTCGAGAGATCTTCAAGCTCTACGTCACCCCGGAATTGCCGTTGCGCGAGGCGGACGTCGCCGCGGCGGGTTCCCGCGAAGCTGCCGCCGATCAGCTCATCGACGCCGCGATCGCCCATATGTACGACCGCACCTCCGCCACGGAGTTCCTGACCATTACCTATCGAGGTGGTGGCCAGGAGACCCTGTACTTTGCCGATTACGCCTCCGGCGCGGTGATCCGCAACGTGGTGGATCGCGCCAAGAAGCAGGCCATCAAGACCTTGCTGACCACGGGGGAGCGCGGTCTCACGCGCGAGCACCTGGTGGACGCGGTGGATGAGGAATTCTACGAACAGCAGGATCTGCCCAACACCGCGGATTCGGAGGACTGGGCGCGTCTGACGGGTCGGCGGGCCAACACGATCCAGGACGTGCGGATGGCGTTGCACCGCGGCGCCTCCACCCCGGACGAAGGGGATCGTTCATGAGCATCCGCAGGGTCATGGGTAGTGAGACCGAGTTCGGTGTCCTGGCCGTGGGGGAACCCCACGCCAACGCCACCGTGCTGTCCACTCGCGTGGTGACCGGTTACGCGTTGCGGGTTGCCCGCGAGCTGTCCCGGGAACACTCCAACGAGAACGGTGCGGGCGGCCGGACCCACGTGGGCACCGGCTGGGACTACGGCTCGGAGGCTCCGCTGTCCGACGCCCGCGGGTACACGATGAGCCGCGAACAGGCCCACCCGTCGCAGCTGACCGATGAAGCACCGGTACTCACCGCCGAGGAGATTGCTGCTGAAGCCATCACGGAGTCCGCGATGTACACGGAGGACATGGACTGGCGGGAGGTCATCATGAACACCGTGATCCCCAACGGGGCGCGCGTGTACGTGGACCACTCCCACCCGGAATACTCCTCGCCGGAGGTCACCACCCCGCTGGACGCCCTTACGTGGGATGCCGCCGGCGATGTGGTGGCCGCCCGCGCCGTCGAGGATCTTGCTCTGGGAGCGGAGAAAACCGGGACCCCGGCCGTGAACCTGTATAAGAACAACACGGACAACAAGTCCGTGTCCTACGGCGCTCACGAGAACTACGTGGTGGACCGTGCAGTTCCATTCGATCGCATCACCGCTGCTCTGTTGCCGTTTTTCGCAACGCGCCAGATCATGTGCGGCGCGGGCCGAGTGGGGTTGGGCATGGACGGCTCCGAACCGGGCTTCCAGCTGAGCCAGCGCGCGGACTTCTTCGAGCGCACCGTGGGCCTGGAAACCACGATTCACCGCCCCATCGTCAATACTCGCGACGAACCACACGCCGACGACACCAAATACCGACGACTGCACGTGATCATCGGGGACGCCAATCTGTCCCACACCGCAACGCTGCTGAAGTTCGGCACCACCTCATTGGTGCTGAACCTGATCGAACACGACTGCGTGCCCGCCCTTGATTTGGTGGACCCGGTGACGGCATTGCAGACGATCAGCCACGACCCAGCCGTCAGAGCCACCGTGGCCTTGCGCGACGGCCGCGAGCTGAGCGCCGTCGACATCCAGCGTGAGTACTACCGCGCGGCGCTGGAACTGGAACAGGAACTGGCCCCGGACGGACTGGATTCCGACACTCGGCAGGTGCTGGAGCTGTGGGACGAGGTACTGACCGACCTCGCAGAGGATCCGTCGCGGTTGGCCGACCGGCTCGACTGGGCCGCCAAGTACGCACTGCTCAACGCCTACCGGCAGCGCGACGGCATGGCCTGGGACGACCCCCGGTTGATCGCGATCGACCTGCAGTACGCGGATGTTCGCCCCCAGAAGGGCCTGTACCATCGGCTGGCAGCGGCCGGGCGGATCCGCACCCTGGTGGACGCGGCCACCATTGAACTCGCGGCGGACCAGCCGCCCGAGGACACCCGCGCGTGGTTCCGCGGAACGGCCGTGCGTCGCTACCCGTCCGCGATGGTGAGCGTGGGCTGGGACAGCGTGAACGTGGAATTCCCCGGGATCCGCAGGGGCGCACGCATCGGCATGCCCGAACCCCTGGACCTGACCCGCGAGACCGCGGGGGAATGGTTCGAGGCCACGGACGTTGAACAGTGGGTGCACCGAGTGGCCGAAGAACGCCCCGGCACGGTGACCGGAACCGGCGTGAACTGAGCACCCGAGATTTGAACCGCTGAGAGATCAGGAGACACACATGGCACAGGAACGCATTTTCGGCTCGGGCCAGCGCCGCGAGGAAGAAACCGACCTGCCCGACAACGGCACCCCGGCACCTTCGCAGGGCGCGGGTCAGGCCCAACGCGACACCCAGGGCACCGATGACCTACTCGCCGAAATCGACGGCGTGCTCGAGACCAACGCAGAGGCCTTCGTGAAGGGCTTCGTCCAGAAGGGCGGCCAGTAAACTCGTGGACCGCAGAATCTACGGTATCGAGACCGAGTTCGGCATTACCCACAGCGTGTCCCAGGGACACAGCCTGGGGGCCGACGAGACCGCGCGTCGCCTGTTCGCGCCCGTGCTCGCGTGGGGAAGAGCCTCCAACGTGTTCCTCCCCAACGGCGGTCGGCTCTACCTCGACGTGGGTTCGCACCCCGAGTACGCCAGCGCCGAGGCAGCGTCTCTCGAAGACGTGGTCGCGCAGGACGTGGCCGGTGAGTTGATCGTGGACGACCTGCGCCAACAGCTCCAGCAAGAACTGGACGAGGAGGGCACCGGAGGTACGGTGCACCTGTTCAAGAACAACGTGGACTCCGCCGGGAACTCCTACGGTTCCCACGAGAACTACATGATCTCCCGGCGCACCGAATACGCGCGCTTGGTGCAGGTGTTGATCCCGTTCCTGGTCAGCCGTCAGATCCTGGTGGGTGCCGGCCGCGTGCACCCCAACGGTCCCGCGGAATTCGGAGGTCGGACCCTGGGCGACGGTTCCCACGGACCCAGCTATTCGTTCTCGCAGCGCGCTGACCACATTTGGGAGGGTTCCTCATCCGCCACCACGCGCTCGCGGCCCATGATCAACACGCGCGACGAGCCCCACGCGGATGCCGAGCACTACCGCCGGTTGCACGTGATCAATGGCGATTCGTCCATGTCTCAAACCACCACGGCGCTCAAGATGGGCACCACGGATCTCATGCTGCGCATGATCGAGGCGGGCAAAATCTTGCCGGACCGCACGCTTGCCGATCCCGCCGCGGCGCTGCGCTTAATTTCCCACGATCTCACCGGCCGCGTACAGGTCGAGCTCGCTGCGGGCGAGAAAATGTCCGCCCTGGACCTGCAACGGGAGTACTTGCAGGCGGTCACGCACTTCGTGGATCGTCACGGGGCCCACCACGACCGCGTGGACTGGGTTCTGGAGTTGTGGGAACGGGGTCTGCGTGCGGTGGCCGAACAGCGCTTCGACCTGGTGGACACCGAGCTCGACTGGGCCATCAAGAAGAAGCTCCTGGATTCCTACGCTTCCTCCCACGGCATGGATTACTCCAACCCGCGGTTGTTGCAGTTGGATTTCGCATACCACGACACCTCACCCACGCACGGGCTGTTCCGCATGCTCAGTCGCCGGGGCGCGGTCGCATCCTTCATTTCCGACGACGCCGCTCGGGCGGCCGTCACGCATCCTCCGGCCACGCGCGCGAGCCTGCGCGGTAAATTCATCCAAGCCGTCCTGGACGCGGGGGAGAACTACACGGTGGACTGGGTGCACCTCAAGCTCAACGGTTCCCAGAACCAGCGCACCGTGATGTGCAAGGACCCGTTCGCCACGTCCCAACCGGACGCGGACGAACTGATTGCCGAGGTCCAGGCCATGTCCACCCGCTGAAAGTTCACGGGGAACCCCCACGGGGGAGTTCACCGAGTATCAGCGGATGCTCAAGCGCGTCCTCTAGATTGGTGGGCGAATTCCCACAGTGCTCATTCGTGTTGAAAGGTGAATCCTCCTTTGCGAAAGATTGTTCCGGCCGCGGGTACCGCCCTGGCCCTGTCCCTGATGTTGACCGCGTGCGGCGGCGCCGAAATGGATTCGGTAGAACTCGCCAAGGACCCGTCCGAAGGTACGGCGCCGTCGGTCACTTTCGAGACACCGCTGCAGGTGAGCGATGCGGAAACCAAGGTGCTGCGCGAAGGTGACGGTGCAGAGCTGGACGAGGGCGACAATATCCTGCTGCAGGCCGCACTGTTCAAGGGCTCGGACGGTTCGTCCCTGGGCGATACGTACAGCCAGGGCGCCGGCCAGGTGCTCAAGCTGGATGATCAGCTCAAGGAAGCCATCCCGGAAATGCACGAAGCCCTGATCGACGCCAAGGAAGGCGCGATCATCGCCTACAGCTCGCCGGACACGAGTGGCGCCGCAGGCGACGAGTCCACCTCGGTGGAGGTGTACCAGGTCGCCAAGAAGATCCTGGCTCCCCTCAACGAGGACATGAAGGACACCTCCGACAAGATGCCCAACGTCACCCAGGACGATCAGGGCACCCCCACCATCGAGAAGCCTTCCGGCAAGGAGCCCAAGGACCTCCAGACGGATGTGCTCATTGAGGGCGACGGTGAGGAAGTCTCGGACACGGACACCGTGGTTGCCAACTACGTGGGCGTGCGCTGGGAGGACGGCGAGGTCTTCGATTCCTCCTACGACAAGAACGCTCCCGCGTCCTTCCCGCTCGACAACGTGATCGAAGGGTGGAAGGAAGGTCTCAAGGGCCAGAAGGTGGGCTCCCGCGTGTTGCTCGCTGTGCCGACCGACCAGGCCTACGGCACCGATAAGCAGCTGGGCGAGGATTCGCAGTACCCGTCCGGCTCGCTCGTGTTCGTGGTGGACATCCTGGGTTCGGTCCCCACTCCCGAGCCCGCGCCGAGTGAGTCCGCCGCGCCGTCTGAGAGCGCTGCTCCTCAGCCCTCGGAGGAAGCCGAGGGTTCTGAAGCGCCTGAGCCAGCGCCGTCCGAGTCGGATCAGTAAACTAGTCGATCGGACAGGTCCCGTTACCGGGACGGTTTCTACGAAAGGCCATGACCGTGTCATTTGGACAGCGCAATTTGGATCGCTCCAAGCCGGAGATCGATTTCCCACAGGATCCGGTTCCCACGGAACTGCGCATCACTGACGTGATTCCGGGCACCGGCCGCGAGGCCAAGGCCGGGGACAGCATTTCCTGCCACTACGTGGGTGTGACCTACTCGGGTGGCGAGGAATTCGATGCTTCCTGGAACCGCAACCAGCCCCTGGACTTCACCGTGGGGATTGGTCAGGTCATCCAGGGCTGGGACCAGGGTCTGCTCGGCATGAAGGTAGGTGGCCGCCGCCGTCTGGAAATCCCTTCGGAGATGGCCTACGGCAAGCGCGGCGCTCCCGGCGCCATCGGCCCGGACGAGGCTCTGATCTTCGTGGTCGATCTGGTCGACGTCCGCTAAATGCCCCCATCCTCGGGTTCGGGTTCGGGCCGCTCCACCGCAGCGTCGGCGGAGCGGCTCCTCAACCTGCTCATTGCGCTGTTGGACCGCGAGAGCGGGTACACACGTGATCAGTTGCGGGACATCGTTCCCGGGTACCACAAGGCCGGTAGCCATGACGCGTTCGAGCGGATGTTCGAGCGCGACAAGTCGCACCTGCGCTCCCTGGGCTACCCGGTCGAGGAAATCCCGGATGATGATCCATGGGCCTCGGACGCGCAATTGGCACCGCGCTATCGCGTGTCCCGCGGCTCGTACCGCCTTCCTCAGGTCCAGTTCAGCGCGGAGGAGTCGGCGGTGCTCGCGGTCGCCGCGGACGCCTGGAACGACGCCGCCCAGGATCGTTTGGCGCGTCGCGCCCTGGACAAGCTCGAGCCCGCACTCTCCCACGAGGCGGCGCCGGGCCGGGACGTCCAGCCCACCGTGGCCGTGGCCGACCCCGCGTTCGAACCGTTACTCTCTGCGGTCCTGAGCCATCGGACGGTGCGCTTCGACTATGTGGACCGAACCGGCGCGTACAGTCGCCGCACGGTCCAGCCCTGGGGTGTCGGTTCGCGCTTCGGCGCGTGGTATCTGGCCGGCTGGGATGAGGACCGGCAAGCCGAACGCACGTTTCGGCTGTCCAGAATAATTTCTGAGGTGGCCATCACCCGGGACAGTTTCCAACCTCCCGAAGATTTCTCCATGGGCGGCCAGCTTGCGCGCATGGTTCACCCGCCCACGCGCGTGCGAGTCACGGTGTACGTCCGCCAGGGCGCGGCGCAACTGCTGCGCCAGATTGCCACCCCGCTCACGGCAGAGGATCCGCACCTACCCGCGGGCTTCGATGCCGTGCTGCTGGCAGTCCCTGACACCGAGGGCGCGGCAGAGCACGTGTGCGCTGCGGGACCGGACGCCGTGGTGGCCACGGCTGCGGGCGCCGATCTGGACACCCAACTGGCGGTGGCCCGAGCGGTGGAACGCCGGCTGGCCGAGGCCCGGAAGTTCCAGGAACGCGTGGGCGGTGTGCAGGTTGCCTGGGGTAAACAACGCCGTAATGGAGCCGCCAAGGCCAGTACCGAACAACACCTGGCCAGGCTCCTGCACATCGTGCGTCACGTGTACTCCCACCAGGGAGCGGAACTGGAGGAGACGGCGCGGCACTTCGGCATCACCGACCAGGAACTGGTGGCAGATCTGCAGACATTATTCGTGTGCGGACGGCCCGGTCACATGCCCGATCAGCTGATCGACGCGTCCTGGGACGACGGCCACATCTACCTGGGCAACGCACAGGAACTCTCCGAACCCGTGCGGCTCACGGTGCCAGAGGCCAGCGCTTTGCTCATGGGGCTACAAACTCTCCAGGCGCTGCCCGGCGGCAACAGCGACGTCGTTCGCTCCACCATGCGCAAAGTGGCGACCGCCGCCGATGCCCTGCCGCTCGCCGACGCGCTGGCTGCCCCGGACCAACCCGCCGAGCCCGTGCCCGAGGACACCGAACTGGTGGGCCGGGTGCGCGAGGCCATCGCAAACAACCGGCGCGTGAAGATCCGCTACGTGGTGGCCTCACGGGACGAGGTCACCGAACGCCTTGTGGATCCGGTGCGTATCGTCTCTTCCGACGGTCACCAGTACGTGCGCGGCTGGTGTCTCAACGCCAAGGGGCCCAGGACGTTCCGCGCGGACTGCATTCTCAGCTCCGAGGACATCGGGGAGGCCCAGGCGCACCCGCGCATGGACTCGGAAACCCGCACCAGTCTGTATCCAGAGAAGCGCAGGCCAGTGCAAGCCGTCCTCGTGACCGACCGCCGTGGCCGCTGGATCGTGGAGCACTATCACGCCAAGCGCGCGGCCACCGTGGAACTGCCGCCCGGCGATGAGCCACCCATCCCCGCGGCCACCGGACCCGCCGGGACCCGGGGACCCAAGCAACTGCCGGAGTACGTGGCTGCGGAAGTTGATTTCCCCACGGTGGAAGCGCTGAGTTCGCTCGTGACCAGGCATGCGGGGCACGTGGCCGTGGCCTCGCCGCCCGAGGTGGTCCACGCAGTTGAACAGTGGATAAATAACAGCCTCTTCACGGACGGAACTCGGACTTAGGGGACCGACTCGGCCCTATACTGGGGTCCATGCTGTGGTGGATGTGGATTGTGCTGTGGACCGTTCTGGTCCTGGTCAGTCTTGCGTTCATCGTGGGCGCGGTGTGGGGATTGGTCACCAAGAAGGCCTTACCCGCATTGCGTGAGGTCGAGGCCTTCGCCGATGACCTCACGGTGCGGTGGAACGCCACAGCCCAGGGAGCGTCACAACCACTGCGCACACCCGCTGAACCTGCCGTGTTCACCCCGGTGAACTCGGCCCGCGCCGCCTACTCGAGCGGCCGCGATCAACGACAAACAGCCCGGCTCATCCGCCGCATGAACCGCAAGGACGCCAAGGGCCAGCCCCAACGGCTGTCCGACCTCCGCCGGGCTGAACGGAAAGGACTCCACCATGGGCCGCTTGTTTGACAGCCCCCTCACCATCATCCTCATCCTCGTGGTGATCCTGCTGCTGTTCGGTGCCCCCAAGCTTCCGGGCATGGCTCGCAGCCTGGGCCAGTCCATGCGGATCTTCAAGTCCGAGGTCAAGGAGATGAAGAAGGACGGCGATGACGATAACGTCACCGTGAACGGCCAGCCGGTTTCGGACGGTCAGAACATCTCGCAGCCGCAGAACCCTGCCACGACCAACACCGTGAACAACGGGCCGGTCGCTCCTGGCCAATCAGCCGGTCAGGCGACTGCTCAGCCGAATAACCAGGTTGATCCCAACCAGCGCCCCAGCGCTTAGTCCGCGGGGAACTGCTCAGTACACAGCGCTCGGGCCGAACCGTTTGGTTCGGCCCGGTTGTGCACCTCGGTGCGGCCCAACTCAACGCATAGGTTCGTATGTCTGCCACTGATTCCAAGTCGCTGCGGGGTTCCTCGCGCCGCCAAGAGCGCCGGTCCCGCAAGAAGAGCACCGCACGCAGGAACAATCCCCAGGCCCAGATGGCCCTGAAGGAACACCTGCGGGAGATGCGCAACCGCTTGATCAAGTCCGCCATTGCGGCGGTCATCGGTGCGGTGGCGGGGTTCATGGTCTACAACCCGTTCATGCAGTACATCACCGAGCCGCTGCAACGGCTCGCGGATTCGGGACGAACCGCCACCATCAACTACTCATCGGTGGGTGGCTCTTTCAACATCATGGTCGAGGTGGCCCTGGTGCTGGGTGTCATCTTCGCCTCTCCCGTGTGGCTGTACCAGTTGTGGGCGTTCATCACCCCGGCCCTCCACAAGCACGAACGCCGTTACGCCATGGGCTTCCTGGCCGCGGCCATACCGCTGTTCATCGGCGGTTGCGTCCTGGCCATCACGGCATTGCCCGCGGCGGTGTATGCCCTGACCGCGTTCACGCCCGAGGGCGGCGCAAACTTCGTGGAGGCCAACCAGTACCTGCGGTTCTTCCTCCAACTGATCCTCACTTTCGGCGTGGCCTGTGTGATTCCGGTGTTTTTGGTGGGCCTCAACATGCTGGGCCTGCTTTCCGGGCGCACTGTCCTGAAATCTTGGCGCGTAGTGGTCGTGATCGTACTGGTCATCTCCGCCATGGCCGCACCCGGTCCGGACCCGATCACCATGTTGTACTTGGCCATTCCGCTGCTCGTACTCTTCTTCGTGGCCGTGGGGCTCTGCCTGTTCCTGGACCGCAGGCGTGCCAAGAAGGCCGCCAAGCGGGAAGCCGCCACGGGAATGACGGCTGACAGCGCCACCTCCGCAGACGACCTCCGCAAGATGGGCTAGCAGCGGAACCACGTTCCAACGTTTTATGGGTGTCGGCGCTACGCCGTAGGCTAGTTCCATGTCTTCCTACGCCGACCGTTTCATGGCCGCCAAGGCTCGTGCAGCCCACGCGAGCACCGAACTCGCGGCGTTTGAACAGCTGCTGGATTTCGAACTCGACCCTTTCCAGACGGAGGGTTGTAGGGCGCTTGAACAGGGGCACGGCGTGCTGGTGGCTGCCCCCACGGGTGCCGGTAAGACCGTGGTGGGGGAGTTCGCGATCCACCTGGCCCTGGCCCAGGGCCGCAAAGCGTTCTACACCACCCCCATCAAGGCGCTGAGCAATCAGAAGTTCCACGAGTTCTCCCGCCGCTGGGGCAGTCACCGAGTGGGACTGCTGACCGGCGACACATCGGTCAATTCCGAGGCGGAGATCGTGGTGATGACCACCGAGGTCCTGCGCAACATGCTGTACGCGGATTCCTCGACCCTCACCAACCTCGGGTACGTGATCATGGACGAGGTGCACTACCTCGCCGATCGCTTCCGGGGCGCCGTATGGGAAGAAGTCATCATTCATTTGCCGGAACACGTCCAGCTGGCGTCCTTGTCGGCCACGGTGTCCAATGCCGAGGAATTCGGTGCGTGGCTACATCAAGTCCGCGGTCACACGGACGTGGTGGTGTCCGAACACCGACCGGTTCCGTTGTGGCAACACGTTCAGGTGGGTTCGCAGCTGCTGGACCTGTTCGTCGAGGACACGGTGGAAGAAGCCGCCGAGCGCCAGGCCCAACCGCACGCGGACGAGCCCGCGGTGAATCCGGAACTGCTGCGACTCTTCCGCGCTCAGCATCCGCGCGGTGGTCGCGGGGGAGGCCGCGGCCCCAATCATCGCGGTCGACGCCGCCGCGGACCGCATCATTCCGAGCCCCGCGTGGCGCGCCAGGATCGGATCTCCCGCCCCCATCTGCTCCGCCGGCTGGACGCAGAGGCACTTCTTCCGGCTATCACCTTCATCTTTTCCCGCGCCGGTTGCGACGCCGCCGTGGCCCAGTGCGTAGCCGCAGACCTGTGGCTGACCACTCCCGAGGAACAGAAGACGGTTCGCGCTTATGTCGCTGAAGCGACCTCACACATGACCGCTGCCGACCTGGCGGCCTTGAACTACCACGACTGGTACGACGGCCTGGTGCGCGGTATCTCCGCCCACCACGCGGGCATGCTGCCGGTGTTCAAGGAAGTGGTCGAGCAACTGTTCGCCCAGGGTCTCGTGAAGGCCGTCTTCGCTACGGAAACCCTGGCGTTGGGCATTAACATGCCCGCCCGTTCGGTGGTGCTGGAACGTCTGGACAAGTTCAACGGTGAGTCGAGGGTTGATATCACCCCGGGTGAGTACACGCAGCTCACGGGCCGCGCAGGCCGTCGAGGAATCGACGTGGAAGGCCATGCCGTGGTGCTGTGGCGCGACGGCATGAACCCGCAGGCAGTGGCCGGTCTGGCCTCTAAACGCACCTATCCGCTGAATTCAAGTTTCAGCCCCACCTACAACATGTCGACCAACCTGATCGCCCGCTACGGCGCCAAGCGATCTCGGTCAATCCTGGAAACCTCCTTCGCGCAGTTCCAGGCGGACCGATCCGTGGTGGGGATTGCCAAGCGCGTTCGGTCACAGGAAAAGACCCTGGAGGCCTACCGGGAGGCCATGTCCTGTCACCTGGGCGATTTCACGGAGTACGCGAGGCTGCGGCGTGAGCTCAACGGGCTCGAGAAATCGGCGACCAAGTCCCGTTCCGCACGGCAACGCAACGATGCCGCGGTGTCGCTCCAGGATCTCTTGCCCGGTGATGTCATCGACATTCCGCAAGGACGCAACGCGGGATACGCCGTGGTGGTCAAGGCGGACGAGCATCCGTTCGATCCACGGCCCCATATCCTCACCCTGGACGGGAAATTGCGGCGCGTGGGGGTCAATGATCTGGACGGTTCACTGGAACCCGAGTCCAAGGTCAAGATCCCCAAGCGGTTCTCGGGCCGTTCGCCGCAAGAACGTAAGGATTTGGCCTCCACGGTGCGTGCGGCACTGCGTGAACACCGCCCAGCGCGCGAACGCAGTGGCGGTCACACCATTCGCTTCGACCGCGGGACCTCGGCAAGGGACCGGAAGATCGAGGATCTGCGCCGCGCCCTGCGCTCCCACCCGTGCCACGGATGTTCGGACCGCGAGCACCATGCTCGCTGGGCCGAAAGGGCCTGGAAGCTCGAGAAGGAAACCGACGGACTGCGCAAGCAGATTGCCGGACGCACAGGCAGCATTGCCGCCACTTTCGATCGCGTATGTGCGGTGCTCACGCACTTCGAGTACTTGCGACAGGACGAGTCCGGGAGCCTTAAACCCACGCCGGCCGGTGAACAGTTGCGCCGGATCTACGGTGAACGGGATCTCCTACTCGCGCTGACCTTGCGGGACGGGTTCCTGGACGGCCTCGACACAGCCGGACTGGCTGGTGTCGTCACGGCGCTCGTGTATCAGCCCCGCCGGGACGATCAGGGGTCCCGTCCCAAGATGCCCACGGCTCACATGGAAGCGTCCGTGCAGACCTTGATTCACAATTGGGCGGTGCTCACTGATGTGGAGGCACAGCATCGGCTTCCGCAAACTGCACAGCCGGAACTCGGCCTGGTGGACCCTATGTACCGCTGGGCCCGGGGCGCGAGCCTGACCAAGACCCTGACTGGCACGGACCTGGCCGCTGGCGACTTCGTCCGGTGGGCCAAGCAAACCATCGATCTGCTGGACCAACTGGCGGGAGTGGAGCACGTGGATCCGGCCATTCGTGCCACCGCGCTCGATGCCATCAAGGCGGTGCGCCGCGGTGTGGTCGAATACAGCGTCTTTGAACAGTGAACAACCCCATGATCTTCCGGAGGCAAGCGTGACCCAACAAACGACAACCACCGCGATGTATGTGAACGCCTCGGTGTATTCACCGGTGGATCCGTTCGCCACGGCCATCCTGGTGGACGGGCCCACGGTCGCGTGGTTGGGTTCCGACAGCGCCGCACAGGCCATGGCGGGAGAACAGACCAGCGTGGTGGACGTGGCAGGCGCCGTGATCACCCCCACATTCGTGGCACATCAGCGGATCACCGGTGAGGAACACCTCGTCACCGTCGCTCAGGGGTACGGTGCCGTAGAACTGCTCTCCGACAACGCAGATGTCTTGACCGACGCCGTAGCTCGCGCCAAGAATTCGGGGCTCGTCCCCTTGCCGGTCCTGATCCACCCGGTCACGGACGCCGCGGACATCACTGCGGCCGAGGCACCGCGTCCCTGTCTCGGGATTGAGATCGCCCCCGACCTGGATCACGCAGCATTGGTGGAGACGCTGACGGGCCACCTCGTAGCGTGCTCCGAGGCGCGCTACCAGGCCGTCATGGTGTGCAACGGTGGAGTCGTGGACTCCCCGGAAGGAGCGTCGGGGGCCACTATCGACGCCGTTCTCGAGGCGGCCCAACGGGCCACCGACACGTTGGGGGAGCGGGCGTTCCGTTCTCACGGTCACCGACTCGTGGGAGTGGGCGAACTCAGCGAGGAACAAAGCGAGTCCCTCGCTCGACATGCCTTGTCCGTGAGTTCGCGACCCGGCGTCGCCCCGCTGACGGCCCTGGCCCGAGCGGGTGTCCCCGTGACGCTCATGACGGCGGACGAGAACCCCTGGCAGGCCGTGAAGGACGCTCTCGAGGCTCGGGAACCGAGTCACCGAACTTCGGCACGCGCGGCATTCCTAGCCCTCACACGGGGTGTGTGGCGCGCGCAGCGCGACGCTCAGCCGCTCGCCGGCCAGTTGGCACCCGGTGCGGAAGCAAGCTTGGCCATGTGGGACGCGGAGTCACTCATGGTGCAGCAAGCGCAGGGGACCGGCGCCTCCTGGAGTACGGACCCTCGCGCGCGCACCCCAGCGCTGCCTGCCTTGGACGACCCCCGGTTGCCCGCGTGTGAACGCACCGTGGTCGCGGGAAAAATTGTCTTCGAATGATTGACAACGGGTCATCTTGGTGCTGACCAAAGTTGACCGTTAGACTGAATTCTTACTGCCGGGTGGGTTCATCCGTCCTTAGAAAACAGCGCTGCGGAGCGATCCGCACCTGGTCCGAAGGCGGATGGGCCTGCCCTGTGGTGTGTTCGGGGCGTTTATCCCCGTCCCCAGTGGCCTGAAAGGACGCCCCGTGCGAGTTCTCACCATCATTCCCACCTACAACGAACGCGAATCGCTGCCCACGGTAGTGAACCGGTTGCGGGCGGCCGTTCCGGATGCGCACGTGTTGATCACGGATGACAACAGCCCGGACGGAACCGGCCAGATGGCCGATGAAATGTCCGGCCAGGACGAGAACATCCACGTGCTTCACCGTGCCAAGAAAGAGGGCCTGGGGCCGGCCTACATTGCCGGATTCCGTTGGGGCCTCGACAACGGCTATGACGTCCTGGTTGAAATGGACGCCGACTGCTCCCACCAGCCCGAGCAGTTGCCCCTGCTCCTGGACGCTATCGAGAACGGCGCGGACCTGGCGATCGGATCCCGCTACGTGCCGGGTGGCCGTACCGAGAACTGGCCGTTGGACCGACAGCTGATCTCGCGCGGCGGCAACCTCTATTCGCGCGTGCTGCTGGGCACCAGCATCCACGACATCACCGGCGGTTACCGCGCGTACAAGCGCGCCACCCTCGAAGCGATCGATTTGGATTCCGTTCGTTCGCGCGGCTACTGCTTCCAGATCGACCTCGCATGGCGCACCGAACGCCTGGGACTGAAGATCACCGAGGTCCCCATCACCTTTGTGGAGCGCGAAGAAGGTGTCTCCAAAATGAGCAAGAACGTCACCGTGGAGGCCGCGACCAACGTGGCCAAGTGGGGCTTGACTGCTCGCGCGCAGACTCTGGCCGCCAAACTGGGCCTGGCTAAGTAGCCCGACCGGGGCGAGCCCAAGACGACCTTAAACGCCGACGCCGCGTACCAAGTCTGGTACGCGGCGTCGGCGTCTGTCTGTCGCCCCTGCCCCGGCGGTGCGTCCGTGGGGCGCTTCACCGGGCGTGACGGGATTTAGATCGCGTGGCGTTCCTTGTAGAAGTCCAGGCGCTGCTGCAAAATCTCTTCGAGCTCCTCAGCACTGCGACGCTCCATGAGCATGTCCCAGTGGGTACGCACGTGCTTCTCGTTGGGGTTCTCGGGCTTCTCGCCGTTCACCAGGATCGCCTCGTGGCCGGTCTTGGTGGTCCACACCGGGGGAATCTCCGCCTCCGCCGCAAACATCACGCTCACGGACTCACCATCCTTGGTGCGGTACTCCACGCGTTGGCGCGGGGCCGGTTCAACACCGTTCTCGGTTTCCATCGACTGGGAACCCAAGCGCATTCCACGCAGACTGCGATCGCTCACTGGACGGTCCTTCCTGAAGTCCTACTGGTACAAAGGTCGAGATCCTTGGTTCCGAACACGAGGTTCGGAACCCAGAAATCCGCATCAACCGGGTACAACCATGAACTAGCGTGTTTCATTCCCGGTATTGCCGGAACCGTCCTCACCGGGGGCCGGATCGCCGAAGGGGGCCTCCGGCATCTCGAAGTCGTTGGGGTCGGTCAACGTCAGATCCGGCTCGAGATCTTCCTCCGTGACCTTCACGGTTTCGGATTCCACGATGGGCTCCGAATACGCACTACTGGCGGTGGGCTCTTCGTCCTGATCGTCCCAGGAAGAATCGTGTGGGCCTTCGCCGCCGCCTCCCGGGGTTGCCAGGAAGTTGCCCACACCGCGCAGCGCGGTACTGAGCTCGGCGGGAATCATCCACACCTTGTTGGCGGAACCCTCCGCCACCTTGGGCAGCGTCTGAATGTACTGGTAAGCCAGCAGCTTCTGCGTGGGCTTGGCGCGGTGAATCGAATCGAACACCTTGGCGATGGCCTGGGCCTCACCATCCGCGCGGAGGATAGCGGCCTTGGCGTCACCCTCAGCGGAGAGCACCGCGGCCTGTCGTTCACCCTCGGCGGTCAGGATCTGGGACTGCTTCTCACCCTCGGCCGTGAGGATGGTTGCACGACGATCACGCTCGGCGCGCATCTGCTTCTCCATGGAGTCCTGGATGGACGGCGGGGGAGTGATCTCCTTGATGTCCACGCGGGAAATACGAATGCCCCAGCGACCGGTGGTGGAGTCCAACACACCGCGCAATTCGGCGTTGATCTTGTCGCGCGAGGTCAGGGTTTCTTCAAGGTTCAGGCCACCGACCACGTTACGCAGGGTCGCACTGGTGAGCTCGTCCACGGCCTGGATGTAGTTGGTGATCTCATAAGTCGCGGCGCGGGGGTCAGTGACCTGGAAGTACACAACGGTGTCGATGCCGACCACCAGGTTGTCTTCGGTGATCACGGACTGAGCGGGGAACGGCACAACTTGCTCACGCAGGTCGATCAGGGGAAGCAGGCGATCGACGAAGGGGATGAGGAAGTGGAGACCGGGGTTCAGGGTGGACTGGTACTTGCCGAGACGTTCCACAATGCCGGCGCGGGACTGCGGAATAATGCGAACCGCCTTGATCAAGGCGATTGCCGCAGCCAGCACCACCACTATGAGCAGTACTGTGATGACGATTTCCATGGGGTCCTCTCACATGGGTGGAGTGCGGGCCGGTCGGCCCCACTGTTGTTCTAGTACCCGGGTTGGGAAGCGGGGGAGTCGGAGAAATCCGTGGTGGCGGGGGCGGTGCCGGAAACAACCGCGGTGGCGCCGTCGATGCGGTAGACGTAGGCCTTGGTGCCGACCTCGAGGGTGCCGTGTTCGGCAGAGCGGGCGGTCCAGATATCGCCCTCGAGGCGAACCAGGCCGGTGTTCTCGCTGACGGGTTCCAAAACGGTGCAGGACAGGCCCACCAGGCGCTCGGCATTGGAACGTGTACTCGGGGTGGATCTGTTGATGCGGTTCAGCGCAACCGGGCGCAGAAGGAAGATGAGAAGCACCGCGACCACGGCAAACGTGATGACTTGCAAGGGGATGCTGTGGGTGAAGAAGCTCACTACTCCAGCGCACAGGGCCGCGATGGACATCATCAGGAACAAGAAGTCCAGAGTGAGCATCTCGATCCCAGCCAGAATCAGCATGATGATCAGCCAGAGGATCCAGGGGTTATTGACCAGTGCGTCCCACACGTGCGGCTCCATACTTGGTTGAAGTGTCGGAAGTGGCCGCCTCCGCAGGATGCGCAGCCCGCCACCTGTCGGCTCCCTCCCCATTGTGCCCTACCCCACGTGTCGGGGCCGGGAATGACCGGTTTCGGGCCCATGAGCGAGAACCGGGCGTGCGGCGGTACCCGCGGGTCACTAATTGGTAAATCCGGGTGTGGGAAGTAGTCGGAGGGCATTTCACCCGAGAGAGAAAATTGGTTGTCAGGCAACTGAAGATCAGTAAGCTGGGCGGCAAGCTAGATCACAATGCCATCGTGCAGAGTGATGGCTCGCAAGGCACAAACCGTGCTTTGACGAACGCAATAAACTTGAAGGAGTTCTTGCGATGACCACTTTCGATGTGAATGCGATTCTCTCCAGCACTGCCTACGATGCTGACGGCGACAAGGTCGGCAAGGTTGAGCAGGTGTTCCTCGACGACAACTCGGGTGAGCCCACGTTCCTGACCGTGAACACCGGTCTCTTCGGCGCGAAGGAAAGCTTCGTTCCGGTGAAGGACGTTCGCCAGGACGGCGATCGCGTTGTGCTGCCTTACCAGAAGGACGTCATCAAGGATGCTCCGAAGGTCGATGCAGACCAGCACCTCTCCCCGCAGGAAGAGGAAGAGCTCTACCGCTACTACGAGCTGAACTACGACAACGGTCGTGACGCAGATCGTGACCGCGACCTCAACGATCGCGACCGCAACGCCGCTGCCGGTACCGCTGGCACCGCCGGTGTTGCAGGCGCAGCCGCTGGCCGCGACGGCGATCGCGACCTGACCGACCGTGACCGCGACCTCAACGATCGCGACCGCGGCCTGGTGGACCAGGACCGCCGCGACGTCGCTGACCGTGACCTGACCGACCGTGACGACGCTTCCGTGGTTCGCCACGAGGAGCAGCTCAACGTTGGCACCCAGGAGCGCGAGACCGGCCGTGCACGTCTGCGCAAGTACGTGGTCACCGATCACGAGACCGTTGACGTTCCGGTGGAGCGCGAAGAGGTTTCCGTCGAGCGCACCCCGATCCGTGACGGCCAGGCACGCCCCGGCGCCGGCACCATCGGTGAGGAAGAGGTCGAGGTTTCCCTCCACGAAGAGCGCCCCGTGGTCGAGAAGGAAGCCGTGGCTGTCGAGGAGGTTGGCCTGAACAAGGAGACCGTCCGCGACACCCAGAAGGTCGAAGCTGACGTTCGCAAGGAACAGGTCGATGTCGAGACCGACGCCGATCGCAACCTGACCGATCGTGACCGCGACCTGGACGGCCGCGACGGCAACGCTCCGCGTCGCTGAAACTGATCCGCAACGCTGAGGCGTTGAATCGGTAATTGCTGCACCCCGGGCCTCACGGCTCGGGGTGCAGTTGTTTCTGGCCCAAAAACACTGATTCCGGGCGGGTTCCTGGCCCACCAACTGTGTCTGCCCCTGGTGTGGGCGGTAGCATCATCTGCGTCCCCGTTACATCGAAAGATCTGCGGGTCCCGCGCGTCCCCGGTATGGTCGCGCGTCGCCAAAATTTTAGAGGAGTTACTCATGTCTGATGCCGCTCAATTACAGCTGACCGTGGACGGCGCCCCCCGCACTGAGGCCCAGGGAACCACGGCGGCTGATCTGTACGCGGATCAGCGTGAGGTGGTGGTTGCTCGCATCAACGGTGCACTCAAGGACCTGAGCACCGAGCTGTCCGACGGCGATGTCGTGGAGCGCGTGCTCGTGAGCGACCCCGAAGGGCTGGAAGTGCTGCGTCACTCCACCGCGCACGTGATGGCGCAGGCGGTTCAGCAGCTGTGGCCGGAGGCCAAACTGGGCATCGGCCCGTACATCACGGATGGCTTCTACTTCGACTTCGACGTCGAGGAACCGTTCACGCCCGAAGATCTGAAGAAGATCGAGAAGTCCATGCTCAAGATCGTGAACAAGTCGCAGCTGTTCCAGCGGCGCGCGGTCGATGAGGACGAGGCCCGCAAGGAAATGGCGGACGAGCCCTACAAGCTCGAACTGATCGACCTGGCCAATGGCCCCGGTTCCGGCTCCATGGAGGAGTCTGCGGAAGGGGCATCGGTGGAAGTGGGCGCCGGCGAAATCACCATTTACGACAACGTGGATCGGCAGAGTCACGAGATCGTATGGCGCGATCTGTGCCGCGGTCCGCACGTGCCCAACACCAAGTTGATCGGTAACGGCTTCGCGCTCATGCGTTCGGCCGCTGCCTACTGGCGCGGTAACGAGAAGAACAAGCAGCTGCAGCGCATCTACGGCACCGCGTGGCCGTCCAAGGACGAGTTGAAGGCCTACAAGGAGCGGCTGGCGGAAGCCGAACGCCGTGATCACCGCAAGCTCGGTTCCGAACTGGACCTGTTTTCCTTCCCGGACGAGCTCGGTTCCGGGTTGCCCGTGTTCCATCCCAAAGGTGGCATCATCCGTAAGGAGATGGAGGACTACTCGCGCCAGCGCCACACCGAGGCCGGATACGAGTTCGTCTACTCACCCCACATCACCAAGGGCCACCTGTATGAGGTTTCCGGTCACTTGGACTGGTACCGGGACGGCATGTTCCCACCCATGCACGTGGACGAGGAGCGCAATGCGGAAACGGGTGAGCTGACCAAACCGGGCCAGGATTACTACCTGAAGCCCATGAACTGCCCCATGCACAACTTGATCTACCGCTCGCGCGGCCGCTCCTACCGCGAGCTGCCCCTGCGGTTATTCGAGTTCGGCGCGGTGTACCGCTACGAGAAATCCGGTGTGATTCACGGGCTGACGCGTGTGCGCGGCATGACCCAGGACGACGCTCACATCTACTGCACGCGTGAGCAGATGAAGGATGAGCTGACGGCCACCCTCAATTTCGTGCTGTCCTTGCTCAAGGACTACGGCTTGGACGACTTCTACTTGGAACTGTCCACCAGGGATCCGGAGAAGTTCGTCGGTTCGGACGAGATCTGGGAAGAGGCAACTCGCACTCTCCAGGAGGTCGCCGAGGACTCCGGCCTGCAGCTGGTCCCGGATCCCGGGGGAGCAGCCTTCTACGGCCCCAAGATTTCCGTGCAGGCCAAGGATGCGATCGGCCGCACCTGGCAGATGTCGACCATCCAGTTGGACTTCAACCTGCCGGAGCGTTTTGACCTCGAGTACCAGGCTGCGGACGGCACGCGTCAGCGCCCCGTGATGATTCACCGCGCGCTGTTCGGTTCCGTGGAGCGTTTCATGGGTGTGTTGACCGAACACTATGCCGGTGCTTTCCCCGCGTGGTTGGCTCCGGTTCAGGTGCGCGCCATTCCGGTGGCCGAGGCCTTCAACGACTACCTGGACGAGTTCGCGGCCAAGCTGCGTGCGCAGGGCATCAGGGTCGAGGTGGACACCTCTTCCGATCGTTTCCCCAAGAAGATCCGCACGGCCTCCAAGGACAAGATCCCGTTCGTGGTCATCGCGGGTGGCGACGACGCCGACGCCGGTGCCGTTTCCTTCCGCTACCGCGACGGTTCTCAGTACAACGCGGTGCCCGTGGACGATGCCGTGGAGATGATCGTTCGCCACGTGCGCGATCGCGTCAACGAGGATCCCTCGGCGCCGTCGAACGGCGACGGCGGGGAGCCGGTTGCGGAGCAGTCGTGACGGAGCCGAACCAGGACAACGAGAACAAGCACTGGGTTTCGCAGGACGAGTTCGAGATCCCGGGTGTCCCGGACAGTTTTCAACGGCTGTGGACGCCCCACCGTCTCGCTTACGTGCGGGGTGAGGATCCCTCGATCAACGAAACTCCGGGCTGCCCGTTCTGCACGGGACCGGATCGCACGGATGAGGAATCCCTGATCGTGCATCGTGGAGAGCACTGTTTCGTGGTGCTCAATCTGTTCCCCTATAACCCCGGGCACTTGCTGGTCTGCCCGTACCGTCACGTCGCGGACATCACCGAGCTGACGGACGAGGAGTTGTGGGAACTCAATGAGCTGACACGCACGGCGGTTGCCACCATTCGAGAAGTTGCCCAACCGGCCGCGTTCAACGTGGGGCTGAACCTGGGTTCGGCCGCGGGCGGTTCGTTGTCCGCGCACCTGCACCAACACGTGGTGCCGCGGTGGGGTGGAGACGCCAACTTCATGCCCGTGATTGCCCACACCAAGCCGCTCATTCAGACCCTGGGAGCCAATCGCGACGACATCGCCGCGGCCTGGCCCCGTTCCTGATTCGCACCGCCCGCGAGCGTTGACGTTCAACGCTCGCGCGTGGTGATAGCCCTGTCACTAGGATGGAATCCATGTCTCGACCATTAGTACGGCTACTTGGCCAGGGAGTTCGGTGGGCCTCGAGCCTGCGCGGCGGCGGATCCGCCTTCCCCGGCTTGGTCATGGAAAAACTGCACCCCGCCTTCGTCGCGGAAGAACTCGCCAAGCTGCCCCGTGGAGTGGTGGTCATCAGCGGCACCAACGGTAAGACCACGACCACCAAAATGGCCGTGCAGCTGTTGCGTTCGCAGGGACTGCGTGTTTTCACCAATCGCACGGGATCTAATTTCGTGCGGGGCGTGGCGGCGTCGTTGTTGGCCGAAATGGACGCGTTCGGCCGCCTTGACGCGGACGTGGCGGTGCTCGAACTCGATGAGGCGCACGCCGTTCACTTCGTCAAGCAGGTCAAACCGCGCTACGCACTGCTGCTCAACGTGATGCGTGATCAGCTGGATCGGTTCGGTGAGATCGACACCACTCGCCGCATGCTCAGCCAGGTCGCCCAGGCCACGACCGGGACGGTGGTGCTCAACCGCGAGGACCCGCGCATCGCGAGCCTCGCTGATCACGTCGCCGCCGGCGCCACCGTTGAATGGTTCGGCCTCTCCGATGCCCTGCGCCCCATGTTCCCGTCCGATGACGACATGCGCGACGTGCTGCGGCAGACCGAGGACGTGGAGCTGGATTCTGAACAGCCGTCCGTGACGCGACCGCACGCGGACGTGGTGCTCAACGCAGTCAAGGCCAACAGCGTGGAGCTGGACGTGCACGGTGAACACCACACGGCCACGATCGATCTGTACGGCGTCTACAACCAGTACAACGCCGCGGCAGCCCTGGCACTGAGCCTGCAAGTGCTCGGCGAATCTGCGGATGTCGCTTCGCTGGTCGATGAACTCTCGCGGGTGACGCCTGCTTTCGGCCGCGGCGAAACGGTGACGGTGGAGGGCAAGCCGCTTCAGCTGTTGCTGGTGAAGAACCCCGCCGGCTTCCGGCTGTCGTTGGCCTCGGCCTCCGCCGAGGACTACGCGACCATGGTTGCCATCAATGACGCCTATGCGGACGGCCGGGATGTCTCTTGGCTGTGGGACGTCGATTTCGACAGCCTGCGTGCCGGCGGCGTGGACATCGTGTCCGGTGTGCGCGCGTGGGACATGGCGCTGCGGTTGGATTACGACCTGGTGGACGTCGGTTCGGTCGAACCCGATCTGGAAGCCGCTCTTCAGCAGTTCATCGCGAACTCAGGAGACCGGCCGATGCGGATCTTCTGCACCTACACCGCCATGTTGTCCCTGCGTAAGATCCTGGGCGGCATGACCCACGTGGACGCGATCTAAGGAGCCGATCATGAATCAGGAACACTTGGGTTCCCTGGACATCGTCCAGCTGTATCCACGGGACATGAACATCTATGGGGACTGGGGTAACACCCTGACCCTCAAGCGCAGGGCCGAACGCTACGGCTACGAGGTGCGCATCCATGATTACAACCCGGGTGATCCTTGGCCGGATGACGCGGACCTCTTCGTGGGCGGTGGCGGTCAGGACTCCGGACAATTCCGTGTGGCCGAAGATCTTGCGCGCATCTCGCCCAAGCTGCACGAGGCCGCCGAGGCCGGTACGCCCATGCTCGTGATCTGTGGTCTGTACCAATTATTCGGCAAGGAGTTCCGAACCGGCGGGGGAGAGACCCTGCGCGGAATCGAGATGTTCGATCTGGAAACGATCGGTGGCCCGGAGCGGCTGATCGGCAACATCGTGACCGAGTCCCCGGATTTCGGCACGATCATCGGATACGAGAACCACTCGGGTCTGACCACGTTGGGCGCGGAACAAGCCCCGTTGGCCACCGTGGTCAGCGGCGCCGGCAACAACGGTGAAGACCGGACTGAAGGTGCCCGCACCCACAACGTGCTGGGCAGTTACCTGCACGGTTCGCTGTTGCCCAAGAACCCGGCGCTGGCCGACTTCCTGCTGCGGACCGCGGTGGAGACTCGCGGCAATCAGTTCGCGGTCACACCGCTGGACGACACGTACACCGAGCAGGCACGCGCCGTCGCTCAGACCAGACCCCGCTAGTGAACCGGGGCCCAGTTCGAAGGGTCCTGATGAATCGCTAAAATAATTGCCAAACGTAGGTCCGGTACTGCAGTACCGGATGCACACAACTTCTAGGAGGTACTCGATGTCAGGTCACTCCAAATGGGCCACGACCAAGCACAAGAAGGCTGCGATCGACGCCAAGCGCGCCAAGGCCTTCGCCAAGTACATCAAGGGCATCGAGGTGGCCGCCCGCATGGGTGGCGCGGACACCGCGGGTAACCCGGCACTGGACCTGGCCGTGTCCAAGGCCAAGAAGAACTCCGTGCCCAACGACAACATTGATCGCGCCATCAAGCGCGGTGCCGGCCTGACCGGCGAGACCATCGATTACTCGGAGATCCTGTACGAAGCTCGCGGCCCCCAGGGCACCGCGTTGTACATCGAGTGCCTGACTGACAACAAGAACCGAGCGGCCTCCGAGGTGCGCGTGGCCGTGACCCGTCACGGCGGTACGATGGCCGATTCAGGATCGGTGGCCTATCTCTTCGAGCGCAAGGGCGTGGCCGAGGTGACCAAGACCGACGGCCTCTCCGAGGACGACGTCCTGATGGCCGTGCTCGATGCGGGCGCTGACGAGGTCATCGAAGAATCCGAGGTCTTCGAAGTGGTCAGCGAGGCCACCGACCTGCCCGAGATCCGTAAGGCGCTCGAGGAAGCCGGTCTGGACTACAACAATGACGACCCGCAGTTCCGCCCCACCATGAAGGTGGACCTGGATGCCGAGGGCGCCAAGAAGTTCCTGAAGCTCGCGGACGCGATCGAAGAACTCGATGACGTGCAGAACGTCTATTCGAACGCGAACATCCCCGAGTCCGTGATCGCGGAGCTCGAAGACGAGGACTGAGCCCTTCGTGTCACTCAGCTCGACCACCGGATCGGCCCCGGGACAGCGCATTTTGGCGGTGGACCCGGGGCTGACCCGTTGCGGCTTTGCCGTGGTGGACATGTCGGCCAACCGCACGGGAACGTTTGTGCACGTGCAGGTGAGCGGGACCAAGGCACACGAGGCCCTGGAAAACCGTGTCCTGGCCATCATGGAGAGCGCCGAGGCGCTCATGGACCGGTTCTCCCCGGACGTCGTAGCGGTTGAACGCGTGTTCGCGCAGAACAACGCCCCCACGGTGGTGGGTACCGCCCAGGCCACCGGTGTGGTGATTGCCGCGGCCGCGCGGCGGAAGATCCCCGTCGCGTGGCACACCCCGTCCGAGGTCAAGGCAGCGGTAACCGGGGACGGCTCTGCGGACAAAGAATCGGTCAACCGCATGGTGGTCCGAATTCTGCGCCTGGAAGCACCACCGCGACCGGCCGACGCCGCCGATGCCCTGGCGTTGGCCGTGTGCCACGGGTGGCGAGGCGGAATGGCAGGGATGAATGCGGCGGCCAAAACCTCTACGCATTCGGGTTCACGTCCTTCCTCGGTGCGCGCCGCCGGACTCACTCCGGCTCAGGAGGCCTGGAAACAAGCAGAAGCTGCCTCGCGTCAGCCGAAGGCCCCGAGGGCCGGGCGGTTGCCTCGCCGCTGATGGCGCTGGGTACTGACTGTGCGTGTCCGCGGGAGTTGTTAGAGTGATGCCGTGCTGCAGTTCGTATACATGTTCGAATCGATGGCGGGAACATCCCGCATGACGGGAGCCGCCCAGTGATTGCTTCGGTGACCGGTGAGGTGCGCTTCGTGGGCGCCACACAGGCGGTTGTGGAAGTCTCGGGCTTCGGTATCGAGGTCCAAGCCAGCCCGCATACCTTGGCGGGGCTGCGCACGGGCGCCACGGTGCACCTGCACACCGCCTACATTGCCCGCAAGGACGAAGCGCCGTTGTTATTCGGTTTCGCCGGAGCGGATGAGAAGGAAGTCTTCACGGTCATGCTCGGGGTCTCCGGAGTGGGGCCGCGTACTGCGTTGGCCGCGGTGTCCGTGCTCGGACCGGACGAGACCCGCCGAGCCATTGCCACCGGAGATGACAAGGCCTTCACCGCGGTCCCGGGAATCGGACCCAAATCAGCACGCCGGATCGTCTTGGAACTGGCCGACAAGCTCGTCCTGCCGGAGCCAAAGGAAAGCCCAGCAGCTCAACCGCAGGTGCAGGTGTGGCGCGAACAAGTCATGGACGCCCTCGTGGGACTGGGCTGGAGCGAGAAGGACGCCACCCGCGGTATTGACGATGCCCTGGAGACCCAGCCTGAGTTGGCGGATTCCGGGAACGTCGCGGAAATCCTGCGAGCGGTGTTGTCTTGGTTGGGCACTGCCAAGGGCACGAGCCACGCACGTAGCCGAGGGCGGTCCTGATGGCCTACGAAGAGCGCGGTGCCGTGCAAGGGGAACAACGATTGGTCGGCGCGGAAGGCGATCTGGACGATCAGCAACTCGAAGCGAGCTTGCGGCCAGGCACCCTTGACGATTTCGTGGGGCAGAAGCGCGTGCGCGCGCAACTGTCCCTCGTGCTGGAAGCGTCCAAACTGCGCGGGCGCACCGCGGACCACGTGTTGCTGTCAGGACCCCCGGGGTTGGGTAAGACCACACTGGCGATGATCATTGCCCAGGAACTGGATGTTCCCCTGCGGATTTCATCCGGCCCGGCCATTCAGCACGCCGGAGATCTGGCGGCCATCCTGTCCTCGCTGACCCACGGTGAAGTGCTGTTCCTTGATGAGATCCACCGCATGTCCCGGCCCGCGGAGGAAATGCTCTACATGGCCATGGAGGATTTCCGCGTTGACATTGTGGTGGGCAAGGGTGCCGGCGCCACGTCCATACCGCTGGACCTCCCTCCGTTCACCCTGGTGGGTGCCACTACGCGTGCGGGTTTGCTGCCCGGTCCGCTGCGCGATCGTTTCGGTTTCACCGGTCACTTGGAGTTCTATTCGGTTCCCGAACTCGAACTCGTACTGCGCAGGTCGGCCGGTCTGTTGGATTTGAACATGACCTCCGAGGGCTTCTACGAGGTCGCTTCTCGTTCCCGCGGCACCCCTCGAATCGCCAACCGACTGCTTCGGCGGGTCCGTGACTGGGCGCTGGTGCACGGTGTGGATCGCATCGATGCTCGTACCGCCGGCGCCGCACTGGACATGTACGAGGTCGACGTCAGGGGGCTGGACCGGTTGGACCGCAACGTTCTTTCTGCTCTGGTCACCAAGTTCAACGGGGGACCGGTGGGACTCTCAACGCTGGCCATCGCCGTGGGTGAGGAGACCGAGACGGTTGAGACCGTGGCGGAACCGTTCCTCGTGCGCGAGGGTCTCCTGGGCCGAACTCCGCGCGGACGGATTGCCATGGCGGCGGCGTGGGAACACCTGGGACTCAACGTTCCCGATCACGCGGCCTTCAAGGATCCCGCCTTGCGGACCGCGTTGGCCACGGAGCCTCCGGAGCAAGAACGGGCCGGGCAGGAAGGTCAGCCCGGCGCCTTCTGATCGGTTCCGCAGGCTCCCTCTGTCGTGGTTCAGCGCGCGACCAGCTGAATCCCCTAGACTTGACCGGATCCCTGTGGTGACTGTCGCGACTTCACGCGGTAGCTTCGACCACACAGAAGCCAACATTGTCTACAGAACGGAATTCCGTGATTCTCTCCGAGCAACTTCTTGCCCAGGCCCAGCAGTCAGGCGGGGGCGGCACCGCCTGGTTCCTTCCCGTCATGCTCGTGGTGATGGTGTTGCTGCTGTGGCTGCCCATGCGCCGCCAGAAGAAGGCTCAGGCCCAGATCAAGGCCAAGCAGGCGACCATGGAACCCGGCACGCGTGTGATGACCAGCTTCGGTCTGTACGGCACGGTCCTGTCCATTGACCGCGATGAGAACAAGGCCGTTCTGGAAGTCTCCCCGGGTACCTCCGTGACCGTACACACCCAGACCGTCACCACGATCCTCGACGATCCCGCCACCGAGAATGCCGCCATTGCGCAGAACGGCGCTGTCGACGGCGAAGGCTCCACCGCAGCGGGCGGCGCACAGGAGTCCTACGGTGATCGCGAGCACGACCTGCCCGGAGACAACGTCCCCGGCGATACTGCAGCGGGTAACACCACCTCGGGTAAGGACGTCCCGGGCGATGACGCACCGCGTGGCACGTGGCGCGACAACCGCCGCGATAACGACATCAACTGAAGAAGTACGTGAGACACGGGCCGAGAGCATCGGCCCGTTTCTCATGACCGGATCCCGGCGCGGCCTGCTCAGCAGCCGCACCGACCGTGCGTTGTTGAAGGACAGACATGGCATCAGACAAAGACACCTCGGGCCGTTCGGGCACCGACGAGTCGAAGAAATCCAGCTCCAAGGCCGCCTCACGCGGGCCACGCTCGGTGCGTTCGGGATCTCAAGCGGCCGTGAGCACGGCCAAACGCGGTCTTGTGGCCCTGGCGGTGCTGACCATCGCCCTGGCGGGCATCTTGATCTACGGTGTCACCACTGACCGGACCGGCTGGGATCCCAAGTTGGCCCTGGATCTGGAAGGTGGCACGCAAATGGTGCTGTCTCCGGAGCTGCAGGAGGCTCAGGACGGTCAGGAGATCTCACAGGAGCAACTTGACCAGGCCGTTGAGATCATCCGTCAGCGCGTGGACGGCACGGGTGTCTCGGAAGCAGAGATCAGCACGCAGTCGGGCTCGAACATCGTGGTCTCCATGCCGGGTGTTCCCTCCTCGGAGACTCGGGACCTGATTCAGACCTCCGCACAGATGGCGTTCCGCCCGGTGATCACCACTTCGGAAGGTGCTCCCACCCCGAAGGACCAGCGCACACCGATCGAGGACATCCCGGAACCGGATGCCGAACCCACCGATTCCTCGGACCCCAACTGGGTCACCCCCGAATTGGTCAAGGAGTTCGAAGCCCTGGATTGCTCGGCGCAGCGCCCCCAGGAGGAGCGCAAGGCTCAGGACCCTGAGAAGGCCGTAGTGGCCTGCGACCCGGCGAACAACGCCAAGTACATTCTGGGCCCGTTGGAGATCCCCGGCACCGATATCGACGATGCCTCCTACGGCACGGCGACCAACCAGCAGGGCATGTCCACGGGTCAGTACGCCGTGAACCTGCAGTTCAACTCCGAGGGAACCCAGACTTTCAAGGAACTCTCGGAACGGCTCTACCAGATCGGCCAGTCCCAGCAGGGTGACCCCCGGTCACAGTTCGCGATCCTGCTCGACGGCACGGTGATTTCCGCGCCGTCGATGAACGCGGTCATCAACGATGGCAGCGCCCAGATCACCGGTTCCTTCACGGAAGAGGACGCACAATTCCTCTCCGAGCAGCTCAAGTACGGTGCGCTCCCGGTGAGCTTCAGCATCGAATCCGAACAGCAGATTTCTGCGACACTCGGCAATAATCAGCTGCGCATGGGCATCATCGCGGGCCTGGTGGGTCTGGTACTGGTGTGCGTCTATTCGATGTTCCAGTACCGCTGGCTCGGCCTGGTGACCATTTCGTCACTCTTGGTTGCGGGTCTGATCACCTACTTCGCGATCACCCTGTTGGGCTGGAGCGCCAACTACCGGCTGTCCTTGGCCGGCGTGGCCGGTTTGATCGTGGCCATCGGCCAGACGGCGGACTCGTTCATCGTCTACTTCGAACGCATCAGGGATGAGATCCGCGCGGGCAGAAGTATCCCGGCCGCGGTGGATCACGGTTGGAAACGAGCGCGTCAAACGGTGCTTGCCGCCAAGGCCGTGAACCTGCTTGCGGCGGTCGTGCTCTACTTCGTGGCCGTGGGCAACGTGCGAGGATTCGCGTTCACCCTGGGCCTCACCGCGATAGCCGACTTGCTCGTGGTGTTCTTGTTCACCCACCCGATCATGGTCCTGCTGACCCGCACCAAGTACTTCGGCGAGGGCGCCAAGAACTCCGGTCTCGATCCGGAAGCCCTCGACGCCGTGCCCTTCTACCGTGGCGCTGGGCGGGTGCGTAGCCCCGAGGACAGCGACGGACTGACTATTGCCGAGCGACGTCGTCGTCAAAAGGCGGCCGAAACCCAGGGCGACGGCGCCGCGGCCGGGCCCGCCGAATCCGGCGGATCCAGCGCAGTGGACCAGACCGAACAGACCGAGGGGAGCACCCGATGAGCAACCGACTCGCAAGCTTCGGTAACGACCTCCACAGTGGTCGTAAGTCATACCCGTTCGTGCAGAAGCGCCGGCTGTGGCTCTCCCTGACCTTGGCCCTCGTAGTGATATCCATGTTGATCCCGGTGGTCAAGGGCGGATTCAACCTGGGCATCGACTTCACCGGTGGGTCTGAGTTCACGGTCTCCGGGATCGAGAATACGGACGTCCAGACCGGTGAGGAGGCCGTGGCGGAATCTTCGGACGCCAGCGGCGTGACCGTGACTAATATCGCGCCCGGCACCGTGCGCGTGCAGACTGAACAGCTCAACGACGATCAGACACTGGCCGTCAAGGACGCCCTGCAGGACGCCTACGGCGCTTCCGATGACCAGGTCACGTCCAACTTCGTGGGCCCCACGTGGGGTCAGGGCGTGACCCAACAGGCCCTGTGGGGTCTGCTGGTCTTCGTGTTGCTGGCCACGGTGCTCATGGCCCTGTACTTCAGAACATGGAAGATGTCCGTGTCCGCGGTGGCGGCCATGATGGCAACCATCCTGATTACCGCGGGCGTCTACTCGCTGGTCGATTTCGAGGTCACACCGTCCGCAGTGATCGGATTCCTGACCGTGCTGTCCTACTCGCTCTACGACTCGGTGGTGGTCTTCGACAAGGTGCGTGAAAACACCAAGGGACTGCTGAGCGGAACCGCCCCGGAGGAGAGAGCCAAACGGACGTTCTCGGAACAAATCAACTTGGCGGTCAACCAGACCCTGGTTCGTTCGATCAACACGTCGGTGGTCGGCATTTTGCCCGTGGGCGCCATCTTGTTCATCGGTGCCTACCTCCTGGGCGCGGGTACCCTGAAGGACTTGTCCCTGTCGTTGTTCGTGGGCATCATCGTGGGCACCGCGGCGACCATGTTCGTGGCCGCCCCGATGTACTCGTGGCTGCGCGGGCTCGAACCCGCCGTGCGCGATCAGGAGCGCAAGGTCCTGGACTCGCGTCAGACGGAAGGTGCGCCCGTGACGGCAGACCCGGTTCAGGCCGGTCCGCGCGAATAACAGGCCAAACCTCCGTTACACTCGCCCCCGTACCGTAAGGTGCGGGGGCGTGCTATTAGACTTGATGACTTAGCGCACCGGGCGCAGTAATCATGTCCCGGCCAGCGGTGATCCGTGAGGAGGCTGTGGAACCATGACGACAGAGTCGGATGCTCAGAGCGCAAAGAATTCCGTGCCTCAGAACCCGAATGACAGCCCGGCGGGATCCGCCAGCTCCAGGATCGAATCAGCGGGTACACACTTCGTGTTGCCTGCTTCCCGTCCGGTGTTCGGGCGCGCGGTTTTCCCGGGCCGCAGTGAACGAACACGCTCCACATTGTCCGCGTTGACGGGGGAGTCAGTTCCCGGTTCGCCCGTTCTGGTGCCGTTGTTGCGCACCGTGAGTGTTACGCATCCTGATGAGGACCTATCCGTCCTGGAGCGCGCCTTTGCGGTGGCCGATTCGTATCACGAGGGGCAGAAGCGCAAGTCGGGGGACCCGTACATCACCCACCCGGTAGCGGTCACCACGATCCTCGCCGAACTCGGTATGACCGGTGCCACGCTGGTGGCGGGACTACTACACGACACCGTGGAGGACACCAGCTATTCGCTGGAACAGCTCACGGAGGACTTCGGCGAAGAGGTCGCCGCACTCGTGGACGGCGTGACCAAACTGGACAAGATCCAGTACGGCGAAAACGCCCAGGCGGAGACCGTGCGCAAGATGATCGTGGCCATGGCCAAGGACATTCGCGTGCTGGTCATCAAGTTGGCCGACCGGTTGCACAATGCGCGCACGTGGCGGTTCGTGTCCTCGTCCTCATCGTCCAAGAAGGCCCGCGAGACCCTGGAAATCTTTGCCCCGCTCGCGCACCGATTGGGTATGAACACCATCAAGTGGGAACTCGAGGATCTCTCGTTCTCCGCGTTGTACCCCAAGGTCTACGACGAGATCGTGCGCATGGTGGGCGAACGCACACCGGAACGTGAACGCAACCTGGCCGAGATTCGCGGGTTGATCGCGGAGGAACTGGACAAGTCCGGCATCGATGCAACGATCACCGGCCGCCCCAAGCACTACTACTCGATTTACCAGAAGATGATCGTGCGGGGTAAGGATTTCGATGAGATCCATGACCTGCAGGCGGCACGCGTGCTCGTGAACTCGGTGCGCGAATGCTATGCGGCACTCGGTGTCCTGCACGCGAAGTGGAGCCCCCTGCCGGGCCGCTTCAAGGACTACATCGCCATGCCCAAATTCAACATGTACCAGTCACTGCACACCACGGTGATCGGTCCCAACGGGCGCCCGGTGGAGATCCAGATCCGCACGCACGAAATGCACCATCGTGCCGAATACGGTGTGGCCGCGCACTGGAAGTACAAGAACCAGGTCAATCAGGCCAACTCTGCTACGCCCAAGGCCAAGGAGGGCGAGCTGAACTGGCTCAGCTCGCTGGTTTCGTGGCAGGAGGAAGCCAAGGATTCCTCGGACTTCCTGGACTCGTTGCGGTATCAGATCAACACCGCCGAGGTGTACGTGTTTACGCCCAAAGGCGAGGTCATGGCCCTGCCCACGGGGTCCACACCGGTGGACTTCGCCTATTCCGTGCACACCGAGGTGGGTAATCACACCATCGGAGCGCGGGTCAACGGTAAATTGGTGCCGCTGTCCTCCAAACTCCAGCACGGTGACCGCGTAGAGATTCTGACGTCCAAGTCCGAATCGGCCTCACCCTCGCAGGACTGGCTCAAGTTCGTGGGATCCCCGCGGGCGCGCACCAAGATCCGACAGTGGTATTCCAAGGAACGCCGCGAAGAGGCGATCGAACGCGGCAAGGAGCTTCTCACCAAGGCGCTCCGCAAGCATCACCTACCCCTGCAACGTACGGTGACCCACGAGTCGCTCGTGTCGGTTGCGCAGGACTTCAATCGTTCGGACGTTGCGGCGCTGTACGAGGCGCTCGGTAATGACGCGATCAATGCTCAGCAGGTCGTGGAGAAGCTCATCGAGCACCATGGCGGGGCTGAGGGGACCGAAGAGGACTTCGCCGAGACCACCAAGGTCACCGCCCCGGCTCGAGCCACGGTGTCCGATTCGGGCGTGGTGGTCCAGGGCATGTCGGACGTGTACGTCAAACTGGCGCGCTGCTGCACACCGGTTCCCCCGGACGAGATCGTGGGGTTCGTGACGCGCGGTGCCGGTATCTCCGTGCACCGCAAGGACTGCAACAACATGAAGCCCCTCTTGTCCTCCGAGGACCCCCGGGTCAAGGAAGTCAGCTGGGCTCCCACGCAGTCCTCCCTGTTCCTGGTGGAGATCCAGGTCGAGGCCCTTGATCGCCATTCGTTGTTGCTCGACGTCACCCGCGTGCTGTCGGAGAACCACGTGAACATCCTGTCCGCGCAGGTGCACACCTCCCGGTCCCGCTTGGCCATTTCCCGCTTTGCCTTCGAGATGGGTGACACCCGCTACCTGGATCACGTGCTCAATCAGGTGCGCGGAATTGATGGCGTGTACGACGTGTACCGCACCTCGGGTCACCGCCCGGTGGCTTCGTAGTCGCGTTCGACCGCTCGCCCGACCTTCCGCACCCTGGCCACGGCCTGCCGGCGTCCGGGTTTCTTTCCCACGGCATCCAAGGCGGCCAGGACCAACTCTGGTGGGCAGTGCAGGTGGGGTGAGGCCATGAGCCAGTGCAGTGCCCTGGTGCCATCCGCCCCGGGTACATGCAGGGCAACGTCCACGGCTGTACGCAGGGGGCTGGTCACCGCGAGGTCTTCGTGAATCACGCGATCAAAGGTGTTGAAGGCGGTCTGGTGCAGACTGAAGCCACGGGGGAGTGTGGTGGTTGTCCGGGCCTCCTTGGCCACGAGGATCGGTAGTGGGTCCGGCACCTTGGCGCAATCGTAGAACCAGGCGGCCCCCAGTCTGCCCAGTACACCGCGCCGTTGCAGATGCGGTGGAATGACAGAGCGAAGTACATGCAGTTTGGTGGGCCGCGTCAGTGCCGTGCCCACGGGAACGTGCGCGTCGAGCAGAATTCTGTTCAGGATCCCGTCCGAGACCATGGCCGCCAGCTCGGCTCCGCCGAACGGCTCTCCGGGCAGCAACACCGAGACACGTCCCGACCCCCAGGGGGACGGGACAGGATGGGCAACTTCAGTGGATCGCGGCGGTGTCATGACCCCATCTGAACCGATGACCCCGGGTTATGAAAACGGGGATGGTTCCAGTTGTGGACAACTGGAACCATCCCCGTTCACTGTGCAGTTCGAATCAGCTCGAACCGCTCCGTATCAGTTCAGTTCGGACGCTGATGCCTGCAACGTGGCCAGCCACTGCTCGCTCGTGGCGAGGTCCTTCTCCAGGTTGGCTGCCTTCTTCTCGTTACCTGAGGCACGTGCGGCCTCGATTGCGGCTTTCTGGTCCGCGATCTTGTTCTCGAGTTGGGTCAGCATGGAGTTGGAGCGGGCCTTGGTTTCGGGGTCGCTGCGGCGCCACTGGTCGTCCTCGGCCTTCTTGACGGCATCCTCGACCGAGCGCAGTTCGTTCTCCACGCGACGCATGTGGGCGCGCGGGACCTTACCTGCTTCCTCCCAGCGTGTCTGGATGGTTGCCAGTTCCTTCTTCGCCCGGTCCAGGTTCTTGACCGGGAGGATCTTCTTGGCTTCGGCCAGCAGCTGCTCCTTGACCACCAGGTTCGCTTCGAATTCCTGATCGATCTGCTCGTTGGCGGCCTTGCGTGCGTCGAAGAACACGTCCTGGGCCGCGCGGAAACGAGACCACAGAGCGTCGTCGTCCTTGCGGGAGGCACGCGGTGAGGCCTTCCAACGGTCCATGAGGTCGCGGTACTTGGAGGCGGTGGGTCCCCAATCGGTGGAGTTCGACAGCGACTCGGCCTCGGCAATCAGCGCTTCCTTGGCGCGTTTCGCCTTGGCGTTGGTCTCATCGAGTTTGGAGAAGAACGCCTTGCGGTGCCGGTCGAACGTGGTACGAGCCTTACGGAAGCGCTTCCACAGGGACTCCTCATCGGACTTGGACAGGCGCACGCCGGAGCGTTGATGTGCTTTCCACTGGTCGAAGAGCTCGCCCATCCGCTCGGACGAGTGCTTCCACTGGGTTTTCTCGGGATCCTGTCCCGCAACCTTTTCGGCGGCCTCCACAATCGCGGTGCGCTGAGCCAGATGCTCGGCCTTGGCCTTCTGCTGCTCTTCCTTCTCACGGGTCTCGGCTTGTCCGATCGCGGTGTCCAGGGCATCAAGGCGCGCGGAAAGGCCGGCCAGGTCACCAACCATGCCACGGGCCGCCACCTGCTCACGCACGTGTGCCACGGTCTTACGCATGTCGGTGGTCGGGGCCTTGGCCGCAAGACGCTGCTCGAGAAGGTCCACCTGGGCTTCGGCGTCGTCGAACTTTCGGGCGAAGTACGCAATGGCCTCGTCCTGAGTGGCGTTCGGGAACTGGCCGCACTCGTGCTCTTCACCGTCCACGGTCACGTACACGGTGCCGTTCTCGTCCGCGCGGCCGTGCTGCTTGGCACGCGCCACCGAGTCCGGGGTCGCCAGAGCGGGCTTGGCTGCCTCCTGGGCGGGAGCGGACGTGGCCGGAGCGGACTGGGCCGGCTGAGCTGGAGCCACCACGGGAGCCGCAGGTGCGGGGCCGGAGGGCGCGGGGACGGCACCGGCCGGGGGCTGGGGTGCAACGTTTGCAGGAGTCGCGGGCTTGGCCGGAGTGGCAGGTGCCGCGGGTTTGGCGGGTTTCGCCGGGGGAGTTGGCACGGGAGCCGCCTCGGGGGTCTGGGGCCGGTCGTCGGATTCAGGACGTTCTGTCACCGCTAAAACTCTCTCTCCACGTCCATGACTGCGCAGCGAGGCCCAGAAAAGCGGGCGTTCGTCACACGGCGCATGGAATCGGTCATCGATACGGCCATCCTATCGACCGAGGCGTCCTAGAATGGCAGCACACACCACGACGTCGCTCGGGGCCTTCCCATGACCGGGTCCCGGATCGCGCGTCGAGACCCCGCATTCGCACCAAGGAGAACTCACCCATGGCCCGCACCACATCCCTGTCCGGTTTCCCCGAATGGCTTCCGGAAGAGCGGATTGTGGAGCAACATGTCCTGGACGAGTTGCGCCGCACCTTTGAACTGCACGGCTTCTCATCTATCGAGACCCGTGCCGTGGAAACCGTGGAGCAGTTGCTGCGCAAGGGGGAGATCGACAAAGAGGTGTACGGCGTGTCCCGGCTGCAGCAGGACGAGGACGAGAAGTCTCCCAAGGAGGGCGCTCTCGCGCTGCACTTCGACCTCACGGTCCCGTTCGCCCGATACGTCGTGGAGAACAACGGCTACCTGACTTTCCCGTTCCGCCGCTACCAGATCCAGAAGGTCTGGAGAGGCGAACGTCCGCAGGAGGGCCGTGCACGTGAGTTCACCCAGGCCGATATCGATGTGGTGGGTGACGGCACCCTGGCCTTCCGCTATGACGTGGAACTTGCACTGGTGATGATCGAGGCGCTGTCCCGGCTGCCCATCCCGCCCTTCGTCCTGCGCGTGAACAACCGCAAGCTCGCCGAAGGTTTCTACCGCGGCATCGGCCTGGACGACGCCCCCGCAGTTCTGCGCGAGATCGACAAGCTCGAGAAGATCGGCCGCGACGCCGTGATCGCGAACCTGCAGGCGAACGTGGGCGCGAGCGCCGAACAAGCGGCGTCGGCCCTGGATCTTGCGAGTATTCGCACCGAGGACACGTCCTTCGTGGAGCAGGTCCGCGCACTGGGCGTGAGCAACGAGCTGTTGGAAGAGGGCTTGAGCGAACTTGCCGAGGTCGTGGGCGAGGCAGCTCGACGTGCTCCGGGCAAGGTCAACGCGGATCTCTCGATCGCCCGGGGCCTCGACTACTACACCGGAACCGTCTACGAAACGGTCCTCGTGGGCCATGAACAGTTGGGCTCCGTGTGCTCCGGTGGCCGTTACGAATCCCTGGCCTCCACCGGTAAGAAGAACTTCCCCGGCGTGGGTCTGTCCATTGGTGTGACCCGCCTGGTCACCCGCGTTCTGTCGCAGAACATGGCCAAGGCCTCGCGCGCCGTGCCCTCGGCCGTGCTCGTGGCACTCAACGATGACGAGTCCTGGTCCGCGGCTCAGGACGTGGCCGGGCAACTGCGTGCCCGTGGCATCGCAACCGAAGTGGCGGCCTCGCCGCAGAAGTTCGGCAAGCAGATCCGCTACGCCGAGCGACGTGGCATTCCGTTCGTGTGGTTCTCCACCGCGCAGGAGGGCGGCTCCGTGACGCACGAGGTCAAGGACATCCGTTCCGGCGAACAGGTCACCGCGGATCCCGCGGCTTGGCAGCCCCCGCAGGAGGACCTGCACCCCACGGTCGCGGCCACCGAGACCGCCTGAGACTTGTAGACTTTCACTCAGACTGACCCGGCCACCGAGCCGCGCCCGGCCCACCGGCCGGAGAACGCACCGGTCGAGCCAACACCCCAGACACGAAAAGGTGGATATTTCTTGCTGCGAACGCACGAACTCGGATCATTGAGCGCCCAGAACATCGGCGAAACGGTCACGCTGGCCGGTTGGGTGGACCGCCGCCGTGACCACGGTGGTGTGGCGTTCGTCGATCTGCGCGACGCTTCCGGCGTGGCGCAGATCGTGGTGCGGGACGAGGCGGAGTTCCACCAGCTGCGCAACGAATTCGTCCTGCAGGTCACCGGCAAGGTGGAGAGCCGCCCCGAGGGCAACGAGAACCCCAACTTGCCCTCCGGCGAGGTCGAGGTCATGGTCGACGAGCTGACCGTACTCAACACCTCCGCTGCGCTGCCCTTCCAGATCGACGAGCACGTGGAGGTCGGTGAGGAAGCGCGCTTGAAGTACCGCTACCTGGACCTGCGCCGCCCCGAGCCCGCTCGCATCATGCGCCTGCGTTCCGAGGTCAACCGCGTGGCCCGCAACCTGCTCCACGACCAGGGCTTCCTGGAGGTCGAGACTCCCACGCTGACCCGTTCCACCCCCGAGGGTGCCCGCGACTTCGTGGTCCCGGCTCGGCTCTCACCGGGTTCGTGGTACGCGCTGCCCCAGTCCCCGCAGCTGTTCAAGCAGTTGCTGCAAGTGGGCGGCATCGAGAAGTACTTCCAGATCGCCCGCTGCTACCGCGACGAGGACTTCCGCGCGGACCGTCAGCCCGAGTTCACCCAGTTGGATGTTGAGGCATCCTTCGTGGAAGAGGACGACATCATCGCCCTGGGCGAGGCCATCGTGAAGTCCCTGTGGTCGCTGATCGACGTGGAGATTCCCACGCCCATCCAGCGCATGACCTACGCCCAGGCCATGGCCGACTACGGCACGGACAAGCCGGACCTGCGCTTCGACCTCAAGCTCACCGACCTCACCGAGTACTTCAAGGACACTCCGTTCCGCGTGTTCCAGGCCCCCTACGTGGGCGCCGTGGTCATGCCCGGCGGTGCCTCCCAGCCGCGCCGTCAGCTCGATGCCTGGCAGGAATGGGCCAAGCAGCGCGGCGCCCGCGGACTGGCTTACATGCTGTTCAAGGAAGGCGGCGAGATCACTGGTCCCGTGGCCAAGAACATCTCCGACGAGGAGAAGGCCGGTCTCGCGGAGGCCGTTGGCGCCAAGGAAGGCGACTGCGTCTTCTTCGCCGCTGGTGAGGCCAAGCCCTCCCGTGCCCTGCTCGGTGCCGCGCGTGTCGAAATCGGTCACCGCACCGGTCTGATCGACGACGACGCCTGGGCCTTCGTCTGGATCGTGGACGCACCGCTGTTCGAACCCGCCGCTGACGCCGTGGAATCCGGCGACGTGGCCGTGGGCTCCGGAGCCTGGACCGCGGTGCACCACGCGTTCACCTCCCCCAAGCCCGAGTTCTTGGACACCTTCGATACCAACCCCGGCGAGGCCCTCGCCTACGCGTACGACATCGTGTGCAACGGCAACGAGATCGGCGGCGGTTCCATCCGTATCCACCGCCGCGACGTGCAGGACCGCGTGTTCCGCGTAATGGGCCTGTCCCAGGAGGAAGCTCAGGAGAAGTTCGGCTTCCTGCTGGACGCCTTCCAGTTCGGTGCGCCCCCGCACGGTGGTATTGCCTTCGGCTGGGACCGCGTGGTGGCCCTGCTGGCCGGTACCGATTCCATTCGCGACGTCATCGCGTTCCCCAAGACCGGTAACGGCTACGACCCGCTGACCGCCGCTCCCGCTCCGATCACCGCGCAGCAGCGCAAGGAAGCCGGCGTGGACGCCAAGCCCGAGCCCAAGGGCCAGAAGGCCGAGAAGTCCGCAGCCGAGAAGTCCGACGCCGGTCAGACAGAAGCCGACTCGAAGGGCGATTCCAAGTAGCACGCACGCGACACAGTAGCTTTGCCGGCCGGGGCTTGATTGCCCTGGCCGGCATTGTGCTGTCCGCCTTTTCCCTGCGGCTTGCTGTTTCCGGCGTGTCACCCGTGTTGGATCGGGTGCGCGAGGACATCGCCCTGGACCCCACCTCCACCGGGTTGCTCGCCATGTTCCCCACGTTGGGCTTCGCCCTCACGGGTCTGTTGACGGCCGCGGTTATGCGTCGGGTCAGCCTCGAAGCACTTCTCACCGTGGCATGCGCGCTGGCCGCCTTCGGCTCCGTAGCCCGCGCCGCAAGTACCTCGACCGGACCCTTCCTGGGGTTCTCACTGCTCATCATGATCGGGCTGGGCATTGGCAATGTGACGCTGCCGCCCATCATCAAGAAGTACTTCCGAGAACACATCGCCCCGCTCACCGCGATCTATTCAATGCTCCTGGGGCTGTCCACGGCTGCCGCCCCGTTCTTTGCCGTACCCCTTGCCGACGCCGCCGGGTGGCGTTTCTCGGTCGGCTCGTGGGCGGTCTTCTCGCTCGCTGCGTTCATCCCGTGGCTGCTCATGTGGGTGAGCGTGCGTCGAGAAGGTGCGCGGGCGGCGTCGTCGTCGGGCGTGCCGGACCCGGCTGAAGCACCAGTAAAGCCGTGGAGATCCCCGATCGGCTGGGGACTGGTGCTGCTGTTCGTGGGGACCTCGTCCAATACGTTCTCGATGTTCACGTGGTTGCCGCGCGTGATCGGCGGCTACGGGTTCACCGAACACCAGGCCGGACTCATGCTCGCCTATTACGCGATCCTGGGGATACCCGTGAGCCTGGTGGTGCCGCTGCTGGTTCGGCGGCTGTCTCGCACCACGGGGTTGGGGCTCACCGCAGTGGCCCTGTACGCACTGGGGTATCTCGGTCTGCTGTTGTGGCCAACGGCGCAATGGGGACCGCTGGATGCCGTGTGGGTGTGGATCACGATCTTCGGGTTGGCGCAGGCGTCGTTCCCACTGGCGCTCACGCTCATCAACGCCCGAACACGCACCACGGCCGGGGCGGGGGCACTGTCCGGATTCGGCCAGGGCGTGGGATACCTGGCGGGCTGTGTCGGGCCTCTGATCTTCGGAGTGCTGTTCACGTGGGGCGGGTCATGGTGGACCTCGTTCGGTTACCTGTGGCTCATGCTGATCGCACTGACCGCGGGGGTGTTGCTGACGGGGCGCCGGCGGTTCCTGGAAGATCGCCCCAGCCCCGCCCGTGTAGAGCAGGAGTAGGCTCGAAGACACGCGCACCGCGCGCAATACCTCCCGGGAGGTTGCCGTGTGTCGACTGTTCGGGCTCCACACCGGAGCGCAGCCGCAAACCTGTTCGTTCTGGTTGTTGAACGCCCCCGATTCGTTATCTCGTCAGAGCCGCCAACAGCCCGACGGTGCCGGTATCGGAACCTTCGCGCCGAACGGCGAACCGCACCTCGTGAGATCCTCACTGGCTGCCTATCTGGACCCGGAGTTCGCTCGCGCGGCACAGTCCTTGACCGGTACGAGTTTCGTTGCCCACGTGCGCTTCGCTACCGAGGGCGTGCTGAGCGTGGCCAATACGCATCCATTCGAGCAGGAGGGGCGGATGTTCGCCCACAACGGGGTGATTCGCTCCCTTGACGTGCTCGACCGAGAGCTCGAGCGCCGGGATGTAGCTGACGTGGTGCTCGGGAGCACGGACAGCGAGCGATATTTTGCCCTGCTGACGTCTTATCTGCGGGAAACTCCAAAGGATGTAGCTCGTGCCTTGCGCCATTGCCTGGCCTGGCTGGCGGAGAACCTGGCCGTCTACTGCCTCAACTGTGTCGTGGCCACGTCGCACGAGGTGTGGGCGGTGCGCTATCCGGACACCAACCCGCTGTGGTACCTCACAGGGCAGAGGGGCACGGGTTCGCACCCGGCGGAGTCCGACGTGGCATCGGTGCGGCTCACCTCGTCGTTCTGGACAGTGCAGGGGCTGGATCCCACGATCAATACCGTCACCGTGGTGGCCAGTGAACGCATGACCGAGGAGTCGCAATGGAAGATGATCACGCCGGGTTGGGCGCTGCATGCCGGCCCGGGGGATGCTTTCGAGATGATCGACCTGGAGCTGCCGGCTCCCGCCCACCAGATCAGTCATGACGACCTCGGTCATGCGGCCACAGCGCAGGGTGCGGAGTGAGGACAGAACGGTCAAACACGCCATTGCGGCCTTGCTGAGCCGGGTGTGAGCTGGCCGGTTCGTCAGTCGAGAGCCCAGGGTGTGATGGACTGGCCTCATGAGGATTGTGTTGCAAACCGTGTCCAGGGCGTCCGTCACGGTAGACGGCTCGGTCACTGGTGAGATCAGTGGACCTGGGCTGCTGGCTCTGGTGGGCGTGACTCACCAGGACACTGCGGAGACCGCCAAGAAGCTGGCGGAGAAGATCGCAACCCTCCGGATCTTGCCGGGGGAGAAGTCCTGCGCGGATCTGTCCGCCCCGGTGTTGGCAGTCAGCCAATTCACTCTGTATGCCGATGTGCGAAAGGGGCGGCGACCCTCATGGTCCGCGGCCGCACCGGGTGACGTCAGTGAGCCACTGTTCGACCAGTTCGTCGCGTCGTTACGCGAAACCGGCGTGGCCGTGGAAACCGGTGTCTTCGGAGCCCACATGGAGGTCGAGCTGATCAACGACGGGCCCGTGACCATCATTGTGGACAGCGATGAGTTGGACCGCCCGCGGAGGCAGTGAACCCTGAGCCTTCACGTGAGCCATTGAACGAGTGGGCGTGCGGTGCAGTCTCAGGTGATGAACATGCAGCGTGGTGGCCTCAGGGGAGGAAAGAGCGTAAAAGTCGCCGCCGATGTGCATGTTCCTCACCTCAGGCCGGGACACTGCAGTTTCCTCACATGACACGTCTACCGTCCGTGCGGATACGTGTCGGACCGCCCCGATAGTCTCGGTGCCGTGAGCAATTCGCTGTTTGATCTTCCCGACCCGGACGAGCCCGACCGGGAGGACACCCCTGCGCCGAGTCGCGGGCGGGGTCGGGCACCGCTGGCCGTGAGGATGCGCCCGCGCACCCTGGACGAAGTGGTCGGTCAAAAACACCTCTTGCGCGCAGGTTCCCCGTTGCGCGTGCTGGCGGGAACGGACGCCGGTCCGGCCGGTCCGAATTCCATCATTCTGTGGGGGCCGCCGGGGACCGGGAAGACCACCATCGCGCACGTGATTGCGCGTGGCCACGGCACCAAGTTCGTGGAACTGTCCGCGATCACCGCGGGTGTGAAAGACGTCCGCCGTGTGATGGATGAGGCCCTGACCGACCGTGATCTACACGGGCGCAGCACCGTACTGTTTCTGGACGAGATCCATCGCTTCACCAAGGCTCAACAGGATGCGCTGCTGCCCGGAGTGGAGAACGGCTGGGTCATCCTGGTGGCAGCGACAACCGAGAATCCGTCGTTCTCGGTGATTTCCCCATTGCTCTCCCGCTCACTCATGCTCACGCTGCAGCCCCTTGAACGCTCCGACATCGAGGAACTGCTCGATCGCGCGGTTGTAGACAGGCGAGGCCTCAACGGCGAGGTCGCCCTCAACGACGACGCCAAGAATCACCTGCTCGACATGGCCGGCGGTGATGCCCGCAAGGCGCTGACATCGCTAGACGCTTCCGCAGGCGTCGCTTTTTCCCACGCCCGAAATGACCCGCATACCGAAGAGGAGTCCGCTGGCGGCGGGGCCTCGAGCGGCAGCGGGGGGTTCAAGGGCGAGGGCCCCGAGGAAGCTGACGAATCCGAGGAAGCGAGCGCCGTTGCACCGGTGACCATCACGCTCGAGCACGCCGAGGAGGCCCTCAATCGGGCGGCAGTGCGCTACGACAAGCAGGGCGATCAGCACTACGACGTGATCAGCGCGTTCATCAAGTCCATTCGAGGATCCGATGTGGACGCGGCCATGCACTACCTGGCTCGCATGATCGAGGCGGGGGAGGATCCGCGGTTCATTGCCCGCCGGCTGATCATTTCTGCTTCCGAGGACATCGGCATGGCCGACCCCACCGCCTTACAAACCGCGTTAGCGGCGGCACAGGCCGTGCAGATGATCGGTATGCCGGAAGGCCGCATTCCGTTGGCGCAAGCGGTCACTCATCTGGCCACTTCGCCCAAATCCAATGCCTCGTACCTTGCGATCAACGAGGCCATTGCGGATGTCCGGGCGGGTAAGGCCGGACCCGTACCCATTCATCTGCGGGACGGCCACTACAAGGGAGCAGCAGCCCTGGGACACGGGGACGGTTATCTTTACGCTCACGATCAACCCAATGCTGTGGCTTCGCAGCAGTATCCACCGGACGTGTTGGTGGGCAAGGACTACTACCGGCCCACGATGTACGGCCACGAAAAACAGCTTTCACACCGCGTGGACATCCTGCGCGGCATGGTCCGCGGGGACCGTGACTAAGCGTCCCGCTGCCTGACCAACCTTCCGGCCGGTTCGACGTAATCGAGCACGTCCTTGGCGGTGAGATCGTCGATCACGAGATCGGTCACGGCACCTGAACGGAGCGCGCCCAGGATTCCACGCACCTTGTGACGCCCGGAAACCACACACAGGCGGCGTGGAATCCGCGCCAAATCCGATGGCGTGGGTCCGGATGCCCTGCGGTTCACATCGATATCCGCATAACTCCCGTCTTCACGAATGAACACCGTGCAGATGTCGCCCACCACACGGTTCTCGTTGAGGCTGAGCAGGGCGGCGTGGGTGAAGTGCCCTTCCGTGTACACCTGGGAGAGCACGGGTCCCTGAAAAGCGCCCACGCTGAAAACGGCCAGGTCCACGGATGCACGGACGGCCAGAATGCGCCGCACGGAGGACTCTTTCCACAGCAGGGTGCGAGTTTCCTCCAGATCAAAGAATGCCGGGGTGGGGAACGGATAGAGCTCCGCGTTGAACGCAGTGGCCATAGTGGACAGCAGGGGAGTAGAGGTTCCGGCGCCCGTGGTGCGGGGACCCGCAGCGCCGTTGAGCTGAACCACCGTGACGTCTTGCGCATCGCTCTGACGCAGGTTCGCGGCAATGCTCGACGTGGTGGTGCCCCACGCAACTCCGAGTACCGAGCCGTCCTCGACCCACTCCGTGAGCAGGCTGGCCGCGTAACGGGACACGGCCTCCAGCCGCTGACCGCCAGGGGATGAACGCTGGGTTCCCGCGATGTGGGCGGTGACTCCGAAGATGTCCTTGAACCTGCGTGACAGGCGATCGGGCGGATTCTCCGGGGGCCGCAGTGAGATTTTCACGATCCCTCGACTCTTGGCCTCCGAAAGCATGCGCGACACGGTGGAGCGGGAGAAGCCGAACCGGTCTGCCACCGCACCCATGGTCATGTCCTGCACGAAGTAGAGTTCCGCGACTTGATAAAGCAGTGAATCGTCGTGCATGGCCCCTTCTTCCTGCTGCACATACGTGCATTGGAGTTGAGCATACGTGCAATGGCGAGGCATGGTAGTGCGCAGGCGCGCCCAATGGGACGTAGATCACATGCCGCGCCGTAGCGTGGTCTCCTAAGAAGCCATGCACCACATCCGGACACACACAGGTTGAATGAGGTAGATCCCGTGAGAACCACAGTCTTGAATCCCGAATCCCGCCAGGCCGCCCTGCGAGAAATGGCCAACGGCCCGGACCTGGACATCTTGGTGATCGGCGGTGGTGTCACGGGCGCCGGCGTTGCCCTGGATGCCGTGACACGTGGCTTACGCACCGGGATCGTGGAGGCCCAGGACTGGGCCGGTGGCACGTCCAGATGGTCCTCCAAGCTGGTCCACGGCGGGTTGCGTTACCTCCAGCAGCTGGACTTCAAACTGGTGACGGAAGCACTTCACGAACGCGAGCGGTTGCTCTACACCTTGGCACCGCACTTGGTGAAGCCGGTCCCGTTCCTCTACCCGATCCTGCACAGGGTCTGGGAGCGCCCGTACGTGACGGCGGGCATTGGCCTCTATGACACCCTGGCCCACGTCGGCTCCAAGGTCGCGTCCATGCCGTTCCACCGCCACCTCTCCGAGCGCGGAGTGCAGAAAGCGTTCCCCAGCATCAAGCCGGGCGCCATGGTCGGTGCGGTCAAATACTGGGACGGTCGCGTGGATGACGCCCGCCTGGTGCTGACCCTGATTCGTACCGCCGCCGGTTACGGTGCGCTCGCCGCCTCGCGCACCAAGGTCACGGGCATGATCAAGAACGACGACGCCGTGGTCGGCGCCCGTGTCACGGACCTTGAGACCGGCGAGGAATTCGAGATTCGTGCGCGAAAGGTCATTGCGGCCACGGGCGTGTGGACCGAGGAAACTCAGGACATGGCCGATACCGATGGCGGTCTCAAGGTGCTGGCGTCCAAGGGCATCCACATCGTGGTTCCCCGCGAACGCATCAAGGGTGAGGTGGGCCTGATCCTGCAGACGGAGAAATCCGTGCTGTTCGTGATCCCGTGGGAGCACTACTGGATCATTGGAACCACGGACACTCCCTACGAGCAGGACATCTCTGCTCCCGTGGCCACCGCAGCGGACATCGACTACGTGATTGAGCACGCCAACGTGGTTCTGGACGACCCCTTGACCCGTGAGGACGTCATCGGCAGCTATGCCGGTCTGCGCCCGCTGCTGCAGCCGGGGGTCAAGGATGACACGGAGACCGCATCGACCAAGGTGTCTCGCGAACACACGGTGGCAGAAGTGGTTCCCGGACTGATCTCCATTGCCGGCGGCAAGCTGACGACGTATCGCATCATGGCGCAGGACGCCGTGGACTTCGCACTCGGTAAGGAGCGCACCAAGCAACTGCCCTCCGTGACCGAGCGAACTCTCCTGCACGGTGCGGACGGCTACCTGCCCCTGACTCGGCAGATCGAGCAGATCAGTGATCGCTACGGATGGGGACCCGAGATGGTTGAGCACCTGCTGAACCGCTACGGATCCGGCATCTCGGAGGTCGGAACCATCGTCGACGAACGTGCCGACCTCGCCGAGCCGCTCAAGGGCGCCCCGGAATACATCCGAGCCGAAATCGTCCAGGCCGCCCGCAACGAAGGCGTCCTGCACCTGGCAGATGCGTTCCAGACTCGCACCCGCATGAGTTACGACCAACCCGATCACGGTTTGGCCGTGGTGGATGAGGTCGCGGACCTGCTGGCCGAGGAACTCGGCTGGGATTCTGAGCGCAAGGCGAAGGAGATCCAGGCCTACCGGGACCTGTGCGCAGCCGAGGACGCCGCCGCCGAGACCACCGACGACACGGCCGCAGCTGCGGCACGGGCCGCGGCGCCGTCGTTGAACTCGCTCCAGAACTAGCGGAGAAACTCAAAGTAACCCCCGCCAATCACCGGCCCACAGGGCCACCGAGAAAGTAAGACACGACTGAAGGAGTCATTTCATGACTGCATTGACGGCGCTGCTGCCGGTGGAAACAGCAGCGGAAGTTGTGCCCCTGGGCACGGTGTTCTGGTCCGAAGTGCTGGGTACCGGCATGCTGACCTTGCTGGGTGTCGGCGTGGTGGCCAACCACCTGCTGGGGAAGACCAAGGGCAATGGCGGCGGCTGGCTGATGATCAACTTCGGCTGGGGCCTAGCGGTCTTTGCCGGTGTCTATGTCGCGTGGCAATCCGGAGGGCACCTGAACCCGGCCGTGACGATTGGTATCTGGGCCTCCGGCGCGGATGAGTATGCGCCCGGGGTGGCCATCACCGCGGCCTCAACGCTGGTGTACTTGGCCGCCGAGTTCCTGGGTGGCTTCCTGGGCGCCGTGGTTGCCTGGATCGCCCACAAACAGCACTACGACGAGCCCCTGGAGCCCGCGGCCAAGCTGGGCACCTTCGCAACGGGCCCGGAGATCCGTTCCTACCCGTGGAACGTCGTGACGGAGGCTATTGCCACGTTCGTCCTGGTCTTCGTGGTCCTGATGTTCGGTGGCACCCCGTCCGGTCTGGGCCCGTTGGCCGTGGCCCTGCTGGTGGTTGTCATCGGCGCCAGCTTGGGTGGACCCACCGGCTACGCCATTAACCCCGCGCGTGACCTGGGCCCCCGTATTGCCCACGCAATCCTCCCGATCAAGGGCAAGGGCGGCAGCGACTGGGGTTACTCCTGGGTCCCGATCGTGGGTCCCATCATCGGCGCATTGATTGCCGGCGGAATCTTCCAAGTGTTCCCAGCCGCGAACTTCTGATCCGTTCTGATCCGCGAAGTACCCACCACAAAGATGTGAGGAGTTTTCACCATGAGCAAGCAAGCCAGCACGAAGAACAAGAAGGACAACGGTTCCTCCGAGCCGCGGTACGTCATGGCCATCGACCAGGGCACCACGAGTACCCGGGCGATCATCTTTGATCATTCCGGCAATATCGTCAGTACCGGTCAGCAGGAGCACAAGCAGATCTTTCCGCGTGCCGGGTGGGTCGAGCACGACGCCACCGAGATCTGGCGTAACGTGCGGCGCGTCGTCGCAGACGCCCTGGCCGAGACGGAACTCACCAAGGTCGACATCGCCGCGGTGGGCATCACCAACCAGCGCGAAACCACGGTCGTGTGGGATCGCAACACCGGCAAGCCGGTCTACAACGCGATCGTGTGGCAGGACACCCGCACCCAGGCGATCGTCGACGAGTTCGCGAAGAACGGGGGAGTGGACCGGTTCCGGAAACGCACGGGTCTACCCCTGGCCAGCTACTTCGCCGGCCCCAAGATTAAGTGGATCCTGGACAACGTGGATGGGGCTCGCAAGAAGGCTGAGGCCGGAGACCTCATGTTCGGCACCACCGACAGTTGGCTCGTGTGGAACATGACCGGCGGCACCAACGGCGGCGTGCACGTCACGGATGTCACCAACGCCTCCCGCACCCTGCTCATGAACATCGAGACGCTCAATTGGAACAAGGACCTCGCGGACGCCATGGACGTCCCCATGTCCATGCTCCCCGAGATCCGTTCCAGCAGTGAGGTCTACGGCAAGGGCCGCTCCCGCGGATTCGTGAGTGGTGTACCCATTGCCGGCATTCTGGGCGACCAGCAGGCCGCCATGTTCGGTCAGACCTGCTTCAAGCCCGGCATGGGTAAGAACACGTACGGCACCGGCAACTTCTTGCTCATGAACGTGGGCGAAGAGCCGGTGCAGTCCGAGAACGGCCTGATCACCACGGTCTGCTATCAGATCGAGGGCGAGAAGCCCGTCTACGCGCTCGAGGGCTCGATTGCCGTGACCGGTTCGCTGGTGCAGTGGGTGCGCGACAACTTGGGTCTGATCAAGGACGCCAAGGAGATCGAGGGACTCGCCAAAGACGTCGAGGACAACGGCGGCGCGTACTTCGTGCCCGCGTTCTCCGGACTCTTCGCCCCGCACTGGCGCCCGGACGCCCGCGGTGCCCTGGTGGGGCTGACCCGCTACGTGCGCAAGGAGCACATTGCCCGAGCGGTGCTTGAAGCCACCGCGTACCAGTCCCGTGAAGTGGTCGAGGCCATGAACAAGGATTCCGGTCAGGATCTTGTCGAACTGCGCGTGGACGGCGGCATGACGGCCAACGAGCTGCTCATGCAGTTCCAGGCGGATCAGCTGAATGTCCCCGTCATTCGCCCCAAGATCACGGAAACCACGGCACTGGGAGCGGCCTACGCGGCGGGTCTGGCGGTCGGGTTCTGGACCGATCTGGAAGAGATCTCCGAGAACTGGGCGGAGGACAAGCGCTGGAAGCCCAGTGGCAAGTCCGAGGTCAACGACAAGCTGTTCCGTAACTGGGGCAAGGCTGTGACCAAGTCGTTGGACTGGGTGGACGAAGACGTGGACTGAATCGGCTATAGTTGAACGCTGGCTGGCAAGCTGCGCTCAGTCATGACCTCATCACCGTGGCACCCTCACGGCTGAGTTCGGGCGAGCGCACTGTAGGTATGACGGATTGCGGCTGATCCGCACCTCTCCCGCCGGGACCGATTCCCGCGCGCAGGAGGCCAGTACCACACAGAACGGCACACACAGCAGTTGAGTGCGCCGTCGACCGCATGAAAGGCAACATGGCTAACAACGCATCGCGTGCGCGCCGTCAGGTGCGCAAGTCCCGCGCCCTCGGAATCGCACTGACCCCGAAGGCCGAGAAGTACTTCGAGCGCCGCCCGTACGCTCCCGGTGAGCACGGTCGCGCCCGCCGCAAGCAGGACTCGGACTACAAGGTTCGTCTGACCGAGAAGCAGCGTCTGCGCGCCCAGTACAACATCCGCGAGAAGCAGATGCACCGCGCGTACGTGGAAGCAAAGCGTGTCGAGGGTCAGACCGGTGAGAACCTCATCGGCCTGCTCGAGACCCGTTTGGACGCCCTGGTGCTGCGCGCTGGTTTCGCACGCACCATGGCTCAGGCCCGCCAGGCCGTTGTCCACCGTCACATCATGGTGGACGGCCAGCGCGTGGACCGCCCCTCGTTCCGCGTGCGCCCGGGTCAGATGATCCACGTGCACCCGCGTTCCGAGAAGATGGTTCCGTTCCAGGTGGCCGCTACCGGCGCTCACCAGGATGTCCTGCCCGACACCCCGGGTTACTTGGACGTAGCGATCGACCGTCTGCAGGCAACGCTGACCCGTAAGCCCGAGCGCTCCGAGGTCCCCGTGACCTGTGAAGAGCAGCTCGTGGTCGAGTACTACGCTCGTATGGCGTAATGCTTTTCTCACGCTCTCCCGGTTTCGGGTGAGTGGCACACACAGCCCGTGGCTTCCGGCCGCGGGCTGTGTGTGTTTTCGGGGAGCGGATGAACCGCGCGCCCCCAGCAAGGTTGGGTAGAGTTTCTCTTCGGTCGTGCCACGCGTTCGTGGTCCGGCGTGCAGCGAGAACAATAAACGAGAGGTACGGGTCGCCCTATGGACGGTGGAGATATCGCGGGACTCATTGCCGCGGGCGTGTTTGCGGTGCTCGTGGGATTGCTGGCGGTTCCGATCGTCAAGCTCGGACGCGTGTTCGATGAACTGCGCTTGACCATCCGATCCCTCAATGACGGCACCACACCCTTGATCGACGAGGTCACCCGCACGGTGTCCACCACCAACACGCAGTTGGAGAAGGTGGACGGCATCACCTCGAACGTTTCGGATGCCTCCGCGAACGTGTCCGCACTCTCCTCGTTGGTCGCGTCCACGGTGGGTCAGCCGCTCATCAAGGTCGCCTCGTTCTCGCACGGCCTACGCCGTGCCTTCACCCCGCAGCAGAGCCCCGCAGCCAGCGGAGCCCAGCAACCCGGCCCCTCATCCTCGGGCAACCGCGCCACCGCCGACGACTCCCCGGGCTCGACCCGCGCTTCGTCACCCACCGCAAGCTCCGCCTCGGAGCCCACGACGTCGGGGAGCCCCGCGTCCGAACCGAGCGCCCGGGTGAACGACCAGATCTGAGCTCCGCCGGAGCACTACATATGTTCGTGCCACCTTGTGAGTGGTGCCGGACCCGAAGGGACAAACCATGGGCATGTGGTCCAAGCTGGCGTTCATCGCCGCCGGTGCCATCGCGGGAAGCGTAGCGACCCGCGTTGCGAACAACCCGCAGACGCGAGAAGCGATCGCGGGGCAATTGCAGCGGCGTCGTGGCACAGATGTGGCGCTGCGCTCCGGCTCGGCCGTGCAGCGCATGCAGGCCGTGGGCGGCTACCTGCAGGAATTCGCGGCACGCGTGAAATCGGGGATGAACGAACGCGAAGCGGAGTTGCGCGAGCAATTCGGCGTGCGCACTCCCGTGGACCACACCGCCAACCACCCCGCCTCGGGCGGCCCGCACACTGTGGTGGGCACCCAAGACAACGTAGAATCCACCGAGATCATCCATCGCGGTCAATCGTCAGAAGGAAATAACCGGTAATGCTCTCACACGAGATCACCCAACGCTGGCTGAGCTACTTCGAAAGCCAGGGTCACAAAGTCGTGCCGTCCGCCTCGCTGGTGTCCAACCAGCCGGGTGCGATGTTCACCATTGCCGGCATGGTGCCGTTCATCCCGTATTTCCTGGGACAGGAAACCGCGCCGTACCCGCGTGCCACCTCAATTCAGAAGTGCATCCGCACCCTGGACATCGAAGAGGTCGGAAAGACCGCGCGCCACGGCACGTTCTTCCAGATGGCCGGCAACTTCTCCTTCGGTGACTACTTCAAGGAGAAGGCCATCCCCATGGCCTGGGAGCTGCTGACCACACCGCTCGACAAGGGGGGATTCGGTCTGGATCCCGAGCGACTGTGGGTCACCGTCTACGAAGGCGACCAGGAGTCCTATGACCTGTGGCGCAACACGGTGGGCATTCCCGAGGAGCGGATCCAGCGCATGGGCCGCGACGAAAACTACTGGGACACCGGTCAGCCCGGCCCCGCCGGCCCAGACTCCGAAATCTTCTACGATCGTGGCGCCCGCTACGGCAAGGAGGGCGGACCGGCCGTCGATGACGACCGCTACATCGAGATCTGGAACCTCGTGTTCATGCAGTACCAGCGCGGCGAGGGCAACGGCAAGGACTACGAGATCCTCGGTGATTTGCCCAAGAAGAACATCGACACCGGTTTGGGCGTGGAGCGTCTGGCCATGTTGTTGCAGGGTGTGGAGAACTTCTACGAGACCGATCAGGTCCGCCCCGTGCTCGATGCTGCTGCCAAGCTCTCCGGCCGCACCTACCGTGGCACCGAGAACGCGGAGCAGGAAGGCTATGACGACGACGTCCGCATGCGCGTGGTCGCCGACCACATCCGTTCTTCGCTCATGCTCATTGCGGACGGCGTGACCCCGGCCAACGAAGGCCGCGGTTACATCCTGCGCCGCCTGCTGCGCCGCGCCGTGCGCTCCATGCGCCTGCTGGGCGTGACCGAGCCGTGCCTGCCCGTGCTCCTGCCCGCCTCCCGGGACGCCATGAAGGGCGTGTACCCGGTGGTTGCCGATGACTTCGAGCGCATTTCCCGCATTGCGTACGCGGAGGAGAAGGCGTTCCTGAAGACCATCGAGTCCGGTACCGCCCGGCTCGAGCACGCCGTGACCCAGGCCAAGTCCGAGAAGCGAGGGGTCAGCGGTGCGGATGCCTTCGCCCTGCACGATACTTTCGGCTTCCCGATCGACCTGACCCTGGAAATGGCTGCCGAGGCCGGCGTCTCCGTGGATGAGAAGGCCTTCCGCGGTCTGATGACTGAGCAGCGCGAACGCGCTCAAGCGGATGCACGCGCCAAGAAGGGTGCGATGGCGGATCTGTCCGAGCTGCGCCGCATGCTCGACGATCACGGTTCCGTATTCACCGGTTACACCGAGCTGGTCACCCAGACGTCGGTGCGCGCCGTACTGTCCGGGGGCGTCACCGTTCCCGCCGCGAGTGCGGGGGACCAGATCGAGGTCGTCCTGGAGGAAACCCCGTTCTACGCGGAGGCCGGTGGCCAGGCCGCCGACGTGGGAGTCATCGAGGGCTCGGACTTCTCCCTTGAGGTGCTGGACGTCCAGCAGCCCGTCAAGGGTCTGTCCGTGCACCGTGTGAAGGTGACCTCGGGTGAAGTCACCCAGGGAGCTTCGGTGACCGCGCGTGTGAATTCGCGCCGCCGCCACGACGGCGAAGCAGCCCACTCGGGTACTCACGTGGTGCACGCGGCCCTGCACGAAGTGCTCGGCCCGGACGCCGTGCAGCGCGGCTCCTTCAACAAGGAGGGCTACCTGCGCTTCGACTTCTCCCACGGAACCGCACTGAGCGCCTCGCAGATGCAGGAGATCGAGCAGATTTCCAACACGGCCATCCGCGATGACTTCGAGGTCGTGACGCAGGAAATGCCGTTGGCGGAGGCCAAGAAGCTGGGTGCCATGTCCCTGTTCGGCGAGAAGTACGGCGAGAACGTGCGCGTGGTCGAGATGAACGGCCCGTGGTCACGTGAGCTGTGCGGTGGCACCCACGTGGGTTCCACGGCGCAACTGGGCTCGCTGTCCCTGGTTTCGGAGCAGTCCGTGGGTTCGGGCAACCGCCGCGTGGAAGCCCTGGTGGGTTTGAACTCGTTCAACCACCTGGCTGCCGAGCGCACCCTGGTCAATCAGCTCATCGGCATGCTCAAGGTCCAGTCGACCGCCGAGCTGCCCGAGAAGATTTCTTCGACCCTGGACAAGCTCAAGGAGACGGAACGTCAGCTCACCGTGCTGCGGCAGCAGCAGTTGCAGGCTCAGGCCGGTCAGCTCGTCAACGACGCCCAGCGTCTGGGCTCGGTCAAGGCCGTGCTGCACAACGCCGGTGAAGTGGCTTCCGCGGACGCCTTGCGTTCCCTGGCCCTGGACCTGCGGACGCGCATGGGTTCCGAGCCCGCCGTCGCCGCGGTCACGGGTGTCGCCAACGACCGCCCGCTCATCGTGGTGGCCGCCAACGACGCCGCTCGCGACGCCGGTCTGGCCGCGGGTCAGCTCGTGCGCACCGCGGCGGGTGTGCTCGGAGGCGGCGGCGGTGGCAAGCCGGACGTAGCCCAGGGCGGCGGTTCGGATGTCACGAAGGTCGACGATGCCCTCGAGGCCGTGCGTCAGCAGATCCTCACCGCAGCGAGCGCGTGAGCGACACGTTTGTGAGGGGGGTCCGCATGGGTGTGGACGTCGGATCGGTCAGGGTGGGAATCGCTCTGACCGATCCGGACTGCGTGTTGGCCACTCCACACCAGACGGTCACGCGGGACAAAAATCGCAAGAAGCGCTTCGATGTGAAAATCATCACGGGCATGTGTGAGCAATTCGGGGTGGTCGCGGTGTACGTTGGATTGCCGCGTAGCTTGAACGGCCAGGGGAATCCTTCGACTGACATGGCCCGGGAGTACGCCGCGGCACTGCAGAATCGGTTACGCTCACGTGAGTGCGAAACGATCGTGCGGTTGGTCGACGAACGACTGTCCACGGTCGCGGCGCACCAGTCGCTTCTGGACGCGGGGGTATCGCGGAAGCAGCACATGGACAAGGTTGATCAGGTGGCCGCAGTGACGTTTCTGCAGTCGGCCATTGATCAAGGCAAGGCCACGGGAACCGAACCCGGTTTCCCCATCGACAACTAGATCGCGGATAATGGACGATGTTCTCGGCAAAACGCCGAAAATATCCGACAGACCACGGACAACGGCGGACGGAGATCATTCGTGAGCGACCAGCCACGAGATAACAAGGCCCACCGCGGCCCGCAACAGGGCGGTGCGGAAGGTTCGGCCACCTCTGGCGGCCTTCTGGGCACCCTGGATCCCGAGGGGCAGAGCCGCCGTCCTGGATTGTCCGGAGCGTTCGAACACCACGATGTCTCACCCGAAATGGCTGCCCGTCAGAAGCGCCGCTCCCGGGCTTCTCTGGCGACCGCCATCGCTTTGTTCGTTGCCGCGCTGCTGATCGTGGTTGCTGTCCTCGGTTCCGCGTTCGGTCTGTTCGAACGCAAGGATTACAACGGTGGTGGCGACCAAGAAATCAACTTCACGGTGGGCGATGGCCAGTCCACCGGTCAGATCGCCAACTCTCTGGAATCCCAGGACATCGTGGCCAATGCCGGTTATTTCGTGGAGACGTTCCAGGAACGCTATCCCGAAGACTTCATTCAGCCCGGCGACTACCAGCTCAAAACCCAAATGAGCTCCGATGCCGCCATCGACGTGATGATGGAACGCGGTGAGGCTTCGCACTATGCGGCCGTGGCCCAGACTCAGCGCATCGATGACACGTTCCAGACCCTGAGCGAATCCACGGGCATCGACAAGTCGGAGTTCGAAGCCTTCCGGGAAGACACCGACCGCTTCGGTATCCCGGAAGAATTCCCGACCATCGAGGGCTGGCTGCACCCCGGTGAGTACCGCTTCCCGTTGGATGCCTCCGCAGAGCAGATCATTCAGGAAATGGTGGACCGTACCAAGGGCACGTTGAACAACAACGAGGTTCCCGAGGACCAGTGGTTCCGCGTGATCACCGTGGCTTCGCTCGTCGAGTTCGAGGGCGTCCCGGACATTTATCCCGAGGTCGCCGGTGCCATCTACAACCGCATCGACCGCCCCGAGGATGAGACCAACGGTTACATCCAGTCGGACGCATCCGTGGCCTACGGCCTGGGCAAGCGTTCCTACCACATCTCCGACGAGGAGAAGCAGGACAAGTCCAACGGGTACAACACGTTCGCGCACCCGGGACTGCCCGTGGGCCCGATCGGTTCGCCCGGTGACGACTCGATCAAGGCCGCTGCCAATCCTGACGACAACGATTACTACTACTGGGTGACCGTGAACCTCGACACCGGTGAGACCAAGTTCGCCGAGAACTACGAGGAGCACAACCGCAACGTGGACGAGTACCAGCAGTGGTGCTCGGAAAACGAAGGGAAATGTAACTGACACACTGGGGAGCAGCCATGGAACGACGTGCCGCAGCGGTGCTGGGTCACCCCGTGGGCCACTCCTTGTCTCCGAGTCTGCACGCCGCGGCCTATCGAGTCATGGGTGTCGAGTGGGATTACACCCGCTGGGACGTGGAGACCGAACAGTGGGGCCGCTTCTGGTCCGAACGCGCAGCAGAAGGGCATTGGCGGGGATTCTCCGTGACCATGCCGCTGAAGTCCCTGGCCGCTGCGCAAGCGGATGAGAGGACCGCGTTGGTCGAAGTCCTCGGTGTGGCCAACACGTTGGTGTTCCGCGACGACGGGTCCGTGGTGGCCGACAACACGGATGTCACCGGCATCATGGCGGCGGTCACCGCCGCGCGCGAGATTCCCGTGCAACCGCGCGGCGCCATCCTCGGTGGCGGTGGCACGGCGACCGCCGCGGTCGCCGCACTGCACGCGCTGGGTGCCCCCTCGATCGACGTGTTCGTGCGGTCCCTGGATCGCGCCGGTAAGGTCACCGACGCCGCCGCGAGGCTCGGCGTGAACGTCACCGTGCGAGCGTGGGACGAGGCAGCGGCGTCGTTGTCGGACTACGACGCCGTCGTGTGCACCCTGCCTCCTCACGGGGCCGACGAGCTGGCTGCGGAATTCGCGACCTTGGACGCGACGGCCAACGGTGTACTCCTGGATGCCGCGTATGATCCCTGGCCCTCGGCAATTGCCCGGTCGTGGCAGGCCGCCGGCGGAGCGATCGCCCCGGGAATAGATATGCTGATCTTTCAGGCGGTCGACCAAGTGCGCTGGTTCGCCCTGGGGCGCGCGGATCGACCGGTTCCCCGCGAAGCAGAGGTCACGGCCGCCATGTGTCGGGCCGTGAATCGCCCCGAGCGCGTGATTCCGCAGCGGGTCCGCGATGCACGTCTGAACCGTTGACCGGATCAACGTCCGTTTCCGGGAGCCCTGACCGGCTCCCATGATCGAGTACTGGAGTAGAACATGTTGCGTTGGCTGACGGCCGGAGAATCTCACGGCGAGGCCCTCGTGGGAATCATTGAAGGTGTTCCCGCCGGGGTAGAACTCACCACCGAGATGATTCAACGGGCGCTGGCCCGCCGGCGGCTCGGATACGGCCGCGGCGCCCGCATGAAGTTCGAACAGGACGAGGTTCGCATTCTGGGCGGCGTCCGCCATGGCCTGACCCAGGGTGGGCCCGTGGCGATCGAGATCGCCAACACCGAGTGGCCCAAGTGGCAGGACGTCATGAGCTCGGACCCCGTGGACGCGGCCAAGCTGGAAGGCCGCGCCCGAAACGCTCCTTTGACCCGACCCCGTCCGGGACACGCTGATCTCACGGGAATGCAGAAGTACGGTTTCGACGAGGCACGCCCCGTTCTGGAGCGCGCATCGGCTCGTGAGACGGCCACGCGAGTGGCGCTGGGCGTCGTGGCCTCCCAGATCCTGGCGGCACTGGACGTCCGCCTGGTGTCCCACACGACCGCCATTGCGGAGGTTTCGGTTCCCGAGGACGCCGCACTGCCCACCTCGGGCGACGTGGAAGCGCTCGACGCCGATCCCTTGCGTTGCTTCGACAAGGCCACTTCGGATGCCATGGTCGCGACCATTGATGACGCTCACAAGGCCGGGGAGACCCTGGGAGGCGTGGTCGAGGTGCTGGCTGAGGGCCTGCCCCTGGGACTCGGTTCCTACGTGCACTGGGACCGCCGTCTCGACGCGCGACTGGCTGGAGTTCTGATGGGTATTCAGGCGATCAAGGGTGTGGAGGTCGGAGACGGATTCCGCACCGCAGCTCGCCCCGGCACTCGTGCCCACGATGAGACGCTGCCCGGCTCAGACTCTTCCGTGCACCGCGTGACCAATCGCGCCGGCGGCATCGAGGGCGGAATGTCCATTGGTGACCTGCTGCGTGTGCGCGCGGCCATGAAGCCGATCGCCACCGTGCCTCGCGCTCTGCACACCGTGGACGTCTCCACGGGGGAACCGGCTCGCGCTCATCACCAGCGCTCGGACGTCTGTGCCGTGCCGGCCGCCGGAGTGGTGGCCGAGGCCATGGTGGCGCTCGTTCTGGCCCAGGCTGCACTCGAGAAGTTCGGCGGCGACTCCATGGCGGAGACGGCACGCAATAAGGACGCCTACCTGGCCGCCATCCCCGAGAACCTGCGGACCTCCCCGGAGTTGGCAGATCCCTCGGAACTCGCGGCCCTCGATGAGGTGCGCGGGGACCTTTCGTGACGTCCCTGCCCACGCCGTTGGTGCTGATCGGCCCGATGGCAGCGGGAAAGTCTCACCTGGGGCATCATTTCGCCAAGCGCTACGGGCTGGACTTCGTGGACGCCGATCACGTGATCGAGGCACAGCACGGGCCCATTCCTGCGCTGTTCACGGCCCACGGGCAACAGCACTTCCGCGACATCGAAGCAGGGGTCGTCGCAGACCTGCTCGCGGACAACCGGTATTGGAATGCGGTCATCTCCCTGGGCGGGGGAGCGCCCATGACCCCGGCGGTCCAAGAGTTGCTCGCCGGTCACACGGTGATCTACCTCGAGGTCGATGAGGTCACTGTGCGTCCGCGCATCACGGGCAACAGGACCCGCCCCATGCTGCAACCGGATCCGGAACGGCGCTGGCGGGAGATTTTGGACGAGCGGCGGGACACCTACGAGAGGCTCGCCACGATCCGCCTGGACGGCACCGGGCACCGGCGCATCGGTTCGCTGGTCCAGCAACTGCACAAGGCTTTGACAGAACAACGAAGGGACGCCACAGCATGACTGACTCGGTGACCACCATCCCCGTCCAGGGAGACACCCCCGACAACCGCTATGACGTGCTCGTGGGCAATGGGCTCCTGGGTAAGGTTCCCGAGCTGCTCGGCGAACGCGTCAAGAAGGTCCTGATCATCCATCCTCGCGCACTGCGCGCTACCGGCGACCTGGTCCAGGAAGATCTGAAGCGGACGGGAATCCAGAGCTTCGTTGCGGAGATCCCGGATGCGGAAGAAGGCAAACGCGTGGAGGTCGCTGCCTTCTGCTGGCAGATCATGGGAACCTCTGACTTTACCCGCACGGATGCCGTGGTGACCGTGGGTGGCGGGGCCGTCAGCGATCTGGGCGGTTTCGTGGCCGCCACGTGGTTGCGCGGTGTTCGCGTGGTTCACCTGCCGACCACGCTGCTGGGCATGGTCGACGCCGCCGTGGGCGGTAAGACCGGCATCAACACCGCTGAGGGCAAGAACCTGGTGGGTTCCTTCCACCCGCCCGCCGCGGTGGTGTGCGATCTCGACTCGCTCAAGACCCTCCCGGAGAACGAATACCTGACCGGTATGGCCGAGGTCGTCAAGTGCGGGTTCATCGCGGATCCCGTGATCCTGGACCTCATCGAGGAGAACCCCCAGGCCGTGCGGGATTCGCAGTCTCCGGTGGTGCACGAACTGATCGAGCGGGCCATCCGCGTCAAGGCCGAGGTGGTCTCCTCCGATCTCAAGGAATCCGGTCGCCGGGAGTTCCTCAATTACGGTCACACACTGGGCCACGCCATCGAGCACAACGAGCGCTACCAGTGGCGCCACGGCGCCGCGGTATCGGTGGGTCTGGTCTTCGCTGCGGAACTTGCGCGCGCGGCAGGCACGCTCGCCGACGACGTCGTGGACCGCCACCGAACGATTCTCGCCTCACTGGGGCTGCCCGTGACCTACCGTGCGGACCAGTGGCCGCGTCTGCTCGAAGTGATGAAGCGGGACAAGAAGACCCGCGGCAACCTGTTGCGTTTCGTGGTTCTCGACAAGGTGGGTTCTCCGCGCATCATGGAGGTACCGGACCCGGCGATCCTTTTCGCGTGCTATCAGGAGATCGCCGAATAATCGGTTGAGAACGGCGTATCGCGCACGGCGCGGTACACTGGTTCGGCTTAACGCCCCCAAAATCTTTGCAGTGATGTTTCCGACGAGAAAGTGAATCCGTGGCAACCAGCAACGACATCAAGAACGGCACCATCCTCAAGCTTGATGGGAACCTGTGGCAGACCGTTGAGTTCCAGCACGTCAAGCCCGGCAAGGGTGGCGCGTTCGTGCGCACCAAGCTGCGCAACGTGACCAGCGGCAAGGTGGTCGACAAGACCTTCAACGCCGGTGCCAAGATCGAGACCGCCACGGTGGATCGTAGTGAATACCAGTACCTGTACCAGGACGGCGAAGACTACGTGTTCATGGACAACTCCACCTACGACCAGATCACGGTGCCCAACGCCGTGGTGGGCGACGCTGCCAACTTCATGCTCGAGAACCAGAACGTGACCGTGGCAATGTACGAGGGCTCCCCGCTGTACATCGAAATGCCGCCGTCGGTCGTCCTGGAGATCACCTACACCGAGCCCGGCCTGCAGGGTGACCGCTCCACCGGCGGCAACAAGCCCGCGACCGTGGAGACCGGCTACCAGATCCAGGTTCCCCTGTTCCTCGAGCAGGGCACCAAGGTCAAGGTCGACACCCGCACCGGCGACTACCTGGGACGCGTCAACGAGTGAGCAGCGCACGCAGTAAAGCCCGCGTTCGCGCGGTAGAAATTCTGTTCGAAGCGGAACAGCGGGACGAGTCCATCCAGGACGCACTCAACCGCCGCCGGGACAACAGCACGTCCAAGATCAACCCCTACACGGTGGACATCCTGGAAGGCTTCTACGACCGCGCCGAGGACATCGACGAGTTCCTGGAAACCTACTCGCAGGGCTGGACCCTCGATCGGATGCCCGCCGTTGACCGCAATGTTCTGCGCGTAGGTGCGTGGGAATTGCTCTACAACGACGAGATTCCCGACGCAGTGGCTGTTTCCGAAGCAGTTGCGGTGGCGCGGGAACTGTCCACCGACGATTCCCCCCGGTTCGTCAACGGCCTCCTGGGTCGTCTGCAGAAAGTAAAGCCGTCCCTTCTGGATTGACGGCGTGGGCCCCGGTCCGCTCGCACAGAGCGTTCCGGGGCCTTTCTCCTGTGATAGCGTCACTTCAAGATCGCAACCTTTAAGTCCGTCCAGTGAGGCGGGGAAGGAGGCGGCACGTGAGCGTGCCCGAACACGGCGAATCATTGCCCGCGACCACCTCGCGCGTGATTCTCTCGACTGCAGACATAGACCGGGCTCTGACCCGGATAGCCCACGAGATCCTGGAGTCCAACAAGGGCTCCGCTGGTCTCGTGATTTTGGGCATCGCCCGCCGCGGTTACCCGTTGGCACAGCGTTTGGCCGCCAAGCTCGAACAGACCGATGGGTCGTTCGACGCCCGTTCGTCCACCGGACAGTTGGACATCACCATGTATCGCGATGACCTGCGCAAGAATCCCGCGCGGACCCCGCAGCCCACCATCATTCCGGACAGCGGCATTGACGGTCGCACCGTGGTTCTCGTGGATGACGTCCTCTTCTCCGGCCGCACGATTCGCGCGGCCCTGGATGCGCTGGTGGATGTGGGTCGCCCCAAGGTCGTGCGGCTGGCCGTGCTGGTCGATCGTGGTCACCGAGAGCTTCCCATCCGCGCGGATCACGTGGGTAAGAACTTGCCGACCTCTTCTCAGGAGAAGGTGCGCGTGCTGCTACGCGAATCGGATCCTGGGCAGCGCGAGGAGAACCACGAGGACTGCGTGGTCATTGATGCCCCGGTGGCCTCCGATCCTGATGTCGTTCGAGGAGACAAGGGGGCTACCTCGTGAAGCACCTGCTCACCACCTCCGACCTCAGCTATGCGGACGCCCTCAGCATCCTGGACACCGCCGATCAGATGGCGTCCGTCTCATCCCGCTCCGTCAAGAAGCTGCCCGCCCTGCGCGGCCGCACCGTGGTCAATCTCTTCTTCGAAGACTCCACCCGCACCCGAATTTCCTTCGAGACCGCGGCCAAGCGGCTTTCGGCGGACGTCATCAACTTCTCCGCCAAGGGCTCCTCGGTGTCCAAGGGCGAGTCCCTGAAGGACACTGCCCAGACCCTGATGGCCATGAGCGCGGACGCCGTGGTGATCCGCCACGGCGCCTCTGGCGCGCCCCAGCAGCTCGCGTCGTCGGGCTGGATCGACGCCGCGGTGGTCAATGCCGGTGACGGCAAGCATGAACACCCTACCCAGGCGCTACTGGACGCCATGACGCTGCGCCGAGTGCGCGCTCGGCGCGAGGACCGACCCAGCACGGGGATGGACCTCGAAGGTATGCACGTGGTGATCGTGGGGGATGTGCTCCACTCCCGCGTGGCCCGTTCCAACGTGTGGTTGTTGAACACCCTGGGCGCACGCGTGACGTTCGTGGCACCGCCCACGCTGCTGCCCGTGGGCATGGACCACTGGCCGTGCGAGGTCTCCTACGACCTGGACGAAGTGCTCGCGCAGCGCCCGGACGCGGTGATGATGCTCCGCCTGCAGAGCGAACGCATGAACGCAGCGTTCTTCCCCAGCGAGCAGGAATACACGCGGGCGTGGGGCCTGACCCCGGAACGTGTAGCCGCCCTGGACGCTATGGACGCGCCCACCGTGATCATGCACCCCGGTCCCATGAACCGTGGTCTGGAAATTTCATCCGAAGCGGCCGATTCCCCTCGCTCCACCGTTCTGGCCCAGGTGGCCAACGGCGTGTCCGTGCGCATGGCCGTGTTGTTCTTGTTGCTCTCGGGAGACGAGAGCACCCCGTCCCTCTCCGACAACTGAAGGTGACACCATGAGTTCCTATCTCATCAGCACTGTGAGCCCCGAGGGCTCAGACCCCGTTGACCTTCTGATCGTGGACGGCGTGATCCAGTCCGTGGGTGAACCCGGCTCCGTGGACGCACCCCAGGACGCCACGGTGGTGGACGGCACCGGTCTGATCGCGCTGCCCGGTCTGGTCGACATGCACACCCACTTGCGCCAGCCCGGCCACGAGGACGCAGAGACGGTGGAAACGGGAACTCGCGCCGCAGCCAAGGGCGGCTACACCGCCGTGTTCGCCATGGCCAATTCCAACCCCGTGGCCGATACCGCCGGTGTGGTGGAACAGGTCTGGCAGTTGGGGCAGGACGCGGGCTGGGCGGATGTCCACCCCGTGGGCGCCGTGACCGTGGGTTTGGAGGGTAAGCAACTGTCCGAAATCCGCGCCATGGCTGAATCTCGCGCGCAGGTGCGGATGTTCTCGGACGACGGCAAGTGCGTGCACGACCCTGTGCTCATGCGTCGGGCCCTGGAATACGTGAAGTCCTTCGACGGACTGGTTGCCCAGCACGCACAGGAACCCCGCCTGACCGAGGGCGCCCAGATGAACGAGGGCGTCGTCTCGGCCGAACTCGGACTCACCGGCTGGCCGGCAGTGGCTGAGGAAGCCATCATTGCTCGCGATGTGCTGCTGGCCCAGCACGTGGGTTCCCGCGTGCACATCTGCCACCTCTCGACCAAGGGCTCGGTGGAGATCGTGCGCTGGGCCAAGGCGAGCGGCATCAACGTGACCGCCGAGGCCACCCCGCATCACCTGCTGCTGACCGAAGAGCTGGTCCGCACGTTCGACCCGGTCTACAAGGTCAACCCGCCGTTGCGCACCGACGAGGACGTCATGGCGCTGCGAGAAGCCGTGGCTGACGGGACCATCGACGTGATCGGCACCGATCACGCCCCGCACACCATTGAGGACAAAGAATCCGAATGGAGCTGCGCGGCCATGGGCATGACCGGCTTGGAGACCGCCCTGTCGGTCGTGCAGAAGACCCTGGTGGACACCGGGCTGATCGACTGGGCCACGGTCGCCAAGATCACCTCCCGCCGCCCTTCTGAAATCCTGCGGCTGCAGGATCAGGGTGGCGCGCTGGAAGCGGGCGCACCCGCCAACCTCACGCTGTGGAATCCGGCGGGGGAGACCCCGGTCAATCCTGAGACCCACGTGTCCAAGGGGCGCAACAGCCCCTACAAGGGCATGCCGCTTCCGGGCAGCGTGAGCGTTACCTTCTACCGGGGCCACCCCGTGGTCCTGGACGGTCAGCTCAACACCCCGCTGTCCGCCTAATACTCGATCAGACCCACGAAAGGCACCCCGTCAATGTCTGACAAGCTTCTCCCCACGCTCCTCGCGATCCTGATCGTGGTGGTGCTCTTCGCCCTGGTGTGGTGGGGGTGGCGTGGCCGCATTCGACGTCAGTCGGACGTGCCCCAGTTGCTGCAGGCGCCAGTGGACCTGCTGGACCGACTCGTGACCCGAGCGGACGGCATGTACGTGGTGACCACCTACACCGCGCAGCCACTCGAGCGGATTGCGATTCACGGGTTGGGAATCCGCGCCAATGCGGAGGCGATCGTCGCCGAGGACGGCGTGCTGATCAACCGCCAGGGCGCCCCTGACGTGTACATTCCCCGCGAACAGCTGCGATCGGTGGCCACTGCGTCCGGGATGGTCGGCAAGTTCGTGGAACGCGACGGCCTGGTCGTCTTCACCTGGCAGCTCGGTGATACCACCGTGGACACCGGTTTCCGCGCGCGCAACGGCGAGGAATCCCGCGCACTCGAGACCGCGGCGTCCGCACTTGTGAGCGCCCACTAAATTTCGCTTCCTTCGCGTTCAGGCGCGCAGAATTTCATGAAAAGGAAAGGAGTTCTTCGTGAACTCACACCCCCTTCAACCGTCCGTCCTGGTGCTTGAGGACGGCCGCGCGTTCCGCGGTCGCTCCTGGGGCGCCCCCGGCAACACCTTTGGTGAGGCCGTGTTCGCGACCGGAATGACCGGTTACCAGGAAACGTTGACGGATCCCTCCTACGCGGGTCAGATCGTCATTCAGACCGCCCCGCACATCGGTAACACCGGTGTCAACGACCAGGACGCCGAGTCCCGCAAGATCTGGGTCAACGGTTTCGTGGTGCGCGACCCAGCGCGCCGTGCGTCCAACTGGCGCTCCGAGCGCAGCCTGGACGACGAGCTGGCAGCCCAGAACATCGTGGGTCTCCAGGGCGTGGACACCCGTGCGCTCACCCGCCACCTGCGGGACAAGGGCGCCATGCGCGCGGGGATCTTCGCCGGCGACGACGCCGCTCGGCCGGTCTCCGAGTTGGTCCAGCTCGTCAAAGACCAGCCCACCATGGAGGGCCAGAGCCTGGCCGAATCGGTCAGCATCGACGAAGCCTATGTGGTGGAACCGGCCGATCACGGCTGGGAAGGCCCGGTCAAGCACGATCTGGCCGCGGTGGACCTGGGCATCAAGGGCATGACCCCGCAGCGCTTCGCCGAACGCGGTGTGCGAGTGCACGTGCTCCCGGCGACCAGCACGTTCGAAGACATCAAGAACCGCAACGTGGACGGCGTGTTCTTCTCCAACGGACCCGGTGACCCCGCAACTGCCGACCAGCAGGTGGCATTGCTGCGCGAAGTCCTGGACGCCAAGATCCCGTTCTTCGGCATCTGCTTCGGTAACCAGTTGCTGGGCCGGGCCCTGGGCTTCGGCACGTACAAACTGCCCTTCGGTCACCGCGGCATCAATCAGCCCGTCATGGACCTGACCACGGGCAAGGTGGAAATCACTTCTCAGAACCACGGGTTCGCCGTGGACGCGCCGGTGGGGGAGACGGTGACCGCTCCCGAATCCCGCTATGGCCGCGCTGAGGTCTCCCACGTGGGGCTCAACGACAACGTGGTGGAGGGCATCCGCTGCTTGGACCTGCCGGCCTTCTCGGTGCAGTATCACCCCGAGGCCGCCGCGGGTCCGCACGACGCCGCCTACCTTTTCGACCGCTTTATTGACGTGATGGACGGCGCCGCACAGGGCACCGCGACTCAGGAAGCAGGACAGCGCTAATGCCCCGCAGGCAAGATCTGAACAGTGTTTTGGTGATCGGCTCCGGTCCGATTGTGATCGGCCAGGCCGCAGAGTTCGACTATTCCGGCACCCAGGCGTTGCGCGTGCTCAAGGACGAGGGCATCCGCGTGATCCTCGTGAACTCGAACCCCGCGACCATCATGACGGACCCGGAGTTCGCCGATGCCACCTACGTGGAGCCCATTACTCCCGAGGTGGTCGAGAAGATCATCGAGAAGGAACGTCCCGACGCCGTTCTGCCCACCCTGGGTGGCCAGACCGCGTTGAACACCGCGCTGGCACTGGACGCGACCGGCGTGCTGGACAAGTACGGCGTCGAACTCATCGGCGCGGACGTCGAGGCCATCAACCTGGGCGAGGACCGCGAGGCGTTCAAGGGCGTCGTGGAGCGCTGCGGCGCGGAATCCGCCCGCTCGGTGATTGTGCACTCGATGGATGAGGCGCTGGCCGCCGCGGAAACCCTGGGATACCCCATGGTGGTCCGCCCGTCCTTCACCATGGGCGGATTGGGTTCCGGCATGGCCTATAACGAAACCGACCTGCACCGCATTGCCGGCGCCGGCATCCAGTACTCGCCCACCTCCGAGGTGCTGCTCGAAGAATCCATCCTTGGGTGGAAGGAATACGAGCTGGAAATGATGCGCGACGCCAACGACAACGTGGTGGTCGTGTGCTCGATCGAGAACGTGGACCCCGTGGGCGTGCACACCGGTGATTCGATCACCGTGGCCCCCGCCTTGACCCTGACCGACGTGGAATACCAGCGCATGCGCGACATCGCAATCGCCGTGATTCGCGAGGTGGGCGTGGACACCGGCGGCTGTAACATCCAGTTCGCCGTGGAACCGGACACCGGTCGCATCGTGGTCATCGAGATGAACCCGCGCGTGTCCCGTTCATCCGCTCTGGCGTCCAAGGCCACCGGTTTCCCGATCGCCAAGATCGCGACCAAGCTTTCCCTGGGTTACACCCTGGACGAGATTCCCAATGACATCACCAAAAAGACCCCGGCGAGCTTCGAGCCGACCCTGGATTACGTGGTGGTCAAGGTGCCGCGCTTCGCGTTCGAGAAGTTCCCCGCCGCGGATCCCACGCTGACCACCACCATGAAGTCGGTGGGTGAGGCCATGGCGATCGGTCGTAACTTCACGGAGGCCCTGCAGAAGGCCCTTCGCTCCTTGGAGCAGAAGGGATCGTCCTTCGACTTCACCAAGCCCGCGGTGGAAGCCGGCCCCAACACCGTGGCCCGGTTGGTGGAGCGCACCAAGGAAACCACCACCGAGCGATTGCGTAACGTACAGCAGGCCCTGCTGGCCGGTGCCACCGTGGAGCAGATCTTCGAGGCCACCGCGATCGACCCGTGGTTCCTGGACCAGCTTCAGTTGCTCAACGAGACCGCGCAGCTGATCCGTGGGGATCGGGACCTGCGCCCCGAGACGCTGCGGGAGGCCAAGCGCCACGGCTTCTCGGACGCCCAGATCGGCGAGCTCGTGCACTTGGACGAGTCCGTGGTGCGGGGTATCCGCCACGCCCTGGACATCCGTCCCGTGTTCAAGACGGTCGACACCTGCGCCGCCGAATTCGAAGCCTTCACCCCGTACCACTACTCGAGCTACGACGAAGAGAACGAGATCGCACCGCACGAGAAACCGTCGGTGATGATCCTGGGTTCGGGTCCCAACCGGATCGGCCAGGGCATTGAGTTCGACTACTCGTGCGTGCACGCGTCCATGGTGCTGCGCGAGGCCGGTTACGAGACCGTGATGGTCAACTGCAACCCGGAGACCGTTTCGACCGACTACGACATCTCCACGCGCCTGTACTTTGAACCGCTCACGTTCGAGGACGTCATGGAGATCGTGGAAGCAGAACGCCGCAGCGGTGGCCTGCTGGGCGTGTTCGTGCAACTGGGCGGCCAGACCCCGCTCAAGTTGGCGGCTGATCTCAAGGCCGCTGGCGTGCCCATTCTGGGCACCACCCCCGAGGCCATCGACCTGGCCGAGGACCGCGGCGAATTCGCCCGTGTGCTCCACCAGGCAGATCTGCGCCAGCCCAAGAACGGCACCGCGTCCACGTTCGAAGAGGCCAGCTTGATTGCCAATGACATTGGATACCCGGTGCTCGTGCGGCCTTCCTACGTGCTCGGTGGCCGCGGTATGGAGATCGTCTACGACGAGGATTCCCTGCGTCACTACCTCGACAACGCCACGGAAGTCAGCGCCAACCGTCCGGCACTGATCGACAAGTTCTTGGAAGACGCCATCGAGATCGACGTGGACGCGCTCTTCGACGGCAAGGAAGTCTATGTCGGTGGCGTGATGGAGCACATCGAGGAGGCCGGTATTCACTCCGGTGACTCGGCTTGTGTCCTTCCGCCAGTCACGCTGGGCCCCGAGGTGGTGCAGCGTGTCCGCGAGGCTACCGCGGCCATTGCTCGCGGTGTGGGCGTCAACGGACTGATCAACATCCAGTTCGCCCTGGCATCGAACATCCTGTACGTGATCGAGGCCAATCCGCGCGCCTCGCGCACCGTACCGTTCGTGTCCAAGGCCACGGGTGTGCAGTTGGCCAAGGCCGCCGCGCTCATGGGTACGGGCCGCTCGATCGCCCAGTTGCGGACCGAGGGTGTGTTGCCGTCCAAGTACGACGGCGCCGACCTCCCGGTGAACACGCCGGTAGCCGTCAAGGAGGCTGTGCTGCCCTTCGCGCGGTTCCGCACTGCCGAGGGTTCCGTGGTCGATTCGCTGCTGGGGCCTGAGATGCGTTCGACCGGTGAGGTCATGGGTATCGACAAGTACTTCGATACGGCCTTCGCCAAGGCGCAGGCTGCCGTGGGCGGCCCGTTGCCGACCTCCGGTCGCCTGTTCGTGTCGGTGGCCAATAAGGACAAGCGCTCCGCGGTCATCTACGTGAAGATGTTCTCCAACCTCGGGTTCGAGATCGTGTCCACTGGGGGCACCGCTGACGTGCTGCGCCGCAACGGCATCGAGTCCACCGTGGTCTCCAAGATCACGGATGCCCCCGAGGGCGAGGATTCCGTGGCGGACTGGATCACCGAGGGCAAGATCGACCTGATCTTCAACACGCCCTCCGGGGGCCAGAAGGCCCGTAGCGATGGTTATCAGATTCGTGCTGCGGCCACGTCCATCGGGGTTCCCATCATGACCACGGTCTCCGAACTGGGAGCCGCACTCCAGGCGATCACGGCCCAGCGGCAGTATTCCTGGTCCGTCAACAGCCTGCAGGTGCACGAGAAGAACCTGCGCGACGCCGTCCTCGCGGGGGACTCGCGTGGCTGAGCAGGGCACCTTCCGCGCGGGTGGCGACGCCGCGGCGTCGTCACCCGCACCCGGGGTACCCGTAGCGTCGGGTGCCCGCCGGGCACCATTCGGTGCGCGATTGCGCGAGGCCATGCTCACTCACGGTCCGCTGTGCGTGGGCATCGATCCGCACCCCGCCCTGCTGGACGCGTGGGGTCTTCCCTATACGGTGGCCGGCTTGGAAAAGTTCTCGCTGACCGTGGTGGAAGCTGCTGCGGGCCACGCGGCCACCCTGAAACCACAGGTGGCGCTGTATGAAGCGTTCGGTTCGGCCGGTATGGCCGTGCTCGAACGTGTCTTGAAGGAAAGCCGCGAGGCTGGTGTTTTAAGCATTGCCGACGCCAAGCGCGGTGACATCGGCTCGACGATGGCCGCCTACGCCACGGCGTGGCTTTCGGATGATTCCCCGCTTGCAGCGGACTCGGTGACGTTGAGCCCGTATTTGGGTTTCGAGTCCCTCCGGCCGGCCTTGGACCTGGCTCAGGAAACGGGCCGAGGCACCTTTGTGCTCGCATTGACCTCCAACCCGGAGGGCGCCAGCGTTCAACACGTGGGTGGTCATGAATCTGTTGCCAAGACAATCCTTAATGCTGTGCAGTATGAAAACCTTCGTAAAACCGCTGTCGCTTCGGTAAATACCGTGTCTGACGTCCCAGAAAACCGCGCCAAGAGGGCTCCACAGGAAAATTGTGACCAAATCGTTACAAAGGGGAAGAATAACACTCTGGGTTCTTGCGGAGTGGTTATTGGCGCAACCGTTTCAGATGCCCTCTCACAACTGGAGATAAACCTCCGGGGCTTCAACGGCCCCATCCTTTCGCCCGGGTATGGGGCGCAGGGGGCTGACGCCAATGCCGTGGCAGGGGTGTTTGACCAAGTCAGCGGGAATGTTCTTGCTAACTCATCCCGGGGGGTGCTGAGGTACGGTCCGGACGTTTCCGCACTGCGTTCTGCAATGCAACGTTCCGGTGAAGAACTTAGCGCCGCTCTATACGGCTGAATCGCTTCTCTGAAATCGGCGTAAACACCATAGAAATCCCTGATCAGGGGCTATTCATGGTGTTTACGCCCTTATTAATGTCGGGTACTTTTCCGATAGCGGCTACCCCCCAGATCCGCTACTGCAGGCGTGTGGGAGCACACTCAGAGCAACCAGAGGAGAGAGATCCACATGGCATTACGTCCTTTGACAGATGAAGAGCGAGCGCGGGCACGTGAGAAGGCGACTGCCGCGCGAACAGTGCGGGCGGAGGTGAAGAAAGCACTGCGTGATGGCACCATGACCGTGGCCGAGGTTCTGAAGCGCGGCGACAGCGATGAAGCCGTGAGCCGACTGAAGGTCACGGATCTGCTCGAAGCCACCCCCGGAATCGGAAAGGTTCGATCGGCGGCCATCATGGACCAGATCGGTATCGCACGGACCCGACGGGTGCGTGGATTGGGGCAGCACCAGCGTCGGGCCCTGATCGATTACCTTGACCGGTGACCCGCGACCCAGGGGAACGGGTGCTCGGTGAGCAGTGGCACATCGTTGTGATCGCGGCTGAATGATCCCATCAGAGGACCCGTTGGTACAGTGGCGGAACAGGTTTTTACCTGTTCCGCCACTTCTTTGTCCCGGAGGTAGATGTGCCCGCTAAACCAACCGTCACCGTGCTGGCTGGACCCACGGCGGTTGGAAAGGGCACCGTCTCCACCTACATCAGGGATCACTACCCGCAGGTGTGGCTGTCGGTATCGGCCACCACGCGCGCGGCCCGTCCCGGTGAAGTCGACGGAGTGCACTACTTCTTCGTCTCGGACGGCGAGTTCGATTCCATGGTCGCCAACAACGACTTGTTGGAATGGGCCGTGGTACATAATTCGCACCGTTACGGCACACCTCGGCGGAAAGTGGACGCGGCGCTGGCCCAGGGCAGGAGCGTGTTGTTGGAGATCGACCTGCAGGGAGCGCGTGAAATCAAACGCACCTTGCCCACCGCGCAGTTCGTGTTTTTGGCCCCGCCCAGCTGGGATGAAATGGTGGCACGATTGGTCGGTCGCGGGACCGAAACTCCGGAGCAGCAGCAGCGAAGGCTGGAAACAGCTAAAGTAGAGCTTGCGGCGCAACCAGAGTTCGATCACACGGTGATCAATGACAGCGTGGAGCGCGCCGCCGCAGAACTTGTAGAGCTCATGGGGTTGCCCGCCCAGCAGCGGGATTGACCGCCGGCCACCACGCATCCAGGCCGCGCAGCCCGGAGCCTACCCAATTACCAAGAAGTCCATGACAGGAGTCATTCACTCGTGAGCACAGATTACGAAGGCATCGTTAACCCGCCCATCGACCGGTTGCTCGGCAAGACCGATTCCAAGTACGGGCTGGTCATCTTCGGTGCTCGCCGTGCCCGTCAGATCAACGCGTACTACTCGCAGTTGCACGAGGGCCTGTTCGAGTACGTCGGCCCGCTCGTGGACACCCAGCTCAACGAGAAGCCGCTGTCCATCGCGTTCCGCGAGATCGACGAGGACCTGATCGAGGCCACCGAGGTCGACCACGCCGGGTTCTCCGCCAATGGCCAGCTCGTCACCGAGGAAGCAGCCTCCGCTGACGTGTTCGGTGGTGACTTCTTCGCGCAGGGTACTGACGAGGCTTCCGCGCCCATGTTCTCCGACAGCGCCGAGGTGCCGGCGGAAGAGGCCTCCGAGGCCAAGGAAACCGCTGAGACCGAGGAACCCACCGAGAAGTGACCCTTCCGCAGTCTTCGGATACCCCCGTTCACTCCCCATCGACCGCGCCGTTGCGCGTGGTGCTGGGCGTGGGCGGAGGTATTGCCGCATATAAGGCAGCCCTGCTGACACGCTTGTTCACCGAGGCGGGCCACCATGTGGTTCCCATGCCCACCGCGGCAGCCCTGGAGTTCGTGGGAGCGCCCACCTGGGAAGCGCTCACGGGCGAGCCGGTGTCCACGTCCGTGTTCGATCGCGTGGATACCGTCAATCACGTCTGGCAGGGCCAGCAGGCGGATCTGGTGGTCATCGCCCCGGCCACCGCCGACCTCATGGCCAAGATCGCACACGGTCTGGCGGATGACCTGTTGACCACCACGGTGCTTGCCTCACGCGCGCCGGTGGTCCTGGCACCCGCCATGCACACCGAGATGTGGCTCAACCCCGCCACCCAACGCAATGTGGCGCTCTTGCGAGAGCACGGCCACACGGTGATCGATCCCGATTCCGGGCGACTCACGGGCAAGGACAGCGGCCCCGGCCGGCTCCCCGAGCCCCAGAAGATTTACGACGCCGCGCTGGCCGTGCACGCGCGAGGTTCCGCGGCGGCGTCGTCGTCGGGCCCGTTGGCCGGGTGTCGTGTACTGATCACCGCGGGAGGAACCCGCGAGGCGTTGGACCCCGTGCGGTTCCTGGGCAACCGTTCCTCCGGCAAGCAGGGCATCGCCCTGGCCGAGGCCGCTCGCGATGCCGGGGCCGCAGTGCACCTGATCGTCGGGCACGTCGAAACGGAGCTACCGAACGGCGTCGAGATCTCGGAGATTTCCTCTGCCCTGGAACTTCAGGACGCGACCCGAGCTGCGGCCGAGGACGCGGACGTGGTGATTATGGCCGCGGCCGTGGCGGACTACCGGCCGGTGTCGGTCGGCGAGCACAAGATGAAGAAGTCCGAGGACGGTACGGACCCGGTCATCGAACTGACCCGGAATCCGGATATCCTGCGTGCTCTCGTGGACGACCGTGATCACAGTGGCCGTCGGCAGCTGATCGTGGGATTCGCCGCGGAGACCGGGGACGGTGAGCACTCCGTGTTGGATTTCGGACGAGCCAAACTGCAGCGCAAGGGCTGCGACTTGCTGGTCGTCAATGAAGTGGGCGCGTCCAAGGTGTTCGGCCAGGACACCACGGAAGTCACCGTGTTGTCCGCGCGCGGAACCGAAGACGCGCACTCTGCCGGAACGAAGGCCGAAGTGGCGGATTTTATTGTGGATCGCGTGGGCCTCGAACTGGGAGTCTGAGTGGACGGGTACTCTTGGACGGTGACCGAATCTAGCCCCCACCTGAGAATTTTCACCTCCGAGTCAGTGACGGAGGGACACCCGGACAAAATCTGCGACCAGATCTCGGATTCCATCCTGGACGCTCTGCTGGCCGAGGACCCTGAGTCCTCGGTGGCCGTGGAGACCATGGTGACCACAGGACTGGTTCACGTGGCCGGTGAAGTCAAAACCAAGGCCTACGTGGAAATCCCGCACATCGTGCGCAAGTGCCTTCTGGACATCGGCTACAACTCGTCCGTGCACGGTTTCGACGGTGAGTTCTGCGGCGTCTCCATCAGCGTGGGAGAACAGTCCAGCGAAATCCACGACGGCGTGTACAACTCCCTCGAGAGCCGCTCTGGCACTGCCCAGGATCCCCGCGACATTCAGGGCGCGGGGGACCAGGGCTTGATGTTCGGCTACGCCTCGGATGAAACCGATGTGCTCATGCCGGCGCCCATCTCCATTGCCCACCGGCTCTCGGAACAGCTCACCCGGGTTCGAAAGACGGCGGTGCTGCCCAATCTCCGCCCGGACGGTAAGACTCAGGTGACCCTGGGTTACGACGGGCACACGCCCGTGTCCGTGGAGACCGTGGTGGTTTCCTCACAGCACGCTGAGGGCTACGACCTCAAGCAGTTGGCCACCGACCTCACACAGTCCGTGATTGATCCGGTACTGGCTGATTCCGGGTTGGACCTGTTCAACACGGAAATCATCGTGAACCCCGCGGGAAACTTTGTCCGCGGCGGCCCCGTGGGCGATGCCGGTCTGACCGGTCGCAAGATCATTGTGGACACCTACGGCGGCATGGCCCGTCACGGCGGCGGCGCGTTCTCCGGTAAGGACCCGTCCAAGGTGGACCGTTCGGCCGCCTATGCCATGCGCTGGGTTGCCAAGAACGTGGTGGCCGCCGGACTGGCACGCCGCGCGGAAGTGCAGGTTGCCTACGCTATTGGCCAGGCACGCCCGGTGGGTCTGTACGTGGAGACCTTCGGCACGGAGACCGTTGACCCCCAGCGCATCGAGAAGGCGATCCTGGAGGTCTTCGACCTGCGTCCGTTGGCGATCATCGAAGACCTGAACCTCAAACGCCCCATTTACACCAAGACCGCGGCGCACGGTCACTTCGGCCGAACCGACCCCGATTTCACGTGGGAGCGCACCGACCGCGTCGAAGCGTTGCGTTCCGCCGCGGGACTGTGAGCGAGCGTTCCGGGTCGGCACCTGTGCCCGACCCGGACGCTGCCCCGGAGCAACTCTCCCTCGCGGGGTTGCCCGAACCACCCCCCGCGCCCAAGAAATCCGATCTTCCGGTGGGTGCCGAAGGGCCGGCACCCGAGGACCCCATCGCCAAGGTCCTACTGGACGCGTACGTGCCACACCTGGATCGAGTCTTCGACTACCGAGTGAGCGCCGGTCTCGACCGGGACGCCGTGGTGGGTGCCAAGGTATCGGTCCCGTTCTCCGGTCGGCTCATGACGGGATGGATCGTTGACCGCGTCGCCGAGTCCGAGGTCACCGGGCGGCTTTTGACCATTCGCAAGGTGCTTTCGCCCTTACCCGTGCTCAAACCCGTGATCGTGGAGCTCGCTCAAGCAGTGGCCGCCCGTTCTGCCGGAACCGTGTCGGACGTGTTGCGGGTGGCTGTTCCGCCGCGAGTGGCACGCGTGGACAAGGAAATGTTGGCGCGTCGTCAGGCGGCTGCGGTGGAAGAACCGGAGTCGACGCCGGTATCCGAGGACACAAGCGGCGACGAAGGTACCGCCGAGGTGGCGCACGGCGAGACCGATACTGGCGAACTTGCGCGGGCGGATACCGAGGTCGCGAAGGCTGCGAGCGCCGTCGACAATGCGGCTGAGGATGCCGTGTCGAGCGACGCGGAGAAACGTGAGCCGGCGGAGTCGGCGCGGGATGAACCCGACGCGCCGGTCACCGTGCCTCGTAAACTCTGGCGCTACTACAACGGCGGTCTTGAGTGGCTCGCTGCCGCCTCCGAAGGAGATCCGGCGCGAGCGGTGGTCGAGGTATTGCCGGCTCCGGAGGATCACGACTGGGCTCTGCTGACGGCCTCGGCGATGGCGGCCACCTATGAGGCCGGGCACGGTGCGTTGGCGGTGGTTTCCGACTACAAGTCGCTGGAACGTCTCGCGGCGGCTCTCGAATCGCTGGTGGGATCTGACCGTGTGGTCCGGCTGCACGCGGACGACGGTCCCACGCCCCGATATCGCGGGTACATGGAACTCTCGCTGGGCTATAAACGTCTGGCGATCGGCACGCGTTCCGCCGCTTATGCACCCGTTCAGGATCTGCGTCTGGTGTGCTGTCATGACGATGGCGACACGAGCTACGTGGAACAACGCGCACCGTATCAACACACGCGGGACGTCTTGCTGTTGCGTGCCCAGCAGGAGAACACCGCGGCGCTGTTCACCGGCTACAGCGTGAGCCCGGAGGCCCAGCGTCTCATCACAACCGGGTGGGCCGCCCATGTCCGTCCAGAGCGGGCGACCCTGCGGAAATACTCGCCGCGGGTGGAGGCGACGTCGGACTCGTTCAATTTATCCCGCGACCCCATGGCCGCGCGTGCCCGGTTACCCCACGAAGCGTTCCGGGTGGCCCAACAGGCCCTCGCACAAGGCCCGGTGTTGGTCCAGGTGGCCCGGCGCGGATACGCGCCCTTCGTGGCCTGCGAGCGCTGCCGTACACCCGCGCGATGCCGGGGCTGCGGGGGATCGTTGTCGCTCCGGTCGGGTCGGGAGGCACCCGTATGCACGTGGTGCGGCCGCAATGCTCATGGTTGGCAGTGCCAGGAATGCGGTCACCAGCGCCTGCGATTGAGCAAGGTGGGAGCCCTGCGCACCGCAGAGGAACTGGGGCGTGCGTTCCCGCAGGTTCCGGTCATCTCATCGAGTGCCGAGCACGTCCGCCCTGACGTGGGTTCCGATCCCGCACTGGTGGTGGCCACGCCCGGTGCCGAACCGGTGGCCGAGGGCGGATATGCGGCGGCCCTGCTCCTGGACGGCAACGAGATGCTGGCGCGGCCGTGGTTGCGCGCAGAAGAACAAACCCTTAGACGCTGGTTCAATGCGGCTGCGCTCGTGCGGTCTTCCTCGCAGGGCGGGACGGTGGTCGTGACCGCGGATCACGATCAGGCGGTCGGCGCCCTGGTGCGCTGGGACCCGTCCGGTCACGCCTACCGACAGCTGCAGGAACGTCACGAGCTGGGCTTGCCACCGGCTGTTCGGACTGCCGCACTCACTGGTCCTCGCGACGCACTGACCGCGACCCTGCGCGACCTGGACCTACCGCCCCAGGTGAACGTGGTGGGCCCGGCGCCGATGAAGGACCAAGTGGGTGGTTGGTCCGATGAGGGCGACCCGGGGACTCTCGCCGGGTTCACGACCGAGGACGAACCTCAGTACAGGGCGTTGCTGTTCTTCGGGTTCGGAATCGCCCCGCAGATCACCGCTGCGCTGCGAGCCGAGAAGGCCCGGGCCTCAGCATTGCGCGAGCACGCGGTGGTCAACGTGCGCTGCGATATCACTGATCTGTTGTAGTGGTTTCTCCACCCGTGGTGACCTCGGTGTCGAATTCGACCGGAGTTCCGTGCTCCACGGTGCGTGAGACGGCGCAGTACTTGTCGTGGGAGAGTTTCACCAGGCGGTCGACCAGACCGGCAGCCTTGCGCCCGCCGTCGTCGTCGGGGAACGACAGGTTGAAGGAGAGGTTCAGGTCCTCCAGGCGGCTACCGCCGTTTTCCTCGGCAACCTTGCTGCCGCTTGCCTCGACCCTGAACTCGGTGGGTTCGGAACTGCGCGAGGTGACGGTGTCCACGTCGATCGAGGAGCAACCCGCGATCGCGGCCAACAGCAATTCCACCGGGGACATCAGGTCCTCACCACGGCCGAACGTGACCTCGACACCGGCCGCGTTGCGGGCGACGTAGCGGTTGGTGGCTTCACGAGTTAGTTCGATGGAATGCGTGGGATTCTGGTTTTCGCTCATGGGTTCATGATGCCACCCAGATTCGAGTGAACCGTGACGGCCCGGGGGTGGTGCGTACGCGGTACACGAGGGTGCCTCGTCAGGGCAGCGCTGGCAGTTTCTTCTCGAACAACCAGTCGTGGAGCAACGGCTCCGCCGGCCGCCCACTGACCTCAGATGCCAGCGCCAAGAATTCGGCCGTCGTCACGTTCCCGCATCGGTTCTGCGCCGTCCACCGCTGCAGAATCGTGAAAAACGTCTGATCACCCATGGACATCCGTAGCGCGTGCAACGTGAGCGCCCCACGGACGTACACGCGGTCGTCGAACATCTTCTTCGGACCGGGGTCCCCGATCACAAGCTTCTGTTTCGCCCCGGACAGATCCGCATGGGCAGCAACGGCTTGGTCATGGGTCGAGCGGCGTCCGGAGGCCTCGGACCACACCCACTCTGCGTAGTGCGCGAACCCTTCATTGAGCCAGATATCCGACCAGGACGCGGGAGTCACCGAGTTCCCGAACCACTGGTGGGCCATTTCATGGGCAATGAGGCGCTCGGACTCCCAGGACTCGGTCAAATGATTAGGGCCGAAAATCGACAGCGGTTGTGACTCCAGCGGAATCTCCAGCTCATCGTCGGTGACCACTACCCCGTAGTCGTCGAACGGGTACGCCCCGAAGCGCTGTTCGAACACGGACATCATGGCGTGCTGTTTGGCCAGGACATGCTGGGCTCGTGCCCACAGGTGCTCACCACAGGCCAGGGTCAGCGGAACCCGCGCCGGGGGATAGCGATCCGGTTCCACGGGCCCCCTCCGGTACTGACCCATTTGCACCGTGGCCAAATAGGTGGCCACCGGTTCGCGAGACTCCCAGGTCCAAGCGGTCCGGTCGCCCTGCCGGTCCACCGCCAACAGGGCCCCGTTGGAGATGGCCGTGTAATCGGAATCTACCAGCACAGAGACCCGGAACGTTGCCTTCTGGCTGGGGTGGTCGTTGCAGGGGAACCATGTGGCCGCCCCGACCGGCTGCCCGGCCACCAGAACGCCGTCGGAGAGTTCCTCCCAGCCGATATCGCCCCACGCGCCAGAGGCTGGCGATGGCGTTCCCGCGTAGTGGATTTCCACCGTGAGCGCCTCGTCCACGAAGAATCCCTCGCGGGCGTCCACGACCACCTTGTGTTTGGAGTGCTTGAACGAACTGAGCTGTCCGTTGACCAGCACCCGGTCCACCGTGAGGCCCTCAAGGTCCAGGGATAGCGCAGAACAATCCTCCAGAACCCGGGCGTCCAACACGGCTCGCGCTCGCAGCGTGTTCGGCAGAATGTCGTAGTCCAGTGCCAGGTCGTAGTGGTTCACGCGCACCTCGGAGGTGCCGGAACGCGGTGTGTAGGGATCCAGATATCTCATGGTGCTCCTTCCCCGGAGCCCAAGGCCCGGTTCAGCCGCGTTGCTGCAGCTCGTTCGCGAGCTCCAGGAGCCGTTGCGCGGAATCCGCCCATGTGTGGGCTCGTACCCGTTCCAGTCCCCCCAGGACCCGTTCTTGCGCGAGCTGCGGATCGGCGAGCTCGCGCACCCGGGCGGCGAACGCGGCGGCGTCGTCGGCGGGTGCGTACCCTGCGGCGCGGCCGGCCACCTCCCGAAAAATCGGTGTGTCCGAACAGACTACGGGAGCCCCGGCCGCGAAGGCCTCGATGAGCGGCAGGCCGTAACCTTCGGCGCGCGAGGCCGTGAGCAGCGCAGCGCACGAAAAGAGCAGGTCCTGGTATTCGGCGTCGCTCACCCCGCGGTGGAAAACCACGTTGTCGGCGGGGCCCGCGAGCGCACGTAGTTCCGATTCGCGCGCCGGTGAAATCCGGGACAGCACGTGCAGCGTGTACTCGGGCAGCTGAGCGGCCGCGCGCATCAGGGTCTCCACGTTCTTGTACGGCAGGAACGAACCCATGTACAGCAGGTCTCTGCCGCGCGTCCCGAGCCGTGTCAGCGCCTCCGCATCGGTCAGTGCCGCCGCCGACGCCGCATTGGGCACCACGCGCACGTCCCGTTTGGTCAGGCGGTGAGCCAGGATTTGCTCGCGAGAGGTTTCGGAGACGGTAACCACGGCGTCGGCGCGATTGAGCGCGACCCGCTGCGGCCACCAGGCCTTGTGATAAGCCCGCCACCCCCACTGGATGGGTAACGGCAGGTCAGAGGGCGGCTGGGGGTGTTCGTAGTAGATCAGGTCATGGAGGGTGAGGATCAGCTTGTACCGACGGCCCAGCGACCCCATGGTCTGCATGGGCGAGAAGACCACGTCCGGGCGGTAGCGGTTGAGCTTCAGGGACGTGAGCGCCTCGGCCGGTGAGGTCACGGAAGGCCCCGTGAGATGCGGAAGGTCCGGGACATGATCCAGCTGAGCGGGGTCACTGATGAGCGCGGCGAGCCGGACCCTGGGATCATCGCGGGTCAGATCGGCCAGCGCGGTGAGAAGTTCTGCACTGTAGCGACTGATGCCGTCGTGATGATCGGTGCGAATGTAGCGGGCGTCGAACAGGAATTTCACGGGCGGTCATCACCGGTGCGGTGATCGTTGCGGCCCCGGCGCTCGCGGAAGGCTTGTTGCGCGGCCTGTTCGCGCGCCAGCTGGTCCTGACGAATGATCGGGGTCATTCCGGTGAGCTGGTCCGGGGTGGATTCGGTGGTGTCCGCGAGGGGCAGCTCGGCGTGCACGTCCAGGGGCTCCGGTGCGGGGGAGGACAGGAAATCATCGATGTACTCGGCGGCCAGCTGCGGGGCTTCGTAGTGAATCAGGTGACCGGTCTCGGGAATGATCTCCAAACGGTGGCTGCGGATCCAGGAGGCCATGGTCTGCTGGGATTGCACGGAGCCCAGATCATCTTCGGCACCCACGATCAGCAGGGTGGGCATGGCCAACTGCATGGCAACCTCGGCCACGGTGCCGGAAATCGAGGCCTGGTAGGCCTCGTGAAGAACGTCCCGGTTGGCGAACGTGGAGAAGTAGGACTCGTGCTGGCGCAGCGCGTACTTCTTCACCTCGGGGTCCTTGGACTTGACCATGACATCGGTCATGAGTTTCACCACGGACCCGGAGGACAACAGTTTGGACCCCAGAACGCGGGGCAGCTTTTTGCCCACACCGTAGTAGAACTCGGTGAGTTTGGTCAGGCCCTTGTGCTGGCCGTCCAGGGCAGGTTCGCAAATCGGGTTGATCAGCACGAGCCGGCGCACCATGGACGGGTAGGCCACGGCGAAGTGGGAGGCAATGATCGAGCCGAAGGAATGGCCGGCCACAATGATGCCGCTGTCGCTGTCCGGGGACACGGCGCCGTCGGTCAGGCCCGTGATGAAGTCCCGGGCGAAATCCACGTAGTTGGGGATGCTGTGTTCGCGCTCCGGGAAGGGTTCGGAGCGGCCGAAACCCGGTAGATCCGGCACGACCACGTGATACTTCTCGCGCAGCTCGGTGGCAATCAGTTGCAGGCCGTGATGGTCCCCGCGGAAACCATGGAACATCACGAGCAGTGGTTTGTGCTTCTTGTCCGCGTCGTAGAACCAGTATCTGACCTTGTATCCGTCCAGTTGAACGCTGCGGCGTTCGGCGTACGGATTATCCACGGTGACCTCCAAGTCATGGGCTAGCGGCGGGTCCATGGTAACCGTCCGGCCCGGGAGCACGCCGCAGTTGCGGTGCTGGTCTAAACTGACGGGAGATCCCCATGTCATTCCGCGTGGAATCACCATGCCAGCGCTTGCCGCCCGGTGCGGCGGCGCGCGGATGACTCAACTATGTGATGTGAAGGCGAGGCACGTGAGCGCGCAGAACACCCCGGAGACGGGAACCGAGTACGACTTCCAACGGATTGAGGCCGCGTGGCCCCAGTTCTGGGACGAGCAGCAGGTGTACAAGCCCCTCGACGACGGTTCCAGGCCCCGCCGCTACGTGCTGGACATGTTCCCCTACCCCTCCGGTGACCTCCACATGGGTCACGCTGAGGCGTTTGCCATGGGGGATGTCGTGGCTCGCTACTGGAAGCACCGCGGCTTTGACGTGATGCACCCGATCGGCTGGGACTCCTTCGGTCTGCCGGCCGAAAACGCGGCGATCAAGCGCAACACTCACCCCGCGGAGTGGACCTACCGCAATATCGACACGCAGAAGAAGTCCTTTCAGCGCTACGCCATCAGTGCGGACTGGACCCGCGAGATCCACACCTCGGATCCCGAATACTACCGCTGGACCCAGTGGCTGTTCCTGCAGTTCTACAAGCACAACCTGGCGTACCGGAAGGACTCACCGGTCAACTGGTGCCCCACGGACCAGACCGTGCTGGCCAATGAACAGGTCGTCAATGGGGAGTGCGAGCGTTGCCACACGCCGGTGACCAAGAAATCCCTGAACCAGTGGTACTTCAAGATCACCGATTACGCAGACCGGCTCCTGGAGGACATGAAGGAGCTGGACGGCCACTGGCCCGAGCGCGTGCTGGCCATGCAGCGCAACTGGATCGGCCGTTCCGAAGGCGCTCACGTCAACTTCGTGATCGAGGGTGCCCCCGCTGAAGGTGCGGACGCTTCCGACACCTCCGGGCGCACCGTCACCGTGTTCACCACCCGCCCGGACACCCTCTACGGTGCCACCTTCTGCGTGGTCGCCGCGGACGCCGCCATTGCCGGCGAAATCGTCGATGACGAGCACCGCGCTGCCCTGGAGGACTACCAGGAGAACATCAAGGCGCTCTCCGACATCGACCGCCAGTCCACCGACCGCAAGAAGACCGGTGTGTTCCTGGGCCGTTACGCGGTCAACCCGCTCAACGGCGAGAAGCTGCCCGTGTGGGCCGCGGACTACGTGCTGGCCGATTACGGCACCGGTGTGATCATGGCCGTGCCCGCCCACGATCAGCGTGACCTTGACTTCGCCCGTGCATTCGATCTGCCCGTGCGCGTGGTCGTGGACACCGGTGAAGAGGATCCCGCCGTTTCCGGCGTGGCCACCACCGGTGACGGCCAGTTGGTCAACTCCGGTTCGCTGGACGGGTTGCCCAAGGCCGAGGCGATCTCCAAGGCCATCGACATCGTGCGCGAAGCCGGCACCGGCGAGCGCCACATCAACTACCGCCTGCGTGACTGGCTGCTGTCCCGCCAGCGTTTCTGGGGCGCACCCATCCCCATCATTCACTGTGAAGCGTGCGGAGAGGTGCCCGTGCCCGAGGACCAGCTGCCCGTGCAGCTGCCCGAGAACCTGCGCGGTGAGGAACTCTCGCCCAAGGGACAGTCCCCGCTCGCGGCGGCGTCGGACTGGGTGAACGTGACCTGCCCCGAATGTGGTGGGCCGGCCACGCGCGATACCGACACCATGGACACGTTCGTGGATTCGTCCTGGTACTACCTGCGTTTCGCTTCGCCCAATGACGAGAACGCCCCGTTCGACCGGGACGAGGTGGACCGCTGGCTGCCGGTGGACCAGTACGTGGGCGGCGTGGAGCACGCGATCCTGCACTTGCTGTACAGCCGGTTCTTCACCAAGGCGCTCTACGACTTTGGCCTGATCGGTTTCCAGGAGCCGTTCAAGGCGCTGCTCAACCAGGGCCAGGTGCTCAACGGCGGCAAGGCCATGTCCAAGTCGCTGGGTAACGGCGTGGACCTGGGCGAACAGTTGGATGCGTTTGGTGTGGATGCCGTTCGCCTGACCATGGTGTTCGCGTCCCCGCCCGAGGACGACGTGGACTGGGCGGACGTGTCTCCGCAGGGGTCCCAGAAGTTCTTGGCCCGCGCGTGGCGCTTGGCTCAGGACAGCACCGCCGGCGCGGATGCTGACTTCTCCGCCGGTGACAAATCATTGCGCAGCGTGACCCACCGAACCATTGCGGATACCACGCAACTGCTGGACTCCGGCAAGTTCAACGTGGTCATTGCGCGCACCATGGAACTGGTCAACGCCGTGCGCAAGGCCATCGACAGCGGCCCCGGCGCTTCCGATCCCGCCGTGCGCGAGGCCGTGGAGGCCGTGGCCATTCTGTTGTCCCTGGTGGCGCCCTACACCGCCGAGGACATGTGGCACGCCCTGGGCCACGAGGACTCCGTGGTACTCGCCGCGTGGCCCGAGGTGGACGAGGCCCTGCTCGTGGACGACACGGTCACCGCCGTGGTTCAGATCAAGGGCAAGGTCCGCGATCGACTGGAGGTTGCCGCGGATATTTCGGAGGCCGACCTCGAAGCCGCAGCACTGGCGTCGGAGACGGTCCAGCGCCACATTGGCGACGCCACGGTCCGGAAGGTCATTGTGCGTGCACCCAAGCTCGTGAATATCGTGGTGTGATGAACTCCACCAAGGACCAGCGCCCGTCACCCGGTTCAAGGCCGGGGGACGGGCGCTGTCCCGTGTCCGGGGCCAAGGTCGCGGTGGTCACGGACAATGCGGCCGCCCTTCCTCCCGCGTGGCAGGACGAGTTCGAGGCCTCCGGGGCATTCGCCTGTGTGGAGCTGCCGGTGCTGATCGGTGGCCAGCTCTACACCGAGGACGAGGCGGACATGCTCTCGTCCCTGGTCATTGCGCTGGCCGAGGGTCGACCCGTGACCACCTCGCGGCCGGCCCCCGGACAACTGCGCAAGATCTACGCGGCGCTCCAAGCCGCGGGGTTCAAGGCGATCGTCTCGGTCCACCTGTCGGCGGAGCTGTCCGGCACCCTGGGCGCCGCACGCATTGCGCGCCAGGATATCGACATTCCCGTACGTCTCGTAGATACCCACAGCGCCGCGCTCGGGCAGGGCCTGGGGGTACGGGCCGCGGTCCGCGCCGCCTTGGCGTGTCAGGGCATCGACGACGTCGCCGCGGCCGCCTCCGCTGCCTCGGCCGAGGCGCAAGTGCTGATCCAGGTCAATTCCCTGGAGACACTGCGCCGGGGTGGCCGGATCAATCCGACCTCCGCGATGCTCGGGACCATGCTGCAGATCAAACCGCTGCTGTCACTGCACGAGGGAAAGATCGTGACCGTGGAGCGGCCGGTGTCCGCCATCAAGGCCCGTGGGCGGTTTACGACGCTCGTGGGGGACGCGCTGGCCAATTCCGAGCAGGACTCGCCCGTGCTGTGCATCCACCATGTCTCCGACCCCCATGGTGCACGGGAGCTGGGGGAGACGCTGGTGGATCGCTATCGGCCGGATGCCCAGTTGATCCTGAGCGAGTTGCCGGCGGTGTTGAGCGCTCACGTGGGGTTGGGGACCAAAGCGGCAATCGTTGAGGGCCCGACGAATCGACCCATTGCGCACGGCAATCGCGCTGCACCGGCGGAGTCCTGACACACTTTTTGCCACGTGATCCCCTGACCGTGTTCTGACGATTGGCTCGTCCCGTCCCGGGCGGTTGGCTGGTGCCCATGAGCGGGGTCAATTATCGGGGACGAGCACGGCTGCGGGATCAACAAGCCACGGAGCGGTTGTCCGCCCTCCTGGAAGGGGTCGCGGAGCGAGCAGAGGGCTCGGCGGAGCCGGATGGCGCCGACACGGCCACAGCTCCTCTCCCTGAGGAGACGGGACCGCAGCACCGTGAACCGGTAGCGGTGCGAACTTTCTTCACCCGCCCGGCCATCGTGGTACTCATTGCGGTGCTACTGGTGGTGTGTGGAATCTCCGCGCTCTCTCTGCTGCCGGGAGGGACAGAGCCCGATTCATCGGTGGTGGCCGCAGCCGAGACCACCGATTCCGCGGCTGCCTCTCGTGCGCCGGCCGCTGGATCTCCTGTGAGCGAAGCGGCCGGGGCAGAGCCGAGTTCTGGGGCTTCTTCGGGGGCTTCCGGATCTGCTGGTGCGGCTGGAGGTTCAACCTCACCCATGACCGTGCACGTGGTGGGGGAGGTGAAGAAACCCGCCGTGGTGCAGTTGTCCCCGGGAGCCCGTGTCGTTGACGCCGTTGAAGCCGCCGGAGGACTCACGAAAGATGCGGTCACCGAGCGCATCAACTTGGCCCAGCCGGTCACCGACGGACAACAGGTCTTGATCCCCAACGAAAAGACCGCGGCGGAGCTGCACGCCGCGGGTGGACAGGCCGGCCTTGCGCCCGGTGGACAGGCGGGGAACACCTCTGCTGGTGCCCCCACCGATGGAACGGCAGGGAGCGACTCCGAAGGACGCAGCACAACGGATGGCGCGGCCTCGGGCGGGCTGATCAACCTCAACACTGCCACCGCGGCGGATCTCGAAGAACTACCCCGGGTGGGGCCGGTCCTGGCCCAACGGATTGTCGATTTCAGAACCGAGCACGGGCCTTTCACCGCTACCGAGCAACTTGACGATGTGAGCGGCATCGGACCTGCCATGTTGGAAGCGCTGTTGCCTTTGGTTTCGGTATGAACCGTCGGTGGGACCTACGCCTGGTCCCGTCGGCCATGACCGCTTGGCTGTGTTCCATCGTCTTCCTCACGAGCGGACTCCCGCCAGCGGTCTGGACGGGACTTTCGTGCGTGGGTGTCACCGGAGCGGTGCTGCTCCTGCTGCGACGTCATCGACGCAGTCACGGCAGTAGCGTGCGTCACGGGGTGTACGGGCGGCCCACCGAGGTGCTCGGGGCGCTCGCCGTGGTGGCTCTCTGCGCCGCCGCGGCCGTGTTGACCGCGTGGAATACGACCCAACCCGCGCGATCCGCGCTCTCCGAGCATCCACCCGGGGCGACCGTGCGGGTCACGGCCACGGTGGCCGGCAAGCCCACCGCGTATTCGAGCCGGGCGTTCGAGGGGCGAGGCGAGGCGGGAGAAGGCACAGCAGTCACCTTGCACTCTGAGCAGCTCGGCACGAGAAGTGAACACACCGAGGTGACAGTGTTCGCTACTCACCCCGCGTGGCAAGAGCTCGACGACGCAGACACCCTCACCGCCACGCTGACCCTCTCCGATACGGCGAGCCCGGCGAAACTGACGGCGCGAGCGTCGTCGGCGCCCGTGGTGGAAACCACCGAGAAGGAAACGGAACCGGGGCTGCTCGAGCAAGCGCGCTCGGATCTCGCGCGGCTGAGTCTTTCCCACGGAGCCGCTGCAGCGGGCCTGGTGCCCGGCATGACGGTGGGGGACACTTCCCAGATCTCTTCGTCGCTGACCGAGGACATGCGCACCACCGGGCTGACCCACCTCACGGCGGTGTCCGGATCCAACTGCGCGTTGGCGATGACCCTGACCGGTTACGCGGCTCTGACCATGGGAGCTGGGCGAAGAGTCTGTCTGATGGCCGGGATGCTTGCGCTCGGGTGTTTCGTGCTGCTCGTCGGGCCCGACCCGTCCGTGCTGCGAGCCTCAGTGATGGGTGCGCTTGGTGCACTGAGTATGCTCAGCGGCCGTAACGGAGTGAGCCTCAACGCCTTGAGCGCCGCCGTGATCGGCCTGGTGCTGGTCTCACCGGGGCTGTCCATCGACTTCGGGTTCATCCTGTCGGTGCTCGCGACCGCGGGAATCGTGGTGAGCGGCCGCGCCGTCGCCCGCCTATTGGCGTTGAAGCTGCCGGTGCCCGTGGCGCTGTGCATCGCCATCCCGTTCGTCGCGCAGCTGTGGTGCGGTCCCGTGCTCCTGCTGCTCAACCCGGCACTACCCACGTATTCACTGCCGGCCAATATGGCGGCCACGCTCCTGGTGCCCGTCGCGACCGTGGCCGGGCTCATCGCCGTCTGTGTTCTGGTCGTGCCCAACGTGCTGATGCCCGCGCTCCTCCTGATTCCCGGGTTGGAAGCCGATCCCGTCATGGGCGCATGGGAGCGATCCGCGCAGGTTCCGATCACGGTTGCCGCTGTCCCCGCTCGCGGCGTTGCGTGGATCGCGGAATTCTTCGCCGGGCTGCCCGGATCGCTCATTCCCTGGCCGCCGGGGATCTGGGGAATTGTCCTGCTCGCCGTCATCAGCGTGTCGGCCGGGGGAGTGCTGCACTGGTTGGACGCGCGGTGCCAGCGGCCCACCGACACCCACGGGACCCTGGACGCGGCACCCGCGCCTGTTCCCGTCCCCGATCCCGTCTGGCGGCGAGTGGCGCAGAAACGACGCCGCCGACGCCGCGCGCTCGCGGTCCTCGCGGCCGTCACCACGGTGATTCTGATCGTCCAAGGGCTGATCTGGTGGTTACGTCCCGCACCGGCCTGGGATTCGGTGGTGTGCGACGTGGGCCAGGGGGATGCGGTACTGCACCGCACGGGCGCACGCAGTGCGGTGCTGGTGGATGCGGGGCCTGAACCACGGGCCCTGAAGTCATGTTTACGGCAGGCGGAGATCGAGCGGTTGGATGCCGTGATTCTCAGCCACGACCATGCCGATCACACGGCCGGGTTGGAAGCTCTCGCCGGTGACTTTCCGGTGGATCAGGTCTGGTACTCGACCGCGACCGGTGATCTGCCGGACTCGGCCCGAACCTTCGCGGACCGAGCGCACGTGCCCGCCCCCGGGGACACCCTCGATCTGGGCGCGACCACAGTCACCGTTCTGGGACCACAACCGCCATCCGCGGGATCTGGACAACGCCGAACCGCCCCGAGCTCTGAAGACGAAAACAACGCCTCTCTGGCACTGCGCATCACAGTGACGGGAGAAAACGGAACCACCACGTGGCTCTCCGCGGGTGATCTCGAGGAAGACGGCGCCAACCGTCTCATCCGCAGCCAACCGGATGCGGCCCGGTTGGAAGCCGACATCCTCAAGGTGTCCCACCACGGAGCCCGCAATGGCGGTACCCGACTCATAGACACTGTGGACCCCGCGCTCGCGGTCATTTCGGTGGGGGCTGACAACACCTATGGGCACCCGCACCCGAGCATCACCGAGGCTCTCCAGGACAGCGGATCCTCCGTGGCCCGAACGGATCAGCACGGTTCGCTATGGATCAGGAAGGATGGTTCCCGCATCTCCGTCTCCACCCGATGAATCAGCCTCGCGGGCGAATGAACCGAGGGTGGTGATGCGTAAAGAACGAGCTGGGTCCACAGGGTCATCGCTGGGCATCAACGTGTCGGCCCGCACGACTACCATGGGCAGCCAGACCACCACACAGCAATCACCATCGCGCGGGTTCATCCTGCGCTGAGGAGGGCCCATGGCAGCCGCGCGCCGATCCACGCCGTCGAACTCGGGTACCTCCTGGCGGAAAGCCGCACCCCAGCCGCTCGTGTTGGCTACTGGGTCGGACGAGTACCTGATCCAGCGAGTGCGTGAGTCCCTGCGCGACCAGATCCGTGAGGAACGGGGCACGTGCGAGGTCACGCTCATTTCCGCTGCTGACTACGCACCAGGCCAGCTCGCGGTGGTTACCAGCCCGTCCCTGTTCGACGAACCCAAGCTCGTGTGCGTCACCGAACTGTCGAGCATTAACGAGAACCTTCTCACCGACGCTCTCGCGTACGTAAAGTCTCCGGACCCGGAGGTCACGGTGCTCTGGGAACACGGCGGCGGTAACCGCGGGAAAAAGCTCTTGGATGCTCTCAAAGAGGCGGCGCTGGTGGTCAACTGCGCCCCCCTGAAGTCGGACCGGGACAAGTCCGCCTTCATCCTGGCCGAGTTCAAGCAGCACGGAAAACGCATCGAGCCCGACGCCGCTCGTGCGCTGGCTGCCGCGGTGGGTACCAGCACCGCCGAACTAGCAGCGGCGTGCGCCCAGTTGATTTCGGACGGACCCACCACCATCGATCACGACCTGGTGGAGAAGTACTACGGCGGCCGGGTCGAGGTCACCGCGTTCCGCGTGGCGGATGCCGCCGTGGCCGGCAACGCCGATCAAGCGCTCAAGCTCTGGCGGCAGGCAGTGGACGTTGGGGTGGACCCCGTGCCCATGGTGGCCGCACTAGGGGCCAAGCTGCGCCTCATTGCATTAGTTGCTGGCTCGCGTGGTAGCTCCGGAAGCGTGGCGCGCGATGTCGGTGCCGCACCGTGGCAGGTGGAACGGGCACAGAACGAGGCCCGTCGGTTCACACCGGGGCACGTGACCGAGGCTCTCAAGGCCATTGCCCACGCCGATGCACAGGTCAAGGGGGAGTCCCGCACCCCGTACTACGCGGTGGAGCGTGCCATTACCGTGATTGCCACCTCGGGGCGGCACTGAGCCCGGGGGTTGTGTCTCGCGGGTCCCACGCCGGCCCCATCCGAATAGTCCGAGCGCAGAAAACCGCCACCTCCCGTATCCCTTGAAAGCTGGGGATACAGCAAGAGCCCGGTACCTCGTGGGTACCGGGCTCTCACGCTGTCAGCTGAGGCTGAATCAGATCTTGGAGACCTTCTTGGCCAGGCCGGACTTCTTGTTGGCCGCGGTGTTCTTGTGCAGAACACCCTTGGACACGGCCTTGTCCAGCTTGCGGGACGCGATGCGCAGGTTCGACTCGGCGGCAGCCTTGTCGGAGGCGCCAATGGCGTCGTTGACCTTGCGGATCAGGGTCTTCAGCTCGGACTTGTAAGCATTGTTGCGCAGGCGAGCCTTCTCGTTGGTGAGGTTGCGCTTCTTCTGCGACTTGATGTTGGCCACGTATAACTCCTAAAACTGTTCACGGAATTTCGGTCAGTGAGGGCTCACGGATAGTCATCGACTGAGTGTGAGAGTGGGGATGCTCGGTGGCAACCATCCGCTGTGCCCGACGACCAGCGCGGACACACAGCGATAAAGCTTATCAGATCAACGTGTTCAGCGTCGGTTCCCGAGTTCCCGGGCCACGTCGTCAAAACGGTTGCGGTCAAGGACTGCGCCTTCACGGCGGATGTCCGCGGCCAGCACGGGGATCACACGGTTGAGTCGCGCCTCCGAAGGGCGCCCCTGACGATCCCAGCTCCCGGTTCCCACGTCCACGAAGTTCGGATCGTTGTAGGACGCGTTGTCGTGATCCTTGGACGTGAGCATGACGCACAGCAGGTAGTCGCCAGCGCGGTCCACAATCAGAACGGGTCGGTCCTTGCCCTGGTTGTGATCCTCCTGGAAGGGCACCCAGGTCCACACGACCTCGCCCGGATCAGGGCGACCGTCCGGGTGCGGGTCGTAGTGCGGGTTCACGGGGCCGGTCCAGTCACCGAGGTACGGCTTGGACAACCGGCCACCCGCCGAGGGTTGTGAGGTGGGCGCCTGGTACTGCCCGCGCGGCTCGTACTGGCCTTGGGGCTGGTACTGATCCTGCGGCGGCGTCGAACGCTGCTGCATATCGGGGCGGGAGTCTTGACGCCGGTTCTGCTGCATAGAACCGGAGACTCGTTTGTACATGCGGTAGGCGCGGAGGCCCTGGCGCGCGAGGCGCATGAAATCTGCCATACATCCGAGTCTAATGGCGGTGCGCAACCCGCGCGGCAGGTGTTCGGGACGTCCGGTTCGCCCATCCGCACGGAACGTGGGAAACTGGGGAGTCATCCTGAGAACGAAAGGACCGCCTGTGTCACCGTTGGCCGTCAATCCACCGGCACCCGCCTCGACCGACCCCTCGGTGCTCAGAAATTTCTGCATCATCGCCCACATCGACCACGGCAAGTCCACGCTGGCCGACCGCATGCTGCAGGCCACCGGCGTGGTGACCCCGCGACAGATGAAGGCCCAGTATCTGGACCGCATGGACATTGAGCGCGAACGCGGTATCACCATCAAGTCTCAGGCCGTGCGCATGCCGTGGAACGTGGACGGCACCGATTACGCACTGAACATGATCGACACCCCCGGCCACGTGGACTTCACTTACGAAGTGTCCCGTTCCTTGGCCGCGTGTGAAGCAACTCTCTTGCTGGTGGACGCCGCGCAGGGCATTGAAGCCCAGACGCTGGCGAATCTCTACTTGGCGCTCGAGAACGACCTCGCGATCATTCCCGTGCTCAACAAGATTGACCTCCCCGCAGCCCAGCCCGATAAGTACGCGGAAGAACTGGCGAACCTGATCGGTGTGGAGCCGGAAGAGGTACTGCGAGTCTCCGGTAAGACCGGCATGGGTGTGGAAGCGCTGTTGGACAAGATCGTGCAGGATGTTCCGCCCCCGGAGGGCGTTGCGGATGCTCCGTCCCGCGCCATGATTTTCGATTCCGTGTACGACACCTACCGCGGCGTGGTCACCTACGTGCGCGTGGTGGACGGCACCCTCAAGCCCCGTGAACGCATCCGCATGATGTCCACGGGTGCGGCCCACGAAATGCTGGAGATCGGAGTGATCTCGCCCGAGCCCATCCCCTCCAAGGGACTCAGCGTGGGCGAAGTGGGCTACTTGATCACCGGTGTGAAGGACGTCCGTCAGTCCCGCGTGGGCGATACGGTCACCTCGCACACCAAGCCCGCCGAGGAATCACTGGGCGGTTACGAGGATCCCAAGCCCATGGTCTTCTCGGGCCTGTTCCCGGTGGAGGGTTCCGATTACCCCGTCCTGCGCGACGCGCTCGAAAAGCTCCAACTCAACGACGCCGCTCTGGTCTACGAACCCGAGACCTCCACCGCGTTGGGCTTCGGCTTCCGCTGTGGCTTCCTGGGTCTGCTGCACTTGGAAATCTCCCGTGATCGCCTGGAGCGTGAGTTCGACCTCAACCTGATCTCCACCGCGCCGTCGGTTTCCTACAACGTGACGTTGGAGGACAACACGGAGATCGAGGTGACCAACCCGTCCGAGTTCCCTGAAGGCCGGATCAACGAGATCCGCGAACCCATGGTCTCTGCCACGGTGCTCGTGCCCTCGGAATTCATTGGCGCGGTCATGGAACTGTGTCAGTCCAAGCGCGGCGAGATGAAGGGCATGGATTATCTCTCCGAGGACCGCGTGGAACTGCGCTACCGGTTGCCTCTGGCGGAAATCGTGTTCGACTTCTTCGACCTGCTCAAGTCCAAGACCCGCGGTTATGCGTCCCTGGACTGGAAGGCGGACGGCGAACAGGCTGCCGACCTGGTCAAGGTGGACATCTTGCTGCAGGGCGAGCAGGTGGACGCGTTCAGCGCCATCACCCACAAGGACAAGGCCTACTCCTACGGCGTGGTCATGACCGGCAAGCTCAAGAACCTGATTCCGCGTCAGCAGTACGAGGTGCCCATTCAGGCGGCCATTGGCTCGCGCATCATCGCCCGAGAGAACATTCGCGCGATCCGCAAGGATGTGCTCTCCAAGTGCTACGGCGGCGATATCTCCCGTAAGCGCAAGCTGCTGGAGAAACAGAAGGAAGGCAAGAAGCGCATGAAGATGGTGGGCCGCGTGGAGGTTCCCCAGGAAGCCTTCGTGGCTGCGCTGTCCTCCGACGAAGAGTCGGGCAAGGACAAGAAGAAGTAATGCCCGCTCAGCCCGAAGGGGACCCGGCTCCGGCCGACGGTTCCCTGCCTTTGAGTGCCGTGGCCCGGGCGGGCGATCGCACGCTGAGTCTGTACGTGCACGTCCCGTTCTGCGCCGTGCGCTGCGGCTACTGCGACTTCAACACGTACACCATGTCCCAACTGGGGCCCGACGTATCCCGTGAGGATTACCATCACGACGCCGCCGCGGAAGTCCGCTTCGGCCGTTCCGTTCTCGACGCCGCTGGGGCACCGCCGCGCCCGCTGCACAGCGTCTTCTTCGGTGGTGGCACGCCCACTTTGCTTCCCGCGGAAAACCTGGCGGATGTCCTGACCCAGGCCAAGGAGAGTTTTGGGCTGGCTCCGGACGCGGAGATCACCGTTGAGGCGAACCCGGATTCGGTCACGGATCGCACGTTCGAGATCCTCGCGGCCGCCGGGGTGACGCGAGTTTCCTTCGGGATGCAGTCCGCCGTGCCTCACGTGCTCAAGGTTCTGGAGCGCACTCACACTCCGGCCAATGTTCCGCTCGCCGTGGCAGGAGCTCGCAAGGCGGGACTCTCGGCCAGCGTGGACCTGATTTATGGCACCCCGGGGGAGTCGGTGTCCGATTGGCAGCGTTCCGTGGAAACCGCCCTGGAGCTGGAACCCGACCACATTTCGGCGTATTCGCTCATCATCGAGGACGGCACCAAGCTCGCCGCACAGATCCGGCGCGGTGAGGTTCCCGAGGTCGATCCGGATGACCAGGCGGAAAAGTACATCGTGGCTGATCGTTTGCTGCGTGAAGCCGGATTCGAGTGGTACGAGGTCTCCAATTGGTCTCGTGCCAATGATGGCCGCAGTGCCGAGCAGAATCGCAGCGCCCACAATATTGCGTATTGGCGCAATCAGGATTGGTGGGGGATCGGCCCGGGGGCGCACTCTCACATGGACGGTGTGCGCTGGTGGAACATCAAGCATCCGTTGCCGTACACGAACAAGATTCGCGGGGGAGTCTCACCGGCCGTGGGCCGGGAAACCTTGGATCAGGACACGCAGTACCTCGAGCACGTCATGCTGGGTATTCGGATCCGGGAGGGCCTGGACGTCTCGAGCCTGCGCCCCGAGGGACGCAACGCCGTAGCCGGTCTTATCGCCGATGGATGGGTCGACGGAAAGGCCGCGATCGCTGGCCGGGTGATCCTGACCGGCCAGGGCCGTCTCATGGCCGACGCCGTCACGCGTCGGCTCCTCGACTGGTGACGTTCCATTAGCCAGAGCTGACTGGGCGAAAAATAGCCGCACGATAAAACCGCCGCGTCCGGAGTCACCGGACGCGGCGGCGTCGTTAATGCTTGTTCGCTCTGTGGACCGATCAGGCCTTGGCGGAGCGCTTGGTCTGCAATGTGTCGTACAAGTGCGTGTTGCCGCGGTACTGGTAGGGCTCACCCTGGTTGACCTTGATGCCCGCGATGACCGATTGAACGGTGAGCACCACCCAGGTCAGGGCAGCAATCAGGGCGAAAATCCACCCGACTGCCGGCAGCAGCGCCAGGGCAATGCTGCCCACAATGATCAGCGTGGGCAGCAATGAGAAGTTCAGGGCTTCACGGGATTCCTGCTTGGTGAACGGGCCGCGGTCGCCCATGACGCGCAGGACCAGGTAACTGGGCAGGGCACCGGCCACACCGCCCAGGTGTGCCAGCGTGGCCCACTGCTTGTCCTGGGTGATATCCAGGGGTTCTGCCTGCGCCGGAATGCTCTCGAAAGCGGGGCCGTCCATGGTGGCCGGCCGGGATCCGGGACGGGCCTGTACTTGATCAACCACTACTTGTCTCTTTCCGGGGCTATGCGCCCGTTGGGCAATGTGTCACTGCGCTGGAAGTATTCGGTCCAGTCTAGGGCGAATACACTGTGTTCGAGCTGAAACCGCGGTGTAATTCGCGACACCTCACCCTTGTGGTGCCGTGAGGAAATCAATGAGTTCCTCGACTCTTCCCAGCAATGACGGTTCCAGGTCAGCATAGGAATCCACGCGCGCCAGAATCGCTTGCCAAGCCCGGCCGATGTCCGCGGGTGTCTTATGGGGCAAACCCAAGGCCTTGGCCATGCCGGTCTTCCAGTCGGTTCCGCGTGGAATCACCGGCCACTCGCTCAACCCCAGCACAGAAGGTTTCACGGATTGCCAGATGTCCACGTAGGGGTGGCCCAGCACAAGCAGGTTGCCCCGGGCTCCGGGGACGCTGAGGGCATCAGCGGCGATTCGCGATTCCTTGGAGCCGGCCACCAGGTGATCGACGAGTACTCCCAATCGTCGTTCGGGCCCCGGGTTGAAGTCCCGGACCGCTGCGGGGAGATCATCGATGCCGTGAAGCGGTTCCACCACAATGCCCTCGACCGCTAAATCATGGCCCCACACCTTGGCGACCAGTTCGGCGTCGTGGAAACCCTCCACCCAGATGCGGGATTCCTTGGCCACGCTCGCCCGGAGACCTTCCACAGCCACTGACCCGGAACGAGTGCGGGCGGGTTTCTTGGGGCCGGTTTTCCGAACGGGTGGGCCAAGCTTGATGGGTTCACCGTCCAGCAGGAAGCCCGGGCCCAGCGGGAACGTCTTGATCTTTCCGTGGCGATCCTCCAGCCCGACCACACGCATGCCACCAATAGTTTCCAGGCTCACAGCAGCACCCACCCAACCGGTCTGGGCATCCTCGAGAACCATGCCCGGTTCCAGAGCAGTGTCGCGCGCGGCGGGAGCGGTGCGGGAGACCATGGGGCTACTCAGATCCTGGGGCCCCCAGTTCCAACCGGGTGCTGTCACGATGCGCTGTCCTCACGTGCGGGATGGGTGATCAGCGGTGAGCGTACCAAATGGCGTGACACCACTGCGCGGGTACACTGAAGGAAATTAGCACTGTCATCCGCTGAGTGCCAGAATGAGGCAGTAACCTGATCCGTGATCAGAGTCCAGCCCACGCCGGGGAGGTGAATCGAGTGAGCCAACCGCGCAGAGCCGAAATCCTGCGAGCGATTGTCGAGGACTACGTCCATTCACGCGAGCCGGTGGGGTCCAAGGCCTTGGTGGAGCGACACCAACTGGGCGTCTCTTCCGCCACCGTTCGCAACGACATGGCGGCCCTGGAGGAAGACGGCTTGATCGTCGCTCCGCACACCAGTTCGGGTCGTATCCCCACGGACAAGGGCTACCGGACCTTCGTGGATCAGATCGCGTCCGTGCGGCCGTTGTCCAGTCCGCAGAAGCGGGCCATACAGTCCTTCCTGGACGGAGCCGACGACCTGGACGACGCCATGGAGCGCACCGTCCGGTTGCTCGCTCAGCTCACCCACCAGGCGGCCGTGATCCAGTACCCGGCTGCCTCCGGAACCACGCTGCGCCACGTGGAACTCGTGGACGTGGGCGGCACCGCTCTGCTGGTGGTGTTCATTCCCACGTCCGGCAGAGTCCTGCAGCGCATCGTGGAAGTCAGCCGAGCCTTACCCGAGCATGAACTGATGGAACTGCGAGCGCGAGTTCTGGCAGCGGTCGTGGGACGGCCGCTACAGGACGTCCCGGCCGGTGCGACCAACCTGGTCCAACAACTGCCCCAGGAGCTGAGTGAGGCCGGAGCGGTAGTGGCCGAAGCACTTGCCTCGCTCGCGGCGTCGTCGGAGGACCACCGGCTGGTCATGGCAGGCACGGCCAACCTGGCGCGCTTCAGCGGTGACTTTGCTCTCAGTATCAGTCCCGTCCTCGAAGCACTTGAGGAACAAGTGGTCATGCTGCGATTGTTGTCAGAGATGCAACAGCATGCTCGTGGTGTGGCCGTGCGCATCGGATCGGACAGTACGGACGATCCGCTCGCGGAAACTTCCGTGGTGGCAACCGGTTACGGCCCAGAATCCGTGTCCAAACTGGGCGTGGTGGGTCCCACCCGTATGGATTACCCCTCCACCATGGCGGCCGTCCGAGCCGTGGCGCGCTATTTGTCCCACACGCTGGGGGAGTAGCTGCGCCCGTTGAGGCGCCGTTCCCCATCCGCGTTGAGAAAAACACACTGACGAAAGAAGAATCGATTCCATCGTGAGCGATCACTACGAAACCCTGGGCGTGACCCGGGATGCCAGCCCGGAAGAGATCAAGCGCGCCTACCGCAAGAAGGCCCGCAAACTCCACCCGGATGTGAATCCCTCCCCGGAGGCGGCCGAAGAATTCAAGCGTGTCTCCCACGCCAATGATGTTCTGGCCGACCCCGAGAAGCGCCGCGTCTATGACGCCACGGGTAACGAGAACGGAACCGACACCGGCTTCGGCGGGGGTTTCCCCGGCTCGGGCTTCGGCTTCGCGGACATTTTCGAAACGTTCTTCCAGGGCGCGGGTACCGCCGGCCAACGTGGCCCCCAGTCGCGTACCCGGCAGGGTCAGGACGCGCTCATCAACGTGCGGATCTCCCTCAAGGACGCCGTGTTCGGCGTGGAGAAGGACATCACCGTGGATACCGCGGTCGTGTGCCCCACCTGTCAGGGTTCGTGCTGCCAGCCCGGCACCAGCCCCACCACGTGTTCCATGTGCCGCGGCTCCGGTCACATGCAGTACCAGAAGCAGTCGATCCTCGGTGTGGTCACCACGCAAGCACCGTGTGCGTCATGTAATGGCTTTGGCACCGTGATCGAGAACCCGTGTCACGAGTGCTACGGCGAGGGCCGCGTGCGGGATCGTCGCCCCCTGACCATCAAGATCCCCGCTGGCATCCAGTCCGGTAACCGCATCCGCCTGTCGGGTCAGGGCGAGGCCGGCACCGCTGGCGGACCCAACGGTGACCTGTACGTGGAGCTGAAGGTCGATCCCGACCCCACCTTCCACCGCGAAGGCGACGATCTGCACGCGCGCATCCGCATTCCCATGACCTCGGCCGGCCTGGGCACCACGGTCCAGCTCGACACGTTCGACGGCGCTCGCGACGTGGACGTTGCTGCGGGCACCCAATCCGGTGCCACCGTGACGCTTGAGGACCTCGGTGTAACCCACCTGCGCGGCAAGGGCCGCGGTGACCTTCAGGTGCACATCGAGGTGGAAACCCCGCAGGATCTCAAGTCCGAGCAGCGTGAGTTGCTCGAGCAGTTGGCCGAACTGCGCGGTGAACGCCGTTCGGATGCGACCACCGTGAACACGCCGTCCTCCGGTGGCTTCTTCTCCCGACTCAAGGATCGGTTCAACGATCTGTGACGGATCCGGTCTTCTTCGCCGATCCCGGTGAGCTGAGCGCCGCAAGCGCCGGTGAGGAATTTATCCTCACCGGCGCTGAGGCGCGCCACGCCGTGACCGTACGCAGGCTGCGGACGGGGGAGACTCTAGATCTGGTGGACGGGGCCGGGACTCGGGCTTCGTGCGAATTCTTGCATGGTGACAAAGACACCATGACCGTGCGGGTGGCTTCCGTGACGCACGAACCCGCACCCGCTACCGAGTTCATTCTGGTTCAGGCGCTGGCAAAGGGAGACCGCGATTTACAGGCGGCCGAAAGCGCGACCGAGCTGGGCGTGGACCGTGTGGTCCCGTGGCAGGCCGAGCGCAGTATTGTGCGGCTCAAGCCCGATCGTGCCGCCAAGACCCTGGCCAAATGGCAGTCCACGATGACGGCAGCGGCCAAACAGTCCCGCCGTGCCCGCTGGCCGGAACTGGGGGAGCACGTCAACTCCAACGGTCTGGCCTCATTGATCCAACGGTCGTCTTCAAGTCGGTGGTTCGTTCTGCACGAGTCCTCAGACTTCTCCTGGGGCGGACTGCCCTCCGGCGAACTGAGCGATTCCGGGTCGATCGGATTGATCGTTGGCCCCGAGGGCGGGATCAGCGAACAGGAACTCGAACGATTCATCGCGGCGGGGGCGCGTCCCCTCAAGCTCGGCCACGAAGTCATGCGTGCCTCCACAGCCGGGCCGGCCGCATTGGCGGCACTCTGTGCTGTAACGGGGCGTTGGGCCTAGCCCCTCGGTCGATCGTTCGATCCGATCCCGCCGGTTCTCAGGGTGCGGTCCACACGGTTGCGCCCCGGGGCGGACGCTGGGCGGTTCAGTCCTCGACCACCGTGACGGGATGATCGTCCTCGATTTTTTGACCATCCTCGTTCGTTCCGGCAACACGGACGGTGTAATCGCCTGCGGGAACGTCCACGGGAATCCTGAACTCCGTGCCCGCCGTAGAGGTCGGAGACCCTGTTTCTTCGGTGACGTCTCCGGATTCCAGAGGATCGTCCTCGCCCCGGGGGATGACTTCCCATCGTGCGGACGCGAAATCCGGTAGCACCCGGCCGAACACCGTCAGGGGTGTGCCGGACTTCGTTCCCGTCTGCGGATCGATCAACCACACCGGTGACGCCAATGACGCATCACGGGCAATGGGTTCGTTAATGTCCACGGAACCGAAAGCTTTGTACTCGGATTGCCCGTCCACCAGGACGCGCACTTCCTTGGCCGTTGCCGCGTCCAGGAGGCCCGCGGTCACGGCGGCAGCGGAGACCGTGTAGACGAGCTGTTGAAGGGCCAACTCAGCGTTCTCGGCAGAAAGCCTGCTCGCGAATGCGGTGGCGGGCAGGTCCACGGTGATAGTGCCGTCGGGAGACACGGACGTACCGACGGACTCGACGCCCGTCCACAGTGACCGATAGTCCTGGTCGAGTGGTTCGAGCGTGGTCATCATGACCACGGCCTCGGCCACGGGGTCAGCGGTGTCGGTAGCACCAGGAGTGCGGAATTCACGGAACAGGTACTCAGACTGGTCACCGGTTCCGGCCCAGTAGACGGGCGTCTGCTCGGTGGCGACCCCCTCGTAGGCGTTGTCCGTGCCCATGGGGGCGGAAGCGATCCTCGGGGCGGTACTCGAGGCGTTGGTGGCACGGTCCGATGCCGAGCCACACGCCGTGAGACCCATGGCCACGACCAGTCCTACCGAGAGTGCCGTGAGCGGCCTCCGGGCACAGTGATGCCTTGTGTTCATGAGTTCACCACCCCGGTATGAGCTGTCGTTGGTGTCTGCACCGATTGTTGATGGGCATGCAGAACGTGTGTGTTTGGTACCGGTGAAACAAGATACCCACAGTTCAGGTTCACCATGAACCCCGATCTGGGCCACAGGCGAAACCGTTATCAACCTGCAACACAACGAGCGGTAGGCTGGTCCCTAATGACTGATCATGTATCCGGGGTCGAATCACACCCCCAAGACCACGAAGGCCACACCCGAGTTGTGGTGCACCTGCCCGACCGGGACACGGCACTGCGAGCGCTCGGCCAGGCGGACACCACCTTGCGTCTGCTGGAACAGAACTACCCGACCGTGCGGATCACCGTTCGCGACGTTGACGTGGCGTTCGAAGGACCCGTTGACGCTGCCCGTTCCGCCGCGGCGTTGCTTGAAGAACTCGTGGTGCTGGCACAGCGCGGCACCGAGATCACGGAACGAACCGTGATGCGTGTGACCCGCATGCTGCGCGAAGCGGAGGGAATGCGCCCCGCCAGTGCCTTGGCCACGGGCATCCTGTCGACGCGGGGTAAGACCATCCGCCCCAAGACCGTCAACCAGAAGCACTATGTGGATGCCATTGATGAGCACACCGTGGTGTTCGGCGTGGGACCGGCAGGTACCGGTAAGACGTACCTGGCCATGGCCAAGGCGGTTCGGGCCCTGCAGTCCAAAGAGGTCAGCCGCATCATTCTCACGCGACCCGCCGTCGAGGCCGGGGAACGACTGGGGTTCTTGCCGGGTTCGCTCAACGACAAGATCGACCCCTACTTGCGCCCGTTGTACGACGCTTTGCACGACATGATGGACCCGGAGTCCATTCCGCGCCTGATGGAAGCGGGCACCATTGAGGTGGCGCCCCTGGCCTACATGCGTGGCCGCACCCTCAACGACGCGTTCGTCATTTTGGACGAGGCCCAGAACACCACCCCGGAACAGATGAAGATGTTCCTCACGCGCCTGGGCTTCGGGTCACGCATCGTGGTCACGGGCGACGTCACGCAGGTGGATCTCCCGGGCAGTACGTCTTCGGGTCTCCGTCAGGTGCAACACGTGTTGCAGCACATTGACGACATCGCCTTCTGCGAGCTCACCGCCCAGGACGTGGTGCGCCACGAACTGGTGGGGGAGATCGTCGCGGCCTACGACCAGTTCGATACGACCAACCGGCATCGCAACGAACGGCGCCGCCGTAAGGACGAACGCCGGGCCGCGGCCTCTGCCCCGGCCGAACAGCGCGATGAGCAGTCATGAGCGTATCGATCGACACGCCGTGGGGGTCCCCGGAAGAACAAGCCACGTACCCCGAGGCCTACCGCGCGGTGGATCCCGGCCAGCTGACCGCGTTGGCCGACCTCGCCTTCAAGCGTTGGCACATTCACCCGGATACGGAACTTTCCATTTCAGTGGTGGACGAGGATCAAATGGCCGAACTGCACGTGCAGTGGTTGGATCTGCCGGGGCCCACCGATGTGATGTCCTTTCCCATGGATGAACTCCGCGCTGGAACCGAGGAGGAGTTGAGCCTCGGAATCCTGGGCGACATTGTGTTGTGTCCTCCCGTGGCCCAGCGGCAAGCGGACGCGGCCGGTCACAGCACTCAGGACGAGTTGTGTCTGCTCACCGCCCACGGGATGCTCCATCTGCTCGGACACGATCATGTGGAGGAGTCCGAGCGGGAAGCCATGTTCACCCTGCAGCGGGGTCTGCTCGAAGAGTTCTTGGGGCGCGGCGCTCCCGTCGAAACCATGAAGTGACCCCGCCGAAATCTTTCTGAAAGGACATGGACATGTCTGAAAATCATCAGGACACCCCCGGGCAGCAGTTTCGCGCGGGCTTCGCCGTGTTCGTGGGCCGACCCAACGTGGGCAAGTCCACCCTGACCAATGCGCTGGTGGGGCGCAAGGTGGCCATCACCTCCAACCGGCCCCAGACCACACGCCACACCATCCGGGGTATCGTCCACCGCAAGGACGGCCAACTGATCCTGGTGGACACGCCGGGCCTGCACCGGCCCCGCACCCTACTGGGCCAGCGCCTCAATGACGTGGTGGCAGAGACCCTGGGCGAGGTGGACGTGATCGGTTTCTGCGTCCCCGCCGACCAGAAGGTTGGCCCGGGCGACCGCTACATCGCGCAGCAGGTAGCCGCGGCTGCCGGCCGTAATCCCGTGGTCGCCATTGTGACCAAGGCGGATTCTGTGCCGCGCGACAGGCTGGCCGAGCAACTGATTGCCGTCACAGAACTCGGTCGCGAGGTCATGTCCGAGGAACAAGCCCAGCGGGAGCAACGACGCCGCCGTCGCGCGGCGTCGTCGTCGAATGTCGCCTCCGTGAACGAGAACGCGCGTTCCGCGCAATCCGAGGCCGGTTGGAGCGACGTCATTCCTGTGAGCGCCAAAGACGGCTTCCAGGTGGAGGAACTCGCGGCGCTGCTCGTACGTCTCATGCCGGAATCCCCGGCGCTGTATCCGGACGGTGAGCTGACGGACGAACCGGAAATCACCATGATGGCCGAGCTCATCCGCGAGGCCGCGCTCGAGGGCGTCCGGGATGAGCTGCCCCACTCGTTGGCCGTGGTGGTGGATGAGGCCAGCGAACGCGAAGGTCGCTCGGCGAATAACCCCATGTTGGACGTTCACGCGAGCCTGTTCGTTGAACGCCCGTCCCAGAAAGCCATCGTGATCGGTAAGGGCGGCTCGCGCCTGCGGGAGATCGGGACCAAGGCCCGCACCCAGATCGAAGCTCTTCTGGGGACCAAGGTGTACCTGGATCTGCACGTGAAGGTCGCCAAGGAATGGCAACGTGACCCCAAGCAACTGTCCCGGTTGGGATTCTGACATCCCCGCCCATTTTCAGGTGGGATTAGGAAACGCTCCCTACCCTGTCCAGGGCCTCATCAGCATCACGTACCGACTCAGGAGAATCACCCGGTGGAATCACGCAGCGCACACGGACGTGGCAACCGCGCGTCCCGTGAACCTGCGCCCTGGGACACCCCCGCAACCAGACGACAGTCGCTGCACGAGGACCGTGACGACGAGTTCATCAAGCTGAAACAGACGGGCCGGCACCACCGTTCACGGGATCACAGGCCCTCGGCACGCAAAATTGCGGTGATCCTCACGGTCTTCGGGCTGATTGCGGTGCTGGGGATCGGCGGAGTGGCCGCGCTGCGGCTCAGTAGCAACCTGGACAGTAGTCCTCTCAATCTCTCGGACGGTTCCTCGAGCGTGGGGGAAGGCCCCCTGGACATCCTGGTGATGGGTTCGGACACCCGGACGGGCTCCGGTAATTCCGAGTACGGGGACGAGGACGACGCGTCCGGGCGCACGGACGTCATGATGCTCGTCCACGTCACCGAAAACCGGGACGCCGTGACCGTCGTGTCATTCCCGCGTGATCTGGTCGTGGACATCCCCAAGTGCACCGACCCCGAGTCAGGGGAAGTGTTCCCCGCCCACCGGGACATGATCAATTCCGCCGTGGAGAACGGCGGTCCAGGGTGCACCGTGGCCACCGTCAATGAAATGGCCGGTGTGGACATCGACCACTTCATGCTCGCGGACTTCAATGCCGTGAAGGAGCTGTCCTCCACGGTGGGTGGCGTACAGGTGTGCGTGAACCGGCCCGTGGACGATCCCAAGTCCGGGCTGAAACTTCCCGCCGGTATTTCCTCGGTCGAGGGCGATCAGGCCTTGGCCTTCTTGCGTTCCCGCGCCGCCTTCGGGGACGGCGGTGACGAATCCCGCATTCGGTCACAGCAATCGTTCCTGGCGTCACTGACCCGCAAAATCCAGAGTGACGGCACACTGAACAACCTGCCGCAGCTCTACAAGATCGCGGAAGTCATGACCCAGAATCTGCACGTGGACGAGGGCCTGACGTCGCTACCCACACTTGTGGGGATCGCCGGTACCTTTGCCGGAATCGATCTGGGGCGGATTGCGTTCGTCACGGTTCCTAATGTCCAGAATCCGGAGGACCCCAACCGCCTGGTTCTGGACGAAGAACCTGCGGAACGGTTGTTCGACACGCTCCAGCAGGATCGCGCCGTGACCGACGCCGCGCCGTCATCCACCGGCTCTGCGCCGGCCTCCGAGGAGGGTCAGGAAACCGAGGCGGCCCAGGATGACGACGCCGCCGCGGCACCCACTGAGGCCGCTGCCACCGCCGATGCCGCGCCGGTAGAAACCTCGGCGCCGGCCGCGCCGAGCACTGCGCCCGAATCGGCAGCCACCGAGGACGCTTCGCAGGAATGGGCACCCCAGGTGCAGCCGTCTCTAGTGCCGATCACAGTGGCCAACCGCTCGGGGGAACCGGACCGTGGTGAAGAGATTCGCGACCTTCTGGCCGAGTCCGGTTATACCCAGGCCGAGACCGCCCGCACCGGAACCGCTCTGGCGGGTACGCAGATCTTCTACAACCCCACGTGGGCCACAGCAGCTGATGACTTGGCCGCGTTGTTGGGAGTCCCGGACAGTCAGCTCGTGGCCGACTACGAGTTGGAGGGCCTGCGCGTCTCCATCGGCCAGGACTTCACCTCCGGCGAGAAACTGGACCTCTCCGGAGCTCTGCCGGACGAATTGCAAGGGCAAACAGCTGAACAGTTCACCTGTCAGGACTGACGGGGATAGTGGGACCCATCCGGAGGGGAATTCCACGGGACTGCAACTACTGGGTCCTGGCGTCCGCCCGACATGATGGCGCGCATTTTCCGGGCAGCGCCCGTCCAAGTGGTACGTTGGATCACATGCGGCCAGGGAACGTGCGACTCCTGCTTATGTGCCGCAGCGGGGCCTCACCCATCTGACGGACGGCCGACCGACCCGCTGCGGAGTTTCGTGGTGCCGGCCCTATCTCGTATTTATTGAAAGGCCCGCTTTTCGTGAAGAATTTGCAGCGTCCCTCCGGTATGCCCGTGCACAAGTACACGCCGTACCAGCAGAATTTCCCGTTCGACATGTCGGACCGCACCTGGCCCGACAAGGTCATCACCAAGGCGCCTCGGTGGTGTGCGGTGGACCTGCGTGACGGCAATCAGGCTCTGATCGAGCCCATGGATCCCACCCGCAAGCTCAAGATGTTCGAGCTGCTGGTCAGCATGGGATTCAAGGAGATCGAGGTGGGTTTCCCCTCGGCTTCACAGATCGATTTAGATTTCGTCCGCAAGCTGGTCGAAGAGGATCGGATCCCGGAGGATGTCTCCATCCAGGTCCTCACGCAGTCCCGCGAACACCTGATCGAGCGCACCTATCAGGCGATTGAGGGCGCGCCCAACGCCATCGTGCACCTGTACAACTCCACGTCGCGCTTGCAGCGCCGTGTCGTGTTCAAGCAGGATATGGACGGCATCGTGGACATCGCCCTGACCGGCGCCCGGTTGTGCATGAAGTACGAGGAGCAGCTCAAGGACACCAACGTGACCTACGAGTACTCTCCCGAGTCCTACACCGGCACCGAACTGGAGTTCGCGGCCCGCATTTGCAATGAAGTGGCCGAGACCTTCGAAATCGGTGACGGACGGCAGATGATCATCAACCTGCCCGCGACCGTTGAGGAAGCCACCCCCAACGTGTATGCGGATTCCATCGAGTGGATGAGTCGTCACCTGTACCAGCGCGACGACATCATCATCTCGCTGCACCCGCACAACGACCGCGGCACCGGCGTGGCCGCTGCCGAGCTGGGGTACCTGGCCGGAGCGGACCGGATCGAAGGTTGCCTGTTCGGCAACGGTGAGCGCACCGGCAACGTGGACCTGGTCACGCTGGGGCTGAACATGTTGACCCAGGGTGTGGACCCGCAGATCGACTTCTCCGATATCGACGAGATCCGCCGCACCGTGGAGTTCTGCAATCAGCTGCCCGTTCCGGAACGCAGCCCCTACGGCGGCGACCTGGTCTTCACCGCGTTCTCCGGTTCCCACCAGGATGCGATCAAGAAGGGCTTCGAGTCCATGGATAAGGACGCGTCCGACCAGGGCGTCACCGTGGACGAGCTCGAGTGGGCCGTTCCGTACCTGCCCATCGACCCCAAGGACGTGGGCCGCAGCTACGAGGCCGTGATCCGCGTGAACTCGCAGTCCGGCAAGGGTGGCGTGGCCTACCTGCTCAAGAGCGAGTACGGAGTGGACCTGCCCCGTCGTGCTCAGATCGAGTTCTCCGGTGTGGTGCAGAAATACACGGAGACCTCCGGTTCCGAGGTCAGCGGTGCGCAGCTGTGGAACATCTTCACAAATGAATACCTGCCCGCACGTGAGAGCGGCGATCACCGCTGGGGTCGCTACCGCATCTCCAGCATGTCCACTCACGCGGAGGACGAGGGTAATACCGTTCTGGAGATCGGCCTGGACGTGGACGGCCAGCGTCACGACCGCACGTCGCAGGGCAATGGCCCCATTGACGCACTGATCTCGCTGTTCAACGCCGAGGGCGTGGATGTCCGTCTGCTCGATTACTCGGAGCACACGATGTCCGCCTCAGCCAACGCGCAGGCTGCGAGCTTCGTGGAGTTGGCCGTGGGTGACCGCGTGCTGTGGGGCGTGGGTATGGACAACAACACCACTCGTTCCTCCCTCAAGGCCGTGATTTCCGCCATCAACCGCGCCGTTCGTGACGCTCAGTTGGCAGAACAGGCCTAATCCCCGTTGTATCGATTCAACCGCCGACGCCGCTCGGTGACCTTCCGTAGAGAGGGCCACTCAGCGGCGTCGGCGTGTTCGTCTGCGCGCACGGGCGGCCAGGTAGGCGTGGGAGACTAGGGGAGTGGCCGGTTCAACTTTCGCTTCTCGCTCGTACCGCGATGAAGCCGTGGTGCTGCGCACCTATAAATTGGCCGAGGCGGACCGCATCGTGATCCTCCTGACCAGGGAGCACGGGCAAGTGCGAGCGGTGGCCAAGGGCGTGCGCAGGACCACCTCGCGCTTTGGGGCTCGCTTGGAACCGTTCAATGTGGCCACGCTGCAGTTAGTACAGGGCCGCACGCTGGACATCGTCTCGCAAGCGCTGGGTAAGCGCTCCTACGGCGAACAGATAGGTTCCGACTACTCCAAGTACACGGCCGCGGCCGCCATGGTGGAGACCGCCGAGAAACTGACCGCGGACGACTATGACACCGCCCAGCAGCATTACCAGCTCTTGACCGGCGCCCTGTCTGCGGTGGCGCGTGGTCTCCACGAACCCGGACGCACGCTTGATTCCTATTTACTCCGGGCGGTGTCCATTGCCGGGTGGGCCCCGAGCTTCGTGGACTGCGCCCGCTGCGGAGCGCCCGGTCCCCATCGTTCCTTCTCCGCCGCGATCGGTGGTGCCGTGTGTCCGCAGTGCCGGCCACCGGGATCCGCCGCCCCCAGCGAAGCGACGTTCGTCCTGCTCCAGGGACTGCTGCAGGGAGATTGGGAAACCATCGACGCCGCAGACTCCAAGTCGGCACGCGCCGCAGCGGGATTGGTGGCCAGCTACATTCAATGGCACATGGAACGGTCGGTGCGTTCCTTGAGCTTGGTCGAACGCACCGAATGATTCAGTAAAGGACGCAGAGCGTGAGCAGATTCTCCCCGCCACCGGCGCACCCCAGCGGTGCCAAGCCCCCGGCGATTCCGGAACAATTCGTGCCTAAACATGTGGCCCTGGTCATGGATGGTAACGGACGCTGGGCCAATGAGCGCGGCTTGCCCCGTAACGAGGGGCACCGAGCGGGGGAGCGAGCCCTCCTTGACGTGGTGGCCGGCGCCATCGAAATGGGGATACCCAACGTCTCCGCGTACGCGTTCTCCACGGAGAACTGGAAACGATCACCGTCCGAGGTGGCGTTCCTCATGAACTTCACCGGGGACGTGATGAAGCGTCAGCTGCCCACGTTCCAGGAATGGGGTATTCGTGTGCGCTGGGCCGGTCGTAGACCCAAACTGTGGAAGTCCGTGATCAACCGCCTCGAGCACGCCGAGGAAGAAACCAAGGACAACGACGTGGTCACACTGACCATGTGCGTGAACTACGGAGGACGGGCGGAAATTGCGGATGCCGCCGCGGCCATGGGGCGTGACATTCAGGCCGGTGTACTGGATCCCCGATCCATTTCCGAGACAACGGTGCAGCAGTACCTGGACGAACCCGACCTGCCGGACGTGGATCTCTTCCTGCGTTCCTCCGGTGAGCAACGCATTTCGAACTTCATGCTGTGGCAATCGGCCTATGCGGAGCTCGTGTTTCTCGACGTGCTCTGGCCCGACGTCGATCGTACGGTGCTGTGGCGCGCGGTCGAAGAATACGCGAGCCGTGACCGGCGATACGGGGGAGCTGTGGATAAAGTTGCAGGGGGAAGTTGAGGGTTATTCTTAAAGTTTCAATATTGACTTCAATTATTTCTGACACGTTGAACACCGGAGTCCGGGCGCTTGGGCCATATGCAAAACTGAGACCATGCGCTTGTACCCCACATTCTTCAAAGTCGCGTTCTCCTGGATGGATGCGGAACTCGCCCACACCCTTGGTTTCGCCGGTATCAAGGCCATGCATCGTAGTGGTCTCGGATCGGTACTGAGTAAATTCACCCGCCCGGATCCCGGCAGCGCAGTAGAGGTGATGGGGCTTCGCTTCCCATCGGCTTTCGGTCTGGCCGCTGGATTCGACAAAGGGGCCACCGGTACCCACGCACTCACGGACCTCGGTTTCGGCCACGTGGAGATCGGCACCGTGACGGGTCAGGCGCAGCCCGGTAACCCCAAGCCGCGACTCTTCCGCCTCATCAAGGATCGCGCGGTCATCAACCGCATGGGATTCAATAACGACGGCGCTGCTGCCGTCGCTCCCCGCGTTGCCGCTGCACTGCAGTCACTGAGTGAACAGGCCCTCAAAACCGGTCTGGAACGACCCATCGTGGGCGTGAACATCGGCAAGACCAAAGTGGTCGAGCTGGAGGATGCCGTGGGGGATTACGTCACGAGCACCCGGGCCCTGGCCCCGTACGCCGACTACCTCGTGGTCAATGTGTCCTCACCCAACACCCCTGGTCTGCGGCAGCTGCAGGAACTCGATTCGCTGCGACCGTTGCTCACTGCAGTACGCGAAGAATCCTCGGCCGTATCGGGGCGCCACGTACCCCTGCTCGTGAAGATTGCCCCGGACCTGGCGGACGCCGATGTCCAGGCGGTGGCCGAATTGGCTCTGGACCTCGGGTTGGACGGCATCGTGGCCACCAACACGACTATTGCTCGTGATGGCTTGGGCCTGCGTAGCAGCGAGGACGAGGTCACCGCGTGTGGTGCCGGCGGGCTGTCCGGGCGGCCAGTGCGGGGTCGTTCCCTGGAGGTCTTGAAAATGCTGCGCCAGCACGCGGGAGACCGGCTGACTCTGATCTCGGTGGGAGGCGTGACAACCTCCGAGGACGTGATCGAGCGCCTGGACGCGGGTGCTGACCTGGTGCAGGGGTACACGGCATTCTTGTACGAGGGGCCGTTCTGGGCAGCCAGAATCAACCGCGGTCTCAAGAAAGCAGCGCGCCGCGTCCGTGGTTGAGGCCTGAGAGCCGCGACTTCTCGTACCGCGCCCCGGCGCAATGCAACGGGCCCGCACCAATTCGGTGCGGGTCCCGTGTGCTGTCGCAGATGAGAACGTCTGAGCCTAAGCGGGGCGTTCCCCGCGACGAACCTGTGGCTTGGGCAGGCGAAGGCGACGAATGGTGAAGGTGCGCATCGCGGCGTACCAGCGGGTGCCTCGCTGGACCTCGCCGAACTTACGTTGCATGACGGACTTCATGCGCGCCGTAGTGATGAAGGCGTCGATCACGCACAGGGCGATGTAGCCGTACATGATCCAAATGAAGGTCAAGCCGATCGCCTGGTTGGGCAGGAACAGAATGAACAACATGAGGATCAGGAAAATCAGAACGAACTCACCGATGTTGAAGCGGGAGTCGATCCAGTCGCGGGCGAAGCGGCGCTGCGGGCCGCGGTCGCGGGGGCCGAGATAACGCTCATCGCCGGCGGCCATGCCGGCCTGGGCCACAGCGCGACGTTCACGCTCGGCCTGGCGGGATTCGGCCTTGGCGATCTTGCGGTCGGCCGGGACCAGGGGGCGCTTGCGCGCGGCTTCCTGTTCCTTACGGCTGGGAGTAGGGCGGCCCTTACGGCCATCGGCGGGGGCGGTCTCAACCGGCTCGCTCGTGGCGCCTACGGCCGTGGACCCCGTGGATTCATCTGCTTTCTTGCGTCCAAACACCGATCCAGGATAGCCGAGTCAGCGCGAGACGCGGCATCGCGGTGCAATCGGCGCGTAACCGGACCGCGGCGATAGTGTGGGAGCCATGAGTACCGAGTTCACTCCACCGAGCCAGGACACCATCGATACGTTGCGGGAGACCGTCAGCGGATCCCGCGAGCGACTTCTGGGGGAGCTCTCCGAGCTCGTTGCCATCCCGGGTATCGCGTGGGAGTCCTTTGACCCCGCCGACCTCGAACGCAGCGCGGAAGCGGTCAAGGGCCTACTCTCCGAGTTGCCGTTCGACAGTGTGGATATCCTGCGCGTCCAACAGGGCGAGCGTCCCGGGAATCCGGCGGTGGTGGCACGTAAGGCAGCTGCGCCGGGTTATCCCACCATTCTCCTGTACGCCCACCACGACGTGCAGCCCCCGGGGAAACGTGAACTCTGGAACACCGAGCCGTTCCAGGCCGTCGAGAAGGACGGCCGTTTATGGGGCCGCGGTGCCGCCGATGACAAGGCCGGCGTGATGGCGCACGTTGGTGCCCTCCGCGCCTTCTTCGAGCACGCAGGCGACGAACCGTCCCTTGGTGTGGCCGTGTTCATCGAGGGTGAGGAAGAGGCTGGTTCACCGGGATTCGAGGATTTCCTCCGGGAATACCGCGATCGACTCGCTGCAGACGTGATCGTTATTGCCGACTCCTCCAACTGGGAGGTCGGAGTTCCCGCCCTGACCACCAGCCTGCGAGGCGTGGTCGGAGGTGTTGTGGAGCTCTCCGTGCTGGATCACTCCGTACACTCCGGTATTTACGGCGGCCCCGTACTCGACGCACCGACCTTGTTGGCGCGCCTGATCGCCACGCTTCACGACGACGACGGCGCCGTGGCAGTAGCCGGTTTGCTCTCCGAAGACGACGTGGACGTCGATTACGAGGAAGAACGTTTCCGCGCCGACGCCGGCGTGTTGGATGGCGTGCAGTTGGCGGGCACTGGATCAATCGCCTCCCGCCTGTGGACCAAGCCTGCACTGTCCGTGACCGGTATCGACGTCACGGACGTCGATACGGCGTCCAACACCATTGCCTCGACCGTTCGAGCTAAATTGAGCCTGCGTATCGCCCCGGGGCAGAATCCCCAGGATGCGGGGGAGGCATTGCGTAAGCACGTCGAGGAGAACGCACCCTTCGGTGCGCATGTGAGTTTCTCCGTCGAAGAAGCCGGGCCGTCCTTCCGCGCTGACACCCAAGCGGTCAGTTCACAGATCGCGTTGTGGGCCTTCGAGCAGGCCTGGGGTCGGCCCGCCGTGAAATCCGGTATGGGTGGCTCCATCCCGTTTACGGCGACCCTCACCGAGGCGTACCCTGATGCCCAGATCCTGATAACAGGTATCGAGGATCCGGACACCCGAGCACACAGTGCCAATGAATCCCTCCATATCGGGGATTTCTTGCACGCGGTAACAGCTGAGGCTCTGGTCCTGACGGCCCTTGCCGAACAAGGCCGTCGTGACTCGGAATGATTCTCGTACCAGAGGCGTTTGAAGATTAAAGAGCGGTTCGTCTTCGCGAACCGCCCACGGTAGGACAGAAAGCGAGCACCATGAGCGTCACCACCGACAATGAGACCACCCAAGAACTGCCGACCCACGAGGTCCAGTTGACCGACGAGGCCGCCCAGAAGGTTCGTGATCTCCTGAACCAGGAGGGTCGCACCGACCTTCGTCTGCGAGTGGCCGTTCAGCCCGGCGGCTGCTCGGGCCTGATCTACCAGCTGTACTTCGACGAACGCGTCCTGGACGGCGACCACACCCGCGACTTCGACGGCGTGGAAGTCATCGTGGACAAGATGAGCGTCCCGTACCTCAACGGCTCCACCGTGGACTTCGAGGACAGCATCTCCAAGCAGGGCTTCTCCATCGACAACCCCAACGCCGGTGGCTCCTGTGCGTGCGGTGATTCCTTCCACTAAGGACTCCCAAGCCCTCCTGAACGGGGTGAATCCAACGTCTCCACGCGTTGGATTCACCCCGTTCCTGCATGAGATGCGGAGGTCGTCCCGTGAGGGGTGAACCCAGACGGAAAAAGGCGACACGGCACGGTGACACAGTGTCAGCAGAAGCGCTGGTGGAGGGGTAAGCTCTCAAGGGAGAATTATTAACGGGCCACGTATGCCCTGTGCCCAGTGCCAGCGCATACACAGCTCACACAAAGAAGAGGAAGGGCCGTCTGTGAGTTCGCAAACTCGATCCGGCAGCCGCCGAAGCCGGATGCTCAAGGCCTCGGCAGTGGCAGTCCTGGCTGCGACCACGCTCACCGCTTGCTCCGAACAAGCGAAGATGGGCTTCTTGCCCACCGAACGTGGCACCACTGACAACGCGGACCACATCATTGATCTGTGGATCGGTTCGTGGGTAGCAGCGTTGGCAGTGGGTCTGGTGACCTGGGGCCTCATGCTGTGGTGCATGATCGCTTATCGCCGTCGCAAGAACGAGACCGGCTACCCCCGCCAGTTGGCCTACCACGCTCCGCTTGAGGTCTTCTACACGATTGTCCCGATCGCCATGGTTGTATCCCTGTTCTTCTTCTCGGAGCGGGCGCAGACGGCCATTACGGCGCGGCACGACAACCCGGACGTTACCGTCCAGGTGTACGGCAAACAGTGGGCCTGGGACTTCAACTACCTCGACGACGATGTCTACTACCAGGGCGTTCAGGCGCACCTGACCGGTGAGGAGGGCGTGGAAGAAACCCTTCCCACCCTGTACCTCCCCGTGGACAGCAAGGTTGAGCTCGAGATCAAGTCTCGCGACGTGATCCACTCGTTCTGGGTTCCGGCCTTCCTTGAGAAGATCGATATGTTCCCGGAGCGCACCAACTACATGAGCTTCACCACCGGCCGCGAAGGCGTTTTCGCCGGCAAGTGCGCCGAGCTCTGCGGTGAGTACCACTCCGAAATGCTCTTCAACGTTGCCGTTGTGAGCCAGGAAGAGTACGACGCTCAGATGGAACAGTTGCGCGATCAGGGCAACACCGGTTCCGTCGGCGACGAGTACAACCGCAACCCGAACCAGAACGAAACGTCCAACAACTAGGGGATAGGCAATGTCTACGCTCGAATACTCGCGGGACGAAGCGACCACGGTCGCTCCCCGTGTTGTGCCTAGGTCAAAGGGCAAGGTGATTGTCAATTGGCTCACCTCGACTGACCACAAGACCATCGGGTACATGTACCTGATTTCTTCCTTCATCTTCTTCTGCATCGGCGGCGTCATGGCGCTGCTGATCCGCGCGGAGCTCTTCGATCCGGGCATGCAGATCTTGGAGACCAAGGAGCAGTACAACCAGCTGTTCACCATGCACGGCACCATCATGTTGCTGATGTTCGGTACTCCGCTGTTCGTCGGCTTCGCCAACGTGTTGGTCCCGCTTCAGCTGGGTTCCCCTGACGTTGCGTTCCCGCGCTTGAACGCGTTGGCGTTCTGGTTCTTCCTCTTCGGTTCCTTGATCGCCATGGCAGGATTCGTCACCCCGCAGGGTGCCGCTTCCTTCGGCTGGTTTGCGTACGCGCCACTGAACAGCACAACGTTCAGTCCAGGGGTTGGTGGTGACCTATGGGTCTTCGGCCTTGGCCTTCAGGGCTTCGGCACCATCATGGGTGGCGTCAACTTCATCACCACCATCCTGTGCATGCGCGCTCCGGGTATGACCATGTGGCGCATGCCCATCTTCACGTGGACCACGCTGATCACCGCTTTGCTGATCATCATGGTGTTCCCGCCGCTGGCCTCCGCATTATTCGCCTTGGGCATGGACCGCCGACTGGGCGGGCACGTGTTCGACCCGGAGAACGGCGGCGCCATCCTGTGGCAGCATCTGTTCTGGTTCTTCGGCCACCCCGAGGTATACGTGATCGCTCTGCCGTTCTTCGGCATCGTGTCCGAAATCATCCCTGTGTTCTCGCGTAAGCCGATCTTCGGGTACAAGGGCCTGGTCTTCGCAACCATCGCCATTGCCGCCCTGTCCGTCACCGTGTGGGCACACCACATGTACGTGACCGGTGCCGTGGCTCTCGGGTTCTTCTCGTTCATGACCATGATGATCGCGGTGCCAACCGGCGTGAAGTTCTTCAACTGGATCGGCACCATGTGGCAAGGATCATTGACCTTTGAAACGCCCATCCTGTGGGTTCTGGGCTTCCTCTTCACCTTCCTGTTCGGTGGGCTCACCGGCATTATCCTGGCCACCCCGCCGCTGGACTTCCACGTCTCCGACACCTACTTCGTGGTGGCCCACTTCCACTACGTGATCTTCGGTACCGTGGTGTTCTGCATGTTCGCCGGGTTCTACTTCTGGTGGCCCAAATTCACCGGCAAGATGCTCAACGAACGGTTGGGCAAAATCCACTTCTGGATGTTGTTCATCGGGTTCCACATGACGTTCCTCATTCAGCACTGGCTGGGCGTGGACGGCATGCCCCGCCGGTACGCGGACTACATGCCGGAGGACGGCTTCACGTGGATGAATCAGCTGTCCACCGGTGGCGCCATGCTCCTCGGGCTGTCCATGATCCCGTTCTTCTGGAACGTGTACACCACGGCTCGTAACGGCAAAAAGGTGGAAGTTGACGACCCGTGGGGCTTCGGTGGCTCCCTCGAGTGGGCTACGTCCTGCCCGCCCCCGCGCCACAACTTCATCTCTCTGCCCCGCATCCGTTCCGAGCGTCCCGCTCTGGACCTGCACCACCCCGAGCTGGCAGCGTTCTCTAGCCAGCAATTCGAGGCAGAACAGCCGCTCGTCGGCGGATCTGGAAGGACCGGTCGATGAAAACCTCTGTCAAAACTTTCGTCCTCCTGGGCATCTTTTTCCTGCTCGCAGGAGCGGCATACGGGTACCTCACCGGATTCCAGGAACTGGCCGGTTTTCCCGCCCTGCTGGCCGTGGCGGCCATGAGCCTCATGCTCGCGGTATACCTCTGGCTCGTGGACCGCTCCACCGGCGCCATGCTCCCGGAGGACCGCGAGGACGGCGAGATCGTGGAAATGTCCGGTGACTACGGGGCATTCTCCCCGTGGAGCTGGTGGCCGCTGCTGCTCGGCATCGGTTGCGCGATCTTCATCCTGGCACTGGCCATCGACTGGTGGATCATTGGTCTGGCCGCACCGGTCCTCGTGTTGGGTCTGTTCGGACTCATCTTCGAGCACTCTCGCGGAGATCACGCCCACTGATGTAGGCGCTCTATCCGAAAGTAGCCCTCCTCGTTTTTCAACGAGGAGGGCTTCTTTTCGTGCCACACCTTAATTGCCGTAACGGACAAGGAGCGCCCGTGGGACCAAGCCCCATGCTTAGGGGCTATGCGGTCATTGAAGGGCCTCCACGCTTTGGCTCGACCCCCGAGAGCGCCGCCAGGAGCGGGTTCGCGCCACACCCGGCATCCTAGGGGCTGCACGAACGGTCTATTCGCACAGAGCGGCTCGGCGGGGGACTGTCGCAGGGGGATGGCTAACCGTGTCACTCAGAAGCGTTTGAACCGGCAGGAGAGCCGTAGCGCATGGAGTTTGCGGCTCCGGTTCTTGGTGCGGGAGAACTTCACTAACCAAGGAATCAGGATCTTATGGCGCCGCCCTTTGGATGACGAAACGGGAGGTGACTAGCCGGGCCCACCACCGCGTGATGGGCCCAGAACCAGTCCACGCTGCGACCATCGCGTGTTGCGTTGGCCCGGGCTTTAGTCCCGCCACGAGAACCTAATCGGGTGGCTCAAAGCCCGGCATGTCTCCGGGAACCGGTAACCGGCGGGTGAAGTTTGACCAGACAACCTCTCCGTGACAAAGCAGGCCGGACAAGGACATTAAGGAGCTGTTGCGAGACTACTGCGGGGATGGCCGACAAGCACACCCGACAGGCCGTGTGCTGGTTGCTGAGTTCTGAGAAATGATTCAGTGCGTTGGACAACCCCCGCCCGGCCCAACTGGACCAGTTCATGGATCGGCTTCTGGACGTGGGGGCTCAAGTTGGCCAGGGAGGCACTGGCCGCTCGTTCAGAGACGTCCCAGCCTGTTGCTGGCGTATCCCTGTGCCCCTTGGGGAGCCGACCGGGGTGATTCACCACCAGATCATGCTCAATGGCGACTACCAACGGCTGATGCGTGCACATCGTCTACGCCGGCGCCCACGTGGTGGGCTGGCAATGGTGTGACCACGAGAAAAAGCCGCCTGGTTAGCGCCGTTGAAACGAATCGCGGCCCGGTCGTGACCAGCGTCGACGGGGGCACAGGTTTGCACGCTGCCCTGCGCCAGCAATGGTCCCACGCCGCGGTCTGGATGGGTGCCTACGCCTCGAGGGAAGCGAAATAGGAGACGTTGTTGAAACAACGCTCCCGGCCGGGCAAAGGAATAGTGCGATCTACCGGGGTCAAAGACGACCGGGCCTGGTGATCCACCCATCAACGCGTACGCCGATCCCGTCCGTGCTACCGGACCCTGATCCGCCACCACGACCTTTTCACCTGGCTCGAGTCCAGCCTGGCACCGGTAACTAGTAACCAGGGGTGAGGATGGACCGTACAACATCTCGGTGAGCAGGCGGCGAACAGGGCCATCAAAGGGCTGTTACTAGACCGCCGTGGGATGTCCGACAGCCATTGCATGGAGTTGGTCAAGTAAGCGCAGGGGAGTGGGAGCATGAAGATGCCCCCGAGGTTTACCTCGGGGGCATCTTCATGAACAGATCTAGCTGGCCGTCATATTACTTATCGAGCTGGGCCTTGTGGGATCCAGCGCCAACGGCCTCGTGGTCGTCGTGGTGACCGTGTGCTGCCTCGAGCTCCTGGGGAGTCACGGGAGCCACGCGGTCCTCGAAGTACCAGCGGCTCAGGCGTCCACGGAGCTTCTCAGTTCCGGTGACCTTGCCCTTGGCGTTCGCACGTGCCGGCTCTACCTGGTAGTCCTCGAAGCTCACCAAACGGTAGCGCTTGTACTCGTCCAGCGGCTCGTGAACCTCCACGAACTCACCGTGCGGCAGGGACTGAATCCGACCGGACTCACGACCGTGCAGGACGATCTCGCGATCCTTGCGCTGCAGTGCCAAGCACATACGGCGGGTGATGATGAACGCGAGGATCGGGCCGAGGAAGTACGCGGCGCGCAGCCAGTAGGTGACATCGTTCAGACCAACGTGGAAGTGCGTTGCGATGAGGTCGGAGGAAGCCGCCATCATCTGCACTGCGTAGAAGGTTACGGCAGCTGCACCAATGGCCGTGCGGAACGGGGCGTTACGCGGACGATCCAGCACGTTGTGCACGCGGTTGTCCTTGGTGACCCAACGTTCGATCCAGGGGTAGGCGAACATCGCGACGAACAGCAGAGCGATGGGGATTAGCGGGAGAAGAATGGCCATCGGGAGAACCCAGCCGAAAATGGTGAACTCCCAGGAGAAGGGCCAGGAACCCGGCATGAGTCGCAGAGCGCCGTCCGGGAAGCCCATGTAGAAGTCAGGCTGCGAACCTGCCTGAACCGGGGAGGGGTCGTAAGGACCGTAGTTCCAGATGGCGTTGATGGTGGTGGTACCAGCCAAGAGCGCCAAAATACCAAACACGATGAAGAAGAAGCCACCGGCTTTCGCGGCGTAGACAGGACCGACCGGGAAGCCGACCACGTTGTCCTCGGTGCGGCCCGGGCCGGGGTACTGGGTGTGCTTGTGAACGACGACCATGAACAAGTGCACGACGATCATGACCAGGATCAACGCGGGGATGATCAGGACGTGGGCAATGTACAGACGACCGATGATGGCCAGTCCGGGGAACTCGCCGCCGAACATGAACATCGACATGTAGGTACCGACCACGGGGATGGCCTTCAACATGGCGTCAGCAATGCGCAAACCGTTACCGGACAGAACGTCATCCGGGAGGGAGTAGCCGGAGAAACCGGCCACGATCGCCAGCAGGAACAGCAAGCAACCGACCACCCAGTTAAGTTCGCGGGGGCGTCGGAACGCTCCGGTGAAGAACACGCGGAGCATGTGCACGGACAGTGCCATTACGAACATGAGCGCCGACCAGTGGTGGAGCTGACGCAGGAACAAGCCACCGCGGATGTCGAACGAGATGTTCAAGGACGACGCGTACGCACCGGACATTTCCACGCCCTGCATGGGGACGTAGCTGCCGTGATACTCCATGGAGGTCATGGTGGGGTCGAACCAGAAGGCGAGGAACGTGCCCGACAGCAGCAGGATGACGAAGCTGTAGAGCGCGACCTCACCGAACATGAAGGTCCAGTGGTCAGGGAAGATCTTGCGACCGAATTCCTTGACCATGGGGGAGACACCCGCGCGGGTGTCCACGAAGTTAGCGATCCGCCCGGTGCTTGTGCGGGGCTTGTACTCGTAATCAGTAGTAGATGACATCAGTTTGCCTCACCCTGCATTTCTCGGACGTGGAATTCCCGCTGCGAGTAGGTGGGTCCCACGGGCACATGGAAATCGCTACGCGCAACGAGGTAACCCTCGGAATCGACGGTAATGGGCAGCTGGGGCAGCGGGCGAGAGGCCGGGCCGAAGATCACTTCGCACTCGTTGGTGAGGTCGAAGGTCGACTGGTGGCAGGGACACAGCAGATGGTGAGTGTGCTGCTCGTACAGTGCGATGGGGCAGCCGACGTGGGTGCAGACCTTGGAGTAGGCGAAGATACCGTCCACGTTCCAGTCTTCGCGATCAGGCGAGACGTTCACCTTGTCCGGGTCGAGGCGCATGAGCAGCACCACAGCCTTCGCTTTCTCGTCCAGATAGCCGTCGTGGTGACCCAGTTCGGAGAGGTTCTCGGGGACTACGTGGAACGCGGAACCCAGGGTGACGTCCGAGGCCTTGATCGGGGTACCGGAGGGGTCCCGCACCAAACGCACTCCCTCGTCCCAGATTGTGTGTTTGAGCACATCCAAATTCGTGGGGCCCAGGTCGCGGAGCAACCCGACGAAGGGCAGCGGAGCCAAGACAGCCGCGCCGATCAGGGTGTTCCGCAGCAGCGGGCGGCGCTTGATTCCGGACTCGTCGTAAATGGTGGTCAGGATTTCCTGAGCTTCCGCGCGCTGTTCCTCGGTGCGTACGTCGTGACGCTCCTCGACCAGCTCGTGGTCGGGCATGAGGGTACGCGCCCACTGGACGATACCGATGCCGATACCGAACATGCCGAGCGCAATACCGAGGCCCAACAGTAGGTTCTGCAAGCGCAGCTGGTTGGTGGGTTCTGTATTCACCACGTCGTAGATCGGCCCGTCCACTCGGATACCGAAGTACGCGATGAAGAACAGAATCGATCCGAGGATCGAGATGATGAACAGCAGTACTACCTGCCGCTCGGCACGCTTAGCAGCCTTGGGGTCAACGTCTGTCACTCGAGGACGGTGCGGCGGAAGTCCCGGGTCGGGGAACTGATTCTTAGCTGCTCCGTCCGAGGTGACAACCGCCCCGCTGTGCTGGGGAGTGCCGTCACGATGGTCGCCCATGTGGTCCCTCATTCTTCTCTTGATGCTTTGAATAATACTGTGTCGGGTCGCCGGCCGTACCGGCTGTTGCTCTCAGGCGGAGCGCGAAGTGAGCCAAACGGTGAAACCAATGACGACGGCCAGACCGAGGCTCCAAATAAGAAGGCCTTCAGAGACCGGGCCGAGCGATCCGAGACCGAAACCGCCCGGGTTGGTGTTGTTGTCCAATGCCTTGAGGTAGGTGATCACGTCACGCTTTTCCTCGGGGGTGATGTTGGCGTCATTGAACACCGGCATATTCTGGGGGCCGGTCTGCATGGCCTCGTAAATGTGGGCCTCGTCGACGCCCATCAGGGAGGGAGCGTACTTGCCGCGTGTCAATGCGCCACCGGCGCCGGCGGCGTTGTGGCACATGGCGCAGTTGGCCAGGAAGACCTTGGCGCCGTTGGCGGAATCGCCCTTGGTGACGTCCAGGTACTCGTCCTCGGGGATGGCGGGGCCGGCACCCAGCGATGCTACGTAGCCTGCGAGCTGCTTGGTCTGTTCTTCATTGAACTGTTCCGGCTTGACCTGTGCCTGGGGGCCCTGCATCTGCATGGGCATGCGGCCGGTGCCGACCTGGAAGTCAACGGACGCGGCGCCCACACCGATGAGGCTGGGGCCGGCCTCGGTGCCTTCTGCGTTCAGGCCGTGGCAGGTGGAGCAGTTGGCCAGGAACAACTTCTGGCCTTCCTCAATATCCTGTGCCGAGTAGGTCGTGGTCTCGGCCTTGGCTTCGTTGGTGGTTGTGGCAACTGCATAGAGTCCACCGGTGAGAAGCAAAGCCATGACGAGCAGTGCGAGGACTGCCAGAGGATGGCGGCGCTTTTGTGAGAGTGCCTTCACGTCAAACGTTCCTTTTACTCGGTACTTGGAGACTGGGATGGGGTGAATCGTTCCTGCTGGTTACTGAATGAAGTAGACCAGGATGAACAGGACGATCCAGACGACGTCCACGAAGTGCCAATAGTAGGAGACCACGATGGCCGAGGTGGCCTCGAAGTGTCCGAACCGCTTGGCAACGTAGGCGCGGCCCATGATGAATAGGAATGCGATCAGACCGCCGGTCACGTGGATCGCGTGGAAGCCGGTGGTGATGTAGAAGGCAGAACCATATGCGTTGGCCGCAATGGTGACGCCTTCGGAAACCAGCACAGCGTACTCGTACACCTGGACGGAGACGAAGACGGCACCCATCAGGAAGGTGAGCGCGAACCATTCGGTCATGCCCCACTTGGTGAACTGGAAGATGCCGCCGGTACGGCGGGGCTGGAGACGCTCAGCAGCGAACACGCCGAACTGGCAGGTCACAGAGCTGAGCACCAGGATGATGGTGTTGATCAATGCCAACGGAACGTTGAGCATCGAGGTCTGTTCCTCCCACAACTCCGGAGACGTTGCGCGGAGGGTGAAGTACATGGCGAAAAGACCGGCGAAGAACATCACTTCGGAGGAGAGCCACACGATGGTGCCCACGGAAGTGAGGTTGGGGCGATTGATGTTCGCGCCTACCGGTTTGGCTGGGGTATGGGTTGCAGTTGTCACAGAGACATTATGTCGCCAAAACTCTCCGTGAACCAACCACCGGGCCCTTCTGAGGGTTCCGTGTCGCGAACCAACTGCTTCTCTTGCAGGTTATTTCGTGGCGCCCCTTATATAGGGAGCTGAAATCCCTGTGCCCGGGCGGCTTCGTGCAGAGCGGGAATCTGGCGGTACAGTCAGATTGTGACTACCTCAACTGGATCCCGATCGAACATGCACTGGCCGAATCTTCTTGCCACCCTCTCGCGTGGCGAGGATCTCACTTGGGATGAGTCCTATTGGGCCATGGACACCATCATGAACGGGGAGGTGTCTGATGCTGTGATTGCTGGTTTCCTCATGGCCCTGCGTACCAAGGGGGAAACCGTGGACGAGCTCAACGGTTTGGCAGATGCCATGGTGGAGCATGCCCGTCCGGTGGATGTGCCTGCACCTGCGTTGGACATCGTGGGCACCGGGGGAGACCGGTTGTCGAGCGTCAATATTTCCACCATGTCCGCCCTGGTGTGTGCCGGCGCCGGTGTGCGCGTGGTCAAGCACGGAAACCGGGCGTCGTCGTCGAAATCAGGCTCCGCAGATGTGCTCGAAGCTCTGGGCGTCCAGCTGGACATGCCCGTTGACAAGGTGGAGCAAGCGGCGTCGGACGTGGGGATTACGTTCCTGTTCGCTCAGACGTTCCACCCGTCCATGCGTTTCGCGGCCGTCGCCCGCAAGGCGTTGGCCGTGGCCACAGCGTTCAATTTCCTGGGGCCCATCACTAATCCGGCCAAGGTCAAGGCTTCTGCGATCGGCGTTGCAGATGCTGCTTTGGCCCCCTTGATGGCCGGCGTGTTCCAGAATCGAGGTGACCGCGCTCTGGTCTTCCGCGGTGGAGATGGGCTGGACGAGCTCACTGTGACTGCGCCGTCGGACGTGTGGGAAGTTCGTGACGGGCAAATCAAGGAATATTCACTCGAGCCGCTCGATTTCGACATGCCTCGCGCAACCATCGAGGATCTTCGAGGCCAGGACGCCCAGTACAACGCGGGCGTGGTTCGCGATGTTCTCGGCGGCGCCCGCGGTCACATCCGCAATGCGGTGCTCTTGAATTCCGCGGCAGGCCTGATGGCCGTGGACGAAACCGCCGAGGGAGATTTCCACGAGCGCTTCGGGAAGGCCATCGCCCGCGCGGCTGAGTCAATTGATTCCGGCGCGGCCCAAGGCGTGTTGGATCGCTGGGTCCAGTTCGCACGCACCGTCTAGTTACCGACTTTTCTTCACCAACGACGACGCCGCTCGCCCGGGTAAATCCCGAGGGAGCGGCGTCGTTCGTGTCTGGGGCCTGGGGTGACTGCCGGTTAGTCGATACCCAGGGAGAAAGCTGCATCCAGATCGTGCTCACTGTAGGCGCGGAAGGCGATGTTGGTGCTCGTGGACACCACCCCGTTGACCTTGGAGAGCTGATCGGCAATTACGTCCGCAAGTTTCTCGTGCTCACGCACGCGCACGATGGCAATGAGGTCCCAATCGCCGGTCACCGAGTAGACCTCGGTGATCCCCTTGATGTTGGAAATCTCCTGAGCCACCTCAGGGATGCGGTTGGCGGTGGTCTTGATCAACACGATTGCGGTGAGCATGTGAGTCCTTTCTCGACGTTTACCTTCAGCCTAGCGACTGCGTCGCGACCGACCGACCAGGTGCACGACTAACCGGTATCCCAAGAGAAACAGCCCCAGGACACCGAGACTGACCAGGACGAAGGCCAACGCCGTTCCCTGCCCGGTGGCCATGCGCAGCAACATGCCGACGATCTCTGCGGACAGCCACACGACCACGCCGGTGGGGAACAAGGCGGCTGGACGCCGATGCGCACGGATAAGCACCCAACCGACCAGTGCGCCAACAAGGAAAGGCCAAGCGGTCTCCAGCGCGCCCCAGGCACTCTGGTCATGAGCGTTGCGACCCAGCGCCGCGAAGACCGTCACCAGGACCAAATCGGCGATCAGGAACCACGGCCAGTGGCTGGTTGTCGAGGGCGGGGGAGAGGTGTCCTTGGTGCTGGATGAAGATGGGGATACGGATGGCGATGTAGATCGGGACATGCTCCCATTCTAGGGTGGGGATTGACGTCAACATTGAAGTGAAAGTTCTTGTGCATCCTTGAACTATCTGTTGAAAGTGGAGTCTCTAGTCACGGCCTGGCACCATCACAAAGCGATTAAGATGTCCAGATTCGCTTGTGCAAATCGGATGACCGCTCCAGTCTGGAATAACCGGATAAAGACAGAAGTCCGGAGGGCTGACAACCCGGCGAACGTCGCCGGGGCCCACGACCTCAGGAGGTCGTCATGCAACGCATCAGCAAGTTGACCGGAACAGCAGCAATCGTCGGATTGGGGCTATCGCTGTCAGCGGTCGCACCCGCGCAAGCCGCCCCCGCTGTGGGGCCGTGCAAGGATGTCAGTATCGAAGTGGAGTCGGAACCGGGTAGCCCGGGTATGGGCCACTATTCGCAGTGGATCCTCGTCACGAATAAAGGTAGTGATGCGTGTAATTTGAACGGGCACCCCGGTGTTCAACGGTCCGTGCTCACAAGTAGCGGGTTTGAACAGTATGGAGCACCCGCGGCTTGGACGAACGAGGGTGTCGTGCCCGTTCAGCTCAAGCCAGGGGAGACTGGCCGTGCGATCCTCAGGGTGACCCAGCCGCACCTGTACGACGCCGCAGACTGCGGCGGAGTGGTGGACACAGACGCTCTGACGATTTATCTCCCGGGTGGCACGAGTCAGTACAACGTTGCGGCTCACGGTGACGCGTGCTCTTCGGAGTCTCTCGTGACCTCGACCGTGGGTGTGTTCAAGTGACACGTGCGCGATAAACTGCCGTGCGCCGTCGTAACCTGGACGGCATTTCTTCAACCTCTGGAGACACGGTGAGCACAACCGATGCGGCCCGCGAGCACGCGGCCGACACCCACGATGTGATTCGAGTACGGGGCGCCCGTGAAAACAACCTTCGGGACGTGAGTCTGGATATTCCCAAGCGCCGACTCACGGTTTTCACGGGCGTTTCCGGCTCGGGCAAAAGCTCCTTGGTGTTCGGCACGGTGGCCGCGGAATCGCAGCGGTTGATCAACGAAACTTACAGTGCCTTCTTGCAAGGCATGATGCCCACGGTCGGCAGACCCGAGGTCGACATGTTGGAGGGCATCACCACCGCAATCATGGTGGACCAGGAGCCCATGGGATCGAATCCGCGGTCCACGGTGGGCACTGCCACGGACGTCAACGCGATGCTCCGCATTGTGTTCTCGCGTCTAGCCAAGCCACACATTGGAGGGCCCAAGGCATTCGCGTTCAACATTCCTTCGGTCAGCGGTGCTGGCGCGATCACCGTGGAACGTGGCAATAAGAAGAAGGAGAAGAAGACCTTCTCCATTACAGGCGGCATGTGCCCGCGCTGTGAAGGCATGGGGAAAGTCTCGGACCTGGATCTGGCGGAACTCTACGATGAGACTCTGTCCATCAAGGATGGCGCCATCACGGTTCCCGGATACAACAAGGGGGGCTGGAACGTCCGCCTCTATGGCGGGCTCGAGTTCTTCCCCGGAGACAAACCCATTAAGGACTTTACGGAGAAACAGCTCCAAGAATTCCTCTACATGGAGCCGGTCAAGGTCAAGGTCGAGGGCATCAACATGACCTTCGAAGGGCTGATCCCACGGATCCAGAAATCCATGCTGAACAAGGACCGCGAGGCCATGCAGACCCATGTGCGTGAGTTCGTGGATCGCGCCGTGACATTCAAAGCCTGCCCGGAATGCGACGGCACGCGATTGGCCGAGGGCGCGCGCAACGCCAAGATCGACGGCGTCAGCATCGCCGATGCGTGCGCCATGCAGATCACTGATCTCGCTCAGTGGGTTCGGAGCCTGGATCACCCGGCCATGCAGCCCCTGCTGGACGGTCTGACTGCCACGCTGGATTCGTTCGTGCGGATCGGCCTGGGGTATCTCTCCCTGGACCGCCCCACGAGCACGCTGTCCGGAGGTGAGTCCCAACGTGCCAAGATGATTCGTCACCTGGGCTCCCCGTTGACCGACGTCACCTACGTGTTCGATGAGCCCACCATTGGTCTGCACCCGCATGACATTCGCCAGATGAACGAGCTGCTGCTCGAACTGCGCGACAAGGGCAACACGGTGCTCGTGGTGGAGCACAAGCCGGAGACCATTGCGATCGCCGATCACGTGGTCGACCTCGGGCCTGGAGCAGGAACGGATGGTGGCACCATTTGTTTCGAAGGCACCGTGGAAGAACTGCGGGGGAGTGACACCAATACGGGCCGTCACTTGGACGATCAGGTCGCCCTCAAAGAGTCTTTCCGCAAATCCGCTGGCCAGCTGGAGATCCGCGGCGCCACCTCCCACAACCTGGACAACGTTGACGTGGACATTCCTCTCGGTGTTCTGACCGTGATTACGGGCGTGGCCGGTTCGGGCAAGAGTTCCCTGGTTCACGGATCGATGCCGGCCGATCAGGACATCGTCTCGATCGATCAGAGCGCCATCCGCGGCTCCCGACGCAGCAATCCCGCCACATACACAGGCCTGCTCGACTCCATCCGCAAAACGTTCGCCAAGGTCAACGGGGAAAAGCCCGCCCTGTTCAGCCCCAACTCTGAGGGCGCGTGCCCCACCTGCAGGGGCGCCGGCGTGATCTACACGGACCTGGGCATGATGGAGGGTGTCACCTCCACATGTGACGACTGCGAAGGCAAGCGATTCCAGCCCGCCGTCCTCGAATTCGAGGTTGACGGGAAGAACATCAGTGATGTGTTCTCCATGTCCGTGTCCGAAGCGCACGAGTATTTCGCAGACGGCGACGCTCGCACGCCCGCCGCGCGCAAGATCCTCGAGCGACTCGTTGATGTGGGCCTCGGATACGTGAAGGTCGGTCAGCCTCTCACCACGCTGTCCGGTGGCGAACGTCAGCGCCTCAAGTTGGCTACGCGCATGGGGGAGAAGGGCGGAATCTACATTCTTGACGAACCCACTACCGGCCTTCACCTGGCCGACGTCGAACGCCTCCTCGGCATGCTGGACCGCCTGGTCGAGTCCGGCAAGTCCGTGATCGTGGTCGAGCATCACCAGGCCGTCATGGCGCACGCGGACTGGATCATCGATTTGGGCCCAGGTGCCGGTCACGACGGCGGGCGGATCGTTTTCGAGGGCACGCCAGCAGACCTCGTGGCTCAGAAATCCACACTCACGGGCCAGCACCTCGCGGAGTACGTGGGAGCCTGACCTACCCTCCAGGGACGATGACGTTTGCCCTAGTCAGCGCACAAATAGTCGCCTGACTAGGGCAAACGCATTCATTGGGTGATTTAGCGGGGGATTAGCCCGCCTGTAGTGGACGGACTTCTACCTTCTGACCGCAGGCAGCAGAAGCTCGAGTTGCGAGGTCGAGTGCGACGGATTCATCGAGGGCTTCGACAATCCAGAAGCCGCCGATGGACGCAGCAGATACGGAGAACGGTCCTGCATAAACAAAAGGAGTCGCGGCGGTGGCGTCCACGGCGTAACTCGACTCGGGCGGCATCAACCCGCAGGCGTAGACGAATTGTCCCGCTGCCTGAAGTCCGGAGTTGAACTCGGCGACGGCCGCGAAGGCGGCCTGTAGAGCGGCGTCGTCCTGATAGGCAGTGCCGGCATCTTGAACCCCAGGTTCGTGGAAAACGGAAATCATGTACTGGGCCACGGGTGAACCTTTCGCGGGTGCGATGCTCGCGTACTGAGTGCCACAACGAGTGCTGTCACCAGAGATTCAACCACCGTGAGTGACGCACGTATATAGAGGTGGTGGAGGCCGAATCCGCACGGCGCCCTGATTGTCCGATAATGTACATTATGTAAAGTTCTCTTTGAGGAGGGCTCCCCTCAACTGGACCCCGGTCGCATTGCGTACCGATAGCTTGCGATGACCGGGTGAACTCGCGAACGCAGGGTGATGCTCTCCAAAATCGGTGTACCAGTGCACAGGTTTCCTCTGTGTGGCCCGCTGCGGTGGTTCTTTTCCTCCACTGGTACACGAAATTCCGAGAGGTACTGTCCCCCGCATCCTGTGCGCTCATGCACGGCTGGCCTTTCGCCCTACCCAACATCCCTCAGCACGCTTAGAGTAAGGTCACGGCCGATTTAGCGACCCAGGCACCGTGCCCCTCCGGCGACTCGGCCCTGCGGTGCAGAGTAGAGACTGCCCAGGAGGCACCCGGTGAACAAGGCATTTCAGCAGGTCACAACTCGGATCGAGGAAGCCCATTCATTGGACTCCGTGATCGATTTCCTGAAGACGAACGTTGGACCGATCACGGAACAACCGCTCGTCAAGAAGGCACTGAGCGGGGATTTCCTGGGTCATCCGTTGCATCCGATGCTCACCGACATTCCTATCGGCGCGTGGAGCATGTCAGGGCTTCTCGATGTTCTGGGTGGCGAAGAACTGGAGGACGCTTCGACCATCCTGGTGGGTGCCGGGGTGCTCAGCGCGCTTCCCACGGCAGCGACCGGTCTACATGACTGGCAGAGCACCAAGGGCGCCGCGTCTCGCGTCGGATTCATCCACGCGGCGGCCATGGACGTGACCGTGCTGACCTACTCGGGATCCCTCATTGCTCGACTGACCGGACACCACACCGTTGGCAAAGTGCTCGGGTTGGCCGGCTTGGGCGTGATGACGGTGGGCGGGTTCCTGGGAGGGCACCTCACGTACTCCCAGGGGGTCAACGTTGAGGAAGAGACTCCGAACCTGCGGGCCGTGAAATAACCGCATTTCGAACAACATTCGAGGCAATCCATCGCCTCCACTCATTCACTCCATGACCGGTCATATTTCGGGCAATTTGGCGCGCGCGACACTCCCGCGTTAGTTTTGAGCGACCATCCCGAGCGGCCGAGAGACCTGGATCTGTGACGCCGCAGCAACCGGCTTTATGCAAGGTGCTACCGCCAGGACCGATGGAGTGATTACACCATGTCTCTTGATGCCAGCACGTCCGTTCGCGCGGAAGAAGCGGATGAAGCCGCCTCTGATTCGATCACGGAGCCGCGGAACCACCGCACGCAAAACAACACCTCACAAGCGCTGTCCGTGCGCTTCGACAACGTCTGCCGGGCTTTCCCGGGTAAGAACAGCAACGAGCCCCATGTTGTGTTGAAAGACATCACCCTGGACGTCGTTCCCGGTGAAGTTCTGGCCATCCTCGGCCCCAGTGGCTCCGGCAAGTCCACGCTGCTGCGCGCCGCGTCGGGCCTGGACGCGCCCACCCGGGGCACCGTGTTGATCGACGGAACGCCCGTGAACGGAATCGACGACCGGTGCGCCGTCGCCTTCCAAGAACCGCGTCTACTCCCCTGGCAGAACATCCACAAGAACGTGGAGCTCGGCTTGCCGCAGGGCACCCCCAAAGCTGAGGCCCAGGAGCGCGTTCGGAGACTCCTCGAGTTGGTGGAGCTCGATGACTACGCACATCTGCGCCCGCGCGAGGTTTCCGGCGGCATGGCCCAGCGCACTTCTTTGGCTCGGGCGCTAGCCCGCCGCCCAGGTGTACTGCTGCTGGATGAGCCTTTCGGCGCCCTTGATGCCTTGACCCGCTTGAAGATGCAGGACCTTCTGCTGCAGGTCCACGAAGCCCACCCCACCACGGTGTTGCTCGTGACCCACGACGTGGACGAAGCTCTTCAACTGGCCGACCGCATCGTCGTGCTGGGCCGCAAGCCGCGCGAGACCGCGGCGTCGGTCGCGCACGTCTTCACCGTGCCCGGCGACCGCCCGCGTAACCGCAGCGACGAACAACTCGGCCGAATGCGTCTGACACTGCTCTCCGGCCTGGGCGTAGACACCCACCGTCACTAACGCCCCACCACGTCCATTCCGGGCTACCACTCACCCATTTTCGGGCCATGAGTCTCTCACACGGCCCATTCGCACTACCCACGATCCCCTGGAGGTCCCAGCATGAATCCGTCCAAAAACTCCCCGTCACGGCGTTCCGTCCTACGAGCCGGTGCTCTGGGTCTGGGGGCCGTGACACTCTCAGGTTTCCTGAGCGCGTGCGCCGGTGAAGGCTCTGGCGGCGAAAACGTCCCGAGCCAGGGCGGCGGCGACGGTGAGGCATTCACCCTCAACATCGACTTTGCGACGTACAACCCGTTGAGCCTGGTCATCAAGGAGAAGGGCTGGCTCGAGGAGACGTTGAAGGACCAGAACGTCACCGTGAACTGGATCCAGTCGGCCGGTTCCAACAAGGCCAACGAGAACCTGCGTGCGGAAGCGATCCACGTGGGCTCGACCGCCGGTTCCGCGGCCCTGCTGGCGCGCGCCAATAACTCCCCGATCAAGGTGGTCTCGCTCTACAGCCGCCCGGAGTGGGCCGCGCTGGTGGTTCCCGCGGATTCAGATATCACCGAGGTAGCAGACCTCAAGGGCAAGTCCGTGGCCGCAACCAAGGGCACCGACCCGTACTTCTTCCTACTTCAGGCCTTGCAGGACGCGGGCGTGGACCCCAGCGAAGTCACCGTCCAGAACTTGCAGCACGCAGATGGCCGCTCCGCTATGGAGAACGGTTCCGTGGATGCGTGGAGCGGTTTGGATCCGATCATGGCCGGCGCCGAAGAGAAGGGCGCCAAGCTCTTCTTCCGCAACCTCGAGTTCAACACCTACGGCTTCCTCAATGCCACGGAATCGTTCCTTCAAGAGCAGCCGGAGATCGCCCAGACCGTGGTCGATGCCTACGAATACGCGCGCGAATGGGCCCAGGAGAACGTGGATGAAACCGTGAAGATTCTCGCCGAGGTCGCCGGCCTGGACGAGTCGGTGGCCCGCAAGGTCATCGCGGAGCGTTCCAACCTTGACGTCGATCCCGTGCCGGGTGATGCCCAGCTCGAGGTTCTGCGCCGCGTGGGTCCGTACCTGGTTGAATCAGGCGATGTCTCCGACCAGTCCCAGGTGGACGACGCCCTGGACACCATCATCGACGCCTCCTTCATCGAGAAGGCCGATCCCTCGACCATCAAGGCTGACGCATGAGCACCTCAGTAGACACTCCCGCACCCAAGAATTCGGCCGATACAGATTCCACGAACGACGACGCCGCTCTCCAGCCTCGCGTCGCCGGTCCCCTGCGTCGCGGCGTCGGGGCTAAACGCGCCGCACTCGGGGCCGTTGTCCCTCTGGTACTGCTGCTGCTGTGGTGGTTGTCCACCAGCGTGTTGGGAATCTTCTCCCCCGTTCAGCTCCCGTCGCCGGGTTCGGTGGTCGAGGCCGGAATCGATCTCGCCCAACGCGGTGAGCTCTGGACCCACGTGGGTATCTCCGTGCAGCGCGTGCTGTTGGGCTTCGCGATCGGTGCCGTTCTGGGTCTGACTTTCGGCTCGCTCGTGGGCTTGTCCAAGTGGGCCGATGCGCTGCTCACTCCCACCATCGGTGCATTCCGCGCGGTCCCCAGCCTGGCCTGGGTTCCGCTGTTGATCCTCTGGATGAAGATCGGTGAGGACTCCAAGGTCACCCTGATCGCCATCGGAGCGTTCTTCCCCATCTTCACCACCGTGTACATGGCGCTGCGTCACGTGGACAAGAACCTGGTGGAGGCCGGCCGTGCTTTCGGTCTCTCCGGGTTGAAGTTGCTGACGACCATTCAGCTGCCCGCGGTGGTCCCGTCCGTGTTCTCGGGTCTCCGATTGGCGCTCGCGCAGGCATGGCTGTTCCTGGTTGCCGCGGAGCTCATCGCCAGCTCCATGGGCTTGGGCTTCCTGCTGACCGATTCGCAGAACAACGGTCGAACGGACCGGCTGCTTCTGGCCATCATCCTGCTGGCCGTGATCGGCAAGATTACGGACGCCATCCTCGGGGTGGTCGAACGCAAAGCCGTGAACCGCTGGGCCTAGTCTTCCCCGCAAGTTAAACGACGACGCCGGGTGGTCACCTTTGAAAGGTGACCACCCGGCGTCGTTATGTCTACGCGTGGAAATGGAAGCTTAGCGGCCGAGCACGCTCATGGCTTCGTTGGCGCGGGACGCCTGAACCTGAACCAGGTAGGTGTCGGCGGCCATGGTCTTGAGGGACTTGAAGTCGCGCTTACCGCCGGTGGCCAGGTGAGCGACGAAACCGAAGATCGCACCCCAGATGGCGCCGATGACCACGGACCACAGGATGATCGACAGCAGGCCGAAACCGGGTGCGAACAGGCCGAAGAGGATGCCGATGAACAGGCCGAACCATGCGCCGGAGCCCAAGCCGGCCAGGGCTGCACGCCCCTTGGTCATGCGGCCGGTGACGAACTCCTCGGAACGCAGGCCTTCGCCGACGATCTTGACGGTGGAGACGTCGAATTCTTTGTCGGAGAGCTGGTCGACGAGTGCCTGTGCCTCGACGTAGTCGGGGAAGCGGGCAATCGTCTCGTACTTCACGTCGGTGCTGATTTGCGGGGCCTGAACGGGCTCAGACATGCTTCCTCCTGAAATTGTTGGATTGCTCAAATCGCTATAGTTTGACTGTACCAATTACTTTCCGCAGCAACAAGCAGGGTGATCATATGAGGGCTGAGAGAAACGACACAGTCACGGTCATGGCTCAGATGATGTCCGCGCTGGGCAGACTCACCTCGCGCTCGAGAATGAGGCGCGAACTGGCCGGGCAGAACGTGAAGCTCTCCCCCACGGACATGTGGCTCGTGGACCGGGTGAGTGAATTCGGTCCAGCTCGCATGTCGGAGCTGGCCACCTGGCAGTCCGTGGACCGATCGACCATGACCACTCAAGTGAGCCGGCTCGAGAAACTGGGCCTGGTCCAGCGAGCGCCGGCCCCGGAGGATCGGCGGGCCATCGTCGTGTCCGTGACGGAGGCTGGGCGGACGTTGCATGAAGAAAGCCGCGCAGCTGCGTGCACGGCTTTCGACAGTATGTTGGCCGACTGGACGGATCAGGAACGCCAGCAGTTGACCGAGTCACTCTCTCGCTTGGTGGACAGTCTGGAGAAGCACTTGTCCACCAAGTCGGAGGATCACAGCACGGAGCGGTAGACCTCCAGTGTCCGCTCGGCAATGGTTTCCCACGCGAAATGGTCCTGGGCACGCTGGCGCCCGGCGATGCCCATTTGGCGGGCGCGTTCCGGGTCGCTGACAACGTCGATCAAAGCGGCGGCAAAGTCGTCCACGAACTTCTGGGGATCCAGCGGGGTGCCGGTGCCGTCGGTGACTTGTTCGATGGGAACCAATCGACCGGTCTCACCGTCCACGACGACCTCGGGGATGCCGCCGGTCGCGGAGGCCACCACGGCGGAACCGCAGGCCATGGCCTCGAGATTCACAATGCCCAGGGGCTCGTACACGGACGGGCACGCGAACGCGGTGGCGTGGGACAGAATCTGGATGATCTCGCGGCGGGGCAGCATCTTCTCGATCAGCACCACGCCGGTGCGCTTGGCCTTGAGCTCGTCAATGAGACCGTTGACCTCGGCGGCGAGCGCGGGAGTGTCAGCGGCGCCGGCGCACAGGACCACCTGGACCTCGGGCGGCAGCTGCAGGGCGGCGCGCAGCAGGTAAGGCACACCCTTTTGTCGGGTCACACGGCCGACGAACACCACGGAGGGGCGTTCCGGGTCGATCCCGTATTCAGACAGGACGTCGGTGTTGGGGTCGTGATCCCACTGGGACACGTCAATGCCGTTGTGTACGGTGCGCACGCGTGCCGGGTCCACGTTGGGGTAGGAGCGCAGGATGTCTTCGCGCATGCCGTCGGAGACGGCGATGATGGCCGCGGCAGCTTCGTACGCGGTCTTCTCCGCGAAGGAGGACACGCGGTAACCGCCGCCGAGCTGCTCAGCCTTCCACGGGCGCAGTGGCTCCAAGGAGTGGGCTGAGAGCACGTGGGGAATGTCGTACATGAGGGAAGACAAGTGCCCGCCCATGTTGGCGTACCAAGTGTGCGAGTGAACGACGTCCGCTCCCTCGATGTCACCCACCATGGCCAGGTCCACGCCCAGTGTCTGGATCGCGGCGTTTGCGGAGGACAGCTCCCCCGGCACCGGGTAGGCCTTGACGTTGGCTCCGTGGAAGTCGGCATCGCGCGGGTCGCCGAAGCACCGCACGTTCAGGTCCACCAGTGGCGCGAGGACTCGGGAGAGCTCGGCCACGTGCACCCCCGCTCCCCCGTAGATGTTGGGCGGGAACTCTTTGCTCAAAATGTCTACTCGCACACTGCGAGCCTAGACCACATGCACCGGCCCGCCCCAGGGTTACGGCGAGCGCCACGGAAAGGCGACCTGGAGCGGCGCGGCACTCAAGCCGTACTCGTAAGGAAACTTACGCAATGTTTCGTGCGACACGATGGCGGAGGCAAGGAATTGGGACACAATAGCGGTGAAGGCCAGTCGTTGGGGATTGCGTGTTTCTGTCCTCCGGCTATGACTCGAACGGGAAGTGAGAGCTACATATGTCACGCAAGAAGAAGGTTTTGGCCATTGTGCTGGCCGGCGGTGAGGGCAAGCGTTTGATGCCGCTCACGGAGGACCGGGCCAAGCCCGCGGTTCCCTTCGGTGGCGGTTACCGTTTGATCGACTTCGCACTGTCCAACCTGGTCAACTCCGGGTACCTGCAGATTGTGGTGCTCACGCAGTACAAGTCGCATTCCCTGGACCGTCACCTTTCCGAGACGTGGCGCTTGTCCACGCAACTGGGCAACTATGTGGCATCGGTGCCCGCCCAGCAGCGCCGCGGTAAGGACTGGTTCCTGGGTTCGGCCAACGCGATCTACCAGTCCATGAACCTCATTGATGACGCCGATCCGGACATCGTGGTCGTGGTGGGCGCGGACCATGTGTATCGCATGGACTTCTCGGACATGGTGGACTTCCACATCAACTCCGGCGCCAAGGCCACGGTGGCCGGTGTGCGTCAGAACATGGACATGGTGACCTCGTTCGGTGTGATCGAGACCGATCCCAACGATGTCACCAAGATCAGCCGGTTCGTGGAGAAGCCCCAGTCCACTGCTCCCCTGCCCGATGATCCCAATTCGTTCCTGGCGTCCATGGGCAACTACGTGTTCGACCGTGACGCGCTGGTGGAAGCCCTGCGCTTCGACGAGCAGCAGGATGGCACCAAGCACGATATGGGCGGTGACATCATGCCGTACTTCTCCGATCGCGGAGAGGCAGCGGTCTACGACTTCACCAACAACAACGTGCCGGGCTCCACGGACCGCGACCGCCAGTACTGGCGTGACGTGGGTACCTTGGATTCCTACTACGACTCCCACATGGACCTGATCCGGCCGCTGCCGGTGTTCAACCTGTACAACTACTCGTGGCCGCTCTACACCCACCAGATCATGGCCCCGCCGGCCAAGACGGTGCGCGGCCCCAACGGACAGCCGGGTGTGGCCCTGGATTCCATCGTCTCCCCGGGTGTACTCATCACCGGTGGCCGCGTGGAATCCTCGGTGCTCTCCCCCAAGGTGGTTGTCGAACACGACGCCCGTGTGTCCGAGTCCGTGATCATGCAGAACGTGCGCGTGGGTGCCGGCGCTCAGGTGCACCGGGCCATCATTGACAAGAACATGGTGGTCCCCCCGGGAGCCACCATTGGCATCAACAAGGAACAGGACCTGGCCCGCGGCTTCACGGTCACGGATTCCGGCTTGACCGTGGCGCCCAAGAACTTCAAGTTCGAAGCCTGAAACCAGGCAACACATCAGCCAGTGCCCGGGTCGGAAACGGCCCGGGCACGTCGCTTTCCCGTGGTGACCAGCGTAACCAGGGCACCCACGACCACACGGGTCAGTGAAAGAACTGGTCATTGCCCAGGTAGTGCTGCCTAGAATGATGAATATGGTGCAAAGTTCCCTGACCCGAGCCGAAGCAACAACCCGTGCGGAACAGATCAGGGTGGCCTCCTATGACGTCACGGTGGATCTGTCCGGCGCGTTGGATTCGGAGCAGACGACGTTCGGATCCCAGGTGACCGTCCGCTTCACCGCGGAGGACGGCGCGGAGACGTTCATCGACTTCATTCACGATTCCATTTCGATGGTTGAGCTCAACGGCGATGAGCTGGACGTTGATGATGTGGTGGAAGGTTCCCGCATCCGCCTGCCCGAACTTGAGGGCGCCAATGAACTCACCGTGGTCGGCCGGGCCCTCTACTCCCGTTCCGGCGAGGGCCTGCACCGCTACGTGGACCCCCAGGACGGCAGCGTCTATACCTACACCCAGTACGAACCGGCCGATTGCCGGCGTGTTTTCCCGGTGTTCGAACAACCCGATCTGAAGGCATCCTTCATTTTCACGGTCATCACTCCCCCGGAATGGATTGCCGGTTCCAACGGGGAGCTCCTCTCTTCTGAACCCGCCGGCACCAGCGATGTCCCCGGTGCGATCGCTCACGAGTTCGCGCCCACCGAGCACATCTCCACCTACATCACCACCATCCTGGCGGGCCCCTACACCAAGGTCACGGACGAGTGGCAGGGCGCGGACGTCCAGGGCGAAACCCAGACCGTTCCCCTGGCCCTCTACTGCCGACGAGCGCTCGCCGAGCACTTGGACTCGGACGAACTGTTCGCTGTGACCAAGCAGGGGCTGGAGTTCTTCACGGAGCTGTTCGCCTTCGACTACCCGTTCGGCAAGTACGAGCAGGCGTTCGTCCCCGAGTACAACCTGGGGGCCATGGAGAACCCGGGTCTGGTCACACTCACGGAGGACTACCTGTTCCCGTCCGGTGCCACGCGCACGCAATGGGCCGGCCGCGCCAACACCATGTTGCACGAGATGTGCCACATGTGGTTCGGGGACCTGGTCACTATGAAGTGGTGGGACGATCTGTGGCTCAAGGAGTCCTTTGCGGAGTTCATGGGCGCGTACGCGTCCGTCCGGGCCACGCAGTACCGGGACGCCTGGGTGGCCTTCGCGCTCGGTCGCAAGGAATGGGCCTACCGCCAGGACCAGCTGCCCACCACCCACCCGATCGTGGCGGACATCGTGGACCTGGAGGCCGCCCGGCAGAACTTTGACGGCATCACCTACGCCAAGGGTGCCTCGGTGCTCAAACAGCTCGTGGCCTTCGTGGGTGAGGAAGCGTTCATCGACGCATGCCGCGCCTACTTCCGTCGTTTCGCGTACGGCAACACAACCCTCGATGATTTTCTGACCGTCCTGGACGAGGCCTGCGAGGCCGACGTTCGCGAATGGGCCGACGCGTGGTTGCTCACCACCGGGGTTCCCGGCCTAGCCGCCACTATCGAGCGGGACGACGCCGGCGCTATCGCGGCGGCCACGCTGTCCCAGGCTTCGGACTCACCCCGCCCGCACGTGGTGGCGGTGGGAACCTACGCGCCCGATAACGGTGGCCAGCTGCGCCTCCAGCGCAGCACCGAGGTGCGCGTGGACCCCGAAGAACCCTCCACCGACCTGCCAGAACTCTTGGGCGACACCTCCCCGGTGGTCCTGGTCAACGACCGTGACCTCACCTATTGCCTGGCCTCCCCCGGCGCGGAGGGCCTCACGGCGCTCGCCGACGGCGTTCACCGCCTGAGTGACCCCCTCGCCCGGGCGCTGGCCCACTCGCAATTGTGGGCTGCGGTCCGCGACGGCAGCATGGACCCCCGCGACTACGTGCACCTGGTTGCCCGGAAGGGTGTCGCCGAGCAGCACAGCAGTATCCTCACCACGGTTCTGGACCGGGCAATGGAGGCACTCGAGAGTTTCACCCCGCCCCGCTTGCGCACTCCCCTGCGCACCGAGCTTCTGGATGCCCTGCACACCGGCATGTTCAATGCCGAATCCGGAACGGACGCGCAACTGATTCTCACCCGAGCCTTCGCGCGTCTGGCCACCAGGGACGGCGCCCACGCCCAGACCATCAAGGAACTGCTCAGCGGCAACAAGAAACTACCCGGCCGTAACCTCGGCTCCCAGCTCACCTGGGCCCTGTGGACCGCTCAGACCGCCACCGCCCACGCCACGCGCTCGCAGCTCGACAAAGCCCACAAGGCCGACACATCCCGCGAGGGGCGTCTGGGCTACGTGCGCGCCGTGGCCGCGATGCCCGCCGAGGAAGCCAAGGCGCAGGCCTGGAAGTCCATCACCCTGGGTCGTCTCTCCAACGATGAGCTCTCGGCCACGATCTCCGGTTTCCAGCTCGGCGCGCCCGCGCAACTGACCGCCTACGAGGACACCTACTTCGCCAGTATCACCGCGTGGTGGGAGGAACACTCCATGGAGATCGCCACCCGGATGATCCGGGGACTGTACCCGCGCGCGGTGGATGCGCAAGCGGCGTCGTCGGCGGAGGAGAACCCCACGCTCGTGGCAACGCAGAACTGGCTGAACGAGAACAACCAGGCTCCGGGGGCGCTGCGACGTATCATGACGGAACTACTGGATGACGCGCGCCGCGCACTGAAACTGCAGGCCGCAGTGCTGGACCGGCAGAAACGATAGGGATCCACCGGGGCGCAAGTGTTGCCGGTGAATCGAAAGCAATTCGTGAGAAGCTGGGAGCGATAGGCGCTGCCGCTACAGCGAGGGAGACCATGACCGATTACGCGCTCAACGACCGAGGGTCCTTGGACGTTGTCACCGAGAACTTTTACGACACCGAGATCATGCGAGTGTTCGGAGGGTTGTCGGTCGGTCGTTCCCAGACGTGGGCGGGACTGGCCGCGCTGGTGCCGGAGCCAGACCACCCCTTTGACCCGCGCACCATCTCCGTGCGCATCGGTGAGAACAAGGTGGCCCACCTGCCCACGCAGGACGCCCACCGCTACTGGGATCCCATCGCGCGTGTCGTGGCCTCCGGTTACACGTCGGTGGTGCCGCTCAAACTGGACGCGCGGCTGGAACGCAATGACGGTCTGGCGGAAGTGGACGCGACCGCGGTCATCTCCATTGCTCCCCCGGATCTGCTGTTTCCCATCAACCCCGCGCCCATCCAGGCCGCCGTGTTGCCCCAGGGCTCCTCGATCAAGGTGCTGGACGAGCAGGATTTCGCCGAGTACCTGCACTCGATCGTGCCCGCCAGCGGCGAGGGTCGCGTGATCGTCACGTTGGAGGCCAATAAGGTCCGCAACTCCCACGGCGTCACCGTGGACACCGTGGACGTGCTCTACGAACGCAAGCAGGTGGGCCGGCTGTCCACGCAGATGTCGCAGCAGTTCATCCCCATCATCAATCACGCGTTCGATCACAATCTGCTCACGGCCGCGTGGGGCACCATTCGCGGCTCCTCGTTCGAGGTCTCCATGACACTGCAGGCCGCCCGCGCCTCCGAGGTTCCGGATGCCTGGTACGAGGAACTGCCCAACGACGTCCCCGAGCTCGTCGCGGAGGCCGAAAGCTACGACCTGCCCCCGGCCTACATCCCGGTCGAGACCGACCGCGGCCGCAATTCCAAGAAGTGGCGCAAAGGTTACAGCGCGGCCCACCCCAATGGTCCCGCCGACGCCGCTGCTTCGCGTCCTTCCGGTGGCAGCTCGCGTGCCGCTGATGACCCGTTGGCCATCGGCGATCGACCCGCCGGCGAACGCCGCGGTTCGTCCCCCAAGGTCGCCAAGGCAACCGTGTTGATCCTGGCAGTGCTGACCGCACTTCTGATTGTGGCAGCGGTGGTCCTGATCGGCATCGAGCCGCTGGCCACTATGCTGGTCGCGATTGTGGCCGTGGCCACCGGTTTCATGGCCTTTTATCTTCAACGCACGTTGTAAGGCAGACTTAGACCCCTATGATTTCTCGCCGCGATCGCTTCATCCAGATCATCGAGGTCCTCTCCAGACACGGTTTCGGTTTTGCAGTGGGCGGCATCAAGCCCGAATGGCGGGCGCCGTTGGCGCGCGCACGACTGCTCAAGACGCAGACCTTCCACACCCAACCGGAGCACCTGCGCATGGCGCTCGAAGAGCTGGGGCCCACGTTCATCAAGCTGGGTCAGTTGGTCTCCACTCGTCCCGATCTCCTGCCGCCCGGTTACGCGGATGAACTGCATAAGCTCCAGGACAACACGCCGCCCGTACCCGTGGACCAGATCGCCGCGTTGATCGAGGCCGAACCCGATTCGCAGGCCGAGGAGATTCTGGCGCACATCGACCCCACCCCCGTGGCCACCGGATCCATCGGGCAGGCGCACATCGCCACCTACAAGGGGCGCGACGTGATCGTGAAGGTCCGCCGCCCCGGCGTGATGGACGAGGTCAACCGAGACCTGGAGATCATGAGCGACCTGGCCAAATTGGCTTCGCGCTATTGGCCGGCCGCTCGCGACTACGACCTGGAAGGCTTGGTCAACGAGTTCAACGACTCCCTGCGCGGTGAACTGGACTACCTGCAGGAAGCCCGCAACGCCCAACGGATGGCCGAGAACTTCACGGGCCACCCCCGCATCCACATCCCGGAGATCTTCTGGGAGGCCACCTCCTCCCGCGTGTTGACCATGGAGCGGATGTTCGGAGTCAAGATCAACAACTACCCGGCCTTGGAGGACGCGGGAGTCGATCGCCACCTGCTGGCGCGAGAGGCCACGGACGCCATTTGCAAGATGGTCTTCGAGGACGGCTTCTTCCACGCGGATCCGCACCCGGGCAACTTGTTCGTGGAACCGGACGGGCGCATTGCCATCATTGACTTCGGCATGGTGGGCGAACTCAGCGAGGAGTTTCGCGATCACCTGATCACCTTGATGCTGGGCGTGGTGCAGAGCAATGCCCGCCGTGCCACCACCGGCCTATTGGGACTGACCGCCACCGGTGAGCACGATGTTTCCAAGCGGGACCTCGAGCGGGACGTGGCCGTGATGATGCGCCGCTACGCCAACAAGCCCCTCGAAGAGGTGCGCGTGGGTGAGCTCATGGGCGACCTGGTGCACGTGCTGCGCTATCACAAGCTGCAACTGCCCCGGCAGTCCGCGCTGCTGCTGCGCATGCTGGTCACCGCTGAATCCATGGGTACCGGCCTGGACCCGCACTTCGACCTCGTGTCCGTGCTGCAGCCCTATGCGGAGCGCTTCATCCTGCACCGATTGTCACCGGACGCATTGATGGCGCGGTTGCGCAGCTCGGTGGAGGACGCCATGCAGATGAGCGTGGACATCCCCGAGTATGTTCGCCGGCTCATCGTGGTGCTCGAACGCGGTGGCTTTGACGTTCACCTGCGCACCGAAGAACTGGAGCCGGTGATGAAGAGTGGCGCCAAGATCGGTCACCAGGTGGTGGCCGGCGGCATCATTGCCGCATCGATCAACGGCACCGCTCACATTGTCGCGTCGGATCCGGAGCGATGGAAGAAATATCACACACCCATTATCGTGGGAGGAATGTCCACGGTGGGTGTGCTGAGCGGGTACTTGGCGGTCTCCTCCAACGTTGACCGTGCCCGCAAACTGGTGCGCACCTTACGGGGTAAACGCCGCAGGGGTCTCTCGTAGCACCGGGCGACTAGTTGCGGTCCCGGTCCCACTGTTGCTGGGCTGGGCTGGGGATCACCTGGGTGGGTTCAAAGGACTTGGGTTTGAGCTGAGCCCCGTGAACGAACGCCCGTAGGTGTTCATTGCTTTCCATCACCTGATTGGCCAGGCCCTTCACGCCCTGAAGTTCGCCACGGATGGTCACGTAGGAGAATTCCGGGTCCAGCAGCGGGACCAGTGTCATTCGCAGGGCCTCTTGGATCGACGAGGCCCGCACGGTCTCGAGCATCGGCGCCGGAAGAATCAAGCGCGGTAGCTGGTTCACCAGGATCTCGACATTCGCTCCGTGCGAGGTCTCCACAAACCGCAGTTCGCACCCGGGGTGAGCGGCCAGCAACATGCCAGCTTCCCCCACGGCCCCGAACAACGTGGTAGCGCGGTCCAACACCGCGCGTGTGGCACTCTTTGTACGTGGCGGCACCAGCACGCTGAGAAATCCTGAGTTGGCTACCTTGATGTTGGTCTGTAGGTCGAAGGCTGACGGCCCTACCCTCATCAGGGTGACTTCCATGGCATCCGGGTCCAGGCGCTCGGAGTTGAGCCTCACGATTTCATGGGTCAGTTTTTGTAATCCCGTGAACGCTTCACCAAGGGCGGCGTTGGGAATGCTCAACTGTTGTGCCTGAGAGTTGTAACACGTGATCAGCGTTGACGATCTGGTGATGGTTCGGGTGGCGACACCGGCATTCCGGCGGGTCGCGTGTGGTGCTGCGTTGTCTTCATCCGATGAGCTGCGCGCAGCTGCCATGGACACTCCCCTGCTCAATTCTCTCGCTGATGTCGGCGACTCCTACTGGGGACGAACCCGGCCGAGGGGGCGGTTCATCGTGCTCCTTAATCGCACCGACGTACACATCCTAGGCCACAAAATGGATTTCTAGGCACGGTTACCTTCCAGTATCGTCCCAGGTTATGGGGGATAAAGCCGTTTAGCTACGGGTATCCGTGGGCAATGTGTCCTAGACTGACAGCGAATGTCGCGTCCCTTACAGCGGTGCAGCTGTGGCCCACCCCCTAGGGCCATTCCCCCAGCGCATCGCCGTGATCGCGTTTGCACCTGGAAGAGGTATATTCATGCACACGATCATGCCGATCTACGGCACTCGTCCGGAGGCCATCAAGATGGCTCCCATTGTGAAAGCACTGCAGGAAAGCCCCCTGTTCGACTGCGTGGTCACCGTGACCGGTCAACACCGCGAAATGCTTGACCAAGTGAACGAGATTTTCGAGATCACCCCCGATCACGATCTCAACATCATCCAGCCCCGTCAGACCCTCAATGGCGTGCTGACCCGCACCGTGGACGGCCTGGACAAGATCTTTGCCGAGAACGCCCCGGATGCCGTGGTGGTCCAGGGTGACACCACTACCTCCACCGCCGGTGCCATTGCCGCCTTCTACCGCGGCATTCCCGTGATCCACGCGGAGGCCGGCCTGCGTTCCTTCGATCTGTTCTCTCCTTTCCCGGAGGAAGCCAACCGCAAGCTCACCTCCCAGATCGCGTCCCTGCACCTGGCACCCACCTCCACGTCTCGGGACAACCTGCTGCGCGAGGCCATCACTCCCGAAGACATCGTGGTTTCCGGTAACACGGTGATCGATGCCCTGCTGCACACCGTGGAGAAGCAGTTGCCCTTCTCCGATCCGCAGCTCGAGGAGATCGCTCAGTCCGGCAAGCGTGTGCTGTTGGTGACCACCCACCGCCGTGAGAATCAGGGTGAGGCCATGCGCGGCGTCGGACGCGCCCTAGCTCGTATTGCGGCTGCTGAGCCGGACCTGACCATCGTGTTGCCCGTCCACCGCAATCCGGCCGTGCGTGAAGCCGTGCTGCCCGCCATCGAGAACTTGCCCAACGTGGTGGTCACCGAGCCGCTGGCCTACGGCGAGTTCACCCGCATGCTGTCCGTGGCACACCTGGTGCTCACCGATTCCGGTGGAGTCCAGGAGGAAGCCCCCTCTTTGGGCAAGCCCGTGCTGGTGATGCGCGAGAACACCGAGCGCCCGGAAGCTGTGACGGCCGGCACCGTCAAGCTGATCGGTACCGACGAAGAGCGCATCGTGGAGGAAGTGGACAGCCTGCTCAACAACCAGGCCATCTACGACGCCATGGCCAACGCCGTGAACCCCTACGGTGACGGCAAGGCCGGCGCCCGTACGGTCGCAGCCATCTCTCAGATGTTCGGTGTTGGCGAGCGTATTCCGGATTTCGATTCGCAGGTCTAATTAGTCCATCCGTAACCCTGGGGGAAGAGGACACACATGAAACTGACGGTCATTGGTACGGGCTACCTGGGTGCAACCCACGCTGTCTCCATGGCGGAGCTGGGCCACGAGGTAATCGGCCTGGACGTGGATCAGGCCAAGATCGATGCCCTGGCATCCGGTGAAGTTCCGTTTCATGAGCCCGGCCTCCCGGAGTTGCTGACCAAGCACATTGGCACGGGCAAACTGCGGTTCACCACGTCCTATGAGGAGGCCGTCCCGTTCGGTGACGTTCACTTCATTGGCGTGGGCACCCCGCAGAAGGCCGAGAGCCACGCGGCGGATATGCGTTATGTGGACGCTGCGGTCAAGGCGATCGCCAGCGCGGCAGATCGCGACTGCATCATCGTGGGCAAGTCCACCGTTCCGGTCGGTTCGGCCGCTCGCCTGCAGGAGCTCGCACGAGAAAAAGCCGCCGACGGCGTTCGGGTCACCCTGGTCTGGAACCCCGAGTTCCTGCGCGAGGGCCACGCCGTGGATGACACGCTGACCCCGGACCGCATGGTGCTCGGTCTGGAAACCGATGCCAACGGGCAGTACACGGAGGAAGCGCTCGCGGCGGAGAAGATCCTGCGTGAGGTCTACGCGTCGCAGCTGGCCGCCGATATTCCGCTGATCATCACCGACTACCAGACCGCTGAGCTGGTCAAGGTGGCTGCGAACAGCTTCTTGGCGACCAAGATCTCGTTCATCAATGCGCTGTCCGAGATCACCGAGACCGTGGGCGGTGACATTCGCACACTGGCGGACGCGATCGGCCTGGACGAGCGCATCGGGCGTAAGTTCCTCAACGCCGGCGTTGGTTTCGGCGGAGGTTGCCTCCCCAAGGACATCCGCGCACTCCGTGCCCGCGCGGCCGAGTTGGGTGTGGACCAGTCGGTCCGGTTCCTGGCCGAGGTGGACGACATCAACCTACGACGCCGCGAGCACACCGTTCAGTTGGCCGTTCAGCAGCTGGGTGGTTCCGTTCACGGCCGCGACATTGCCGTGCTCGGTACCGCGTTCAAGCCCGAATCCGACGACGTCCGTGACTCCCCCGCCCTGGACATCGCCGCTCGCCTGCATTCCATGGGCGCCGAGGTGCACGTCTACGACCCCAAGGCCAACGACAACGCGGCCAAGCGCTACCCTCGCTTGGACTACGTGGACCGGATCGAACAGGCCGTGGCCCGCGCTGAGATCGTGCTGTTGCTGACCGAGTGGAAGGAGTTCCGCGAGCTGACCCCCGAACAGCTGGAGCCTTTCGTCCGGGAACGCACCATTGTGGACGGCCGTAACGTGCTGGATCCGGAACAGTGGATCAACGCCGGCTGGAAGTACATGGCGTCTGGACGATCGATCAAGAAGTAACTAGCTAACAGCCAGGTTCCCTCATCCCCCGACTGGGGGAACCTGGACCCTCCGAACGGAAGGCATTCCGTGGTCGCACTACACCCCTACCCCCGGGGGTTTGTGATCTTCCGCAGGGATTCATCCCCCACTCTGCCGGAAGGTTGGTCCACCGTGTCTCTTGGAGACTCCGAGTGGCTCTTCGCGCATGACCATCTGGAGACCCCTGAAGTAGTTGCCGTTGGTGATGGTGATCGGTGGGTTCTGGTCCATGGACTGTGCCTTTATGCGGGCGACGATGAACGGGACATGACTCCGGCCCAACGGCTTGCGGAAGCTGCTGCCAGTGATGAATCCTCATTCCTGGAGCTGTTAGACGAACTGGGCGGTCGGCATATCGTTTTGTTGGGGCATTCTCATAGTTTCTCGCTGTACCAGGACGCATCGGGTATGCGATCTGTGTACTTTTCGTCAGAAACTGATCTGGTTACGTCCCACGTACACCTTCTGAACGGACTCCAGCCCCATAGGGAGCGCACGCCGGACCAAGGACTCCACGGTTTCATGAGGGCCTGGGCCCGCACACCATTTCTCGGAATCGACGCAATGCTCCCCAATCACTCGTTGACTATTCCGGGATACCACATAACACGCTTTTTCCCCCGGAGAATCAATAGATTTTCAAGCTGGACGGTCCAGGACAGGATCGTCGAATTCCGAAACTTATGGGAACGGCATAACACCAATTTTTACAACCACTCAGATGTAGAGCGGTTGTCACTGACACTAAAGTTGTCGGTAGATGCGGGGTGTACTCCGTATACATGGACTGACTGGCAAGAATTTATGGCAGTAAAAGAATTACTTGCCGGGTATCATTCATTTCCAATCTAACTTTCTCCACTAAATACCTGGAGCATACTTATGTTGACACCGGACCAATCTAAGCAATTCGAACTGATCCCATACAGATTTCGTAAGTCGAACGAATACATCGCTGCTGAAGCTGACGCCATTGGCTTCTTACGAAATGTCTTACCCAAAATTCGTTACTTTCCTCCAGCTGGAGGCTGGGGCCTCGACTACCAGGCGATCGCTGTTTTGGTGGATTTTGTACGAAACTCATTGGAACCACCAACTATATTGGAGCTGGGCAGCGGTATTTCCACGTTATGGATTCGTGCTGCGCTCAAGGAGTACAACCCCCATGGACGAATTATTAGCATGGAGGAAGATGAGAAGTTTTTGTCAGAAATGGAGGCTAAAATTGAATACTACTCGCTAACAAATTTTGGTTCTCTTTTGCATTCCCCATTAGCAGACATGACCATATCGAATACAAATTACAATTGGTACGATTCATCGGTACTTCCGCATGAACTCTCGATAAATGCACTATTGATTGACGGACCGATTACGGGGGGAACTTCTAGGGATAGGTACCCGGCAGTCCCTCGGCTATTTTCGCGCCTTGAACCAGAATCTATCGTGATTTTCGATGACACGAATAGGGCTATCGAGAAAGAAATCTCCAATGAATGGCTCCGGGATTTTGAAGGCTTGTCACTCTTATTTTCCCTGCATGGATCAACTGTTTACATAAAGCGTGGATAGAGCCCACGTTGTCGAGCGCGTTCCCAACTGGTAAAATCGTCGAGTTGAGGATCCCCCCTTCCCGCCCTCATTTGAAAGGCTTCAAGTTTAGTGACTGCCCAACTATTATCAGTCCAATCGAAACCGAGCCTCGTTGACGTCAGCGTCATCGTACCGTTTCGGAATCGCGGCCTTCTTCGGCTTAAGCGCGCAATCGAATGTCTTCATGCTGCGGCTGGCAAATTGAGTCTCGAAGTCATCGTCTCGGACTATGGAAGTGATGATGAGGGGCCAGTCCGCAGAGTCTGTCAAGAAATGGATGCAGTGTGGTTGCGTACCGAAGCCAAAAATTGGAACAAGTCTGTGTGCTTGAACAGGGCTATCGGTATGGCCAGGGGTCGTTACGTGCAGACTGATGATGTCGATATGCTATGGGTGCCAGGAAGCCTCGAGAAACATGTTGCACGACTAGAGACCTCTCCTGGGGGCTTCATCAACTCCCAGGTCTGGGACCTGCCGGAGGAAGTGAGCGAGTACGCTCTCAATACCCAAGAGATGGACTGGGACTTTCTACGCGCCAATGCGAGGTCGCACTCAAGATGGGGCCATGGATTGGTATTGGCACCGAAGTTTGCATACCTGGAGGTTGGAGGTCTCGATGAGCGAATGCATACTTATGGGCTTGAGGACGTGGATCTGACAAAGAGACTTAGGCACGCTGGTTGGCGTCAGGAATGGGCGGGGAATGACGCTGATGAGCTTTTTCATGTTTGGCATCCTCGTATCCCGGATAGTCTGCGTTCTGATCCAAAGGGACAGGCGGCTGTTGATTATAATCGAACCATTTTTCGTAACGACGATTCAATTGTACGTAATGCGACTTTGAACGCGCCTTCAGAATCCCCCCTCATCTCCATCGTCATCGCTACGAGAAATAGGAAACAACAATTGCTAGACGCAATTTATTCTTGCCTCTATCAAAGCGTTCAAAACATAGAAGTAGTAATTGTAGACGACGGTTCTAATGATGGTACCGATGTTGCGGTAAAGAGCGTGCAGGACAGTCGGATTCGTTACATTCGTCAGTCACCGCTTGGAATCTCTGCTGCACGCAATCACGGTACGAACGCTGCAATCGGTTACTATATTGCGGTCCTTGATGACGATGATCTAATGCTACCCGATCGTTTAGAAGTGCAGCTTCAGTGTATGACCGCGGGCGTTCGTGGTTGTGTGGGTAATCTTCTCAATTTCGAGGATGAGACCGGCGAATTGATATTCCATTCCGACGCCGAACCGACTTTACTGGGTGCTCTCCCCACTGGGGGGTTTGCAGGACACCCAAGTTGGCTAGTTGAAAAAAGTCTTCTCCGTGAGATCCCCTATGATGAAACACTCACATCCGCGATTGATAACAATTTGGCATTGCGGGCTCTTAGATCGGGAATACGTTTTGTACATTGTGAACGATTCGTGACCCTACGTAGGCGGCACACAGAGCAGGTCACTAAGAAGGACACTGGGAATCAGAAAACCGGAGCTAGGCTAACTCACATGTGGTATAGAAGCACCGTAGATCCTCTGGTGAGAGATGACTCCGAATCTGTCTATTGGAAGACAGCGAAACGGGCTAAAAATTCTAGCTCTGAAACAAGTCAGCTTATGATCTGGCTACCAGATCACCTTACAGATCGACAGGTAGAAATCAATCCAGCATTCTCGTCTGAGGTATTGGAGATGGGACTTGATATCGAGAATGCCGAGTCTCCGGCTGTTTCCGTGATTGATGAAGACGGGAATGAAATTGGATCCCCTCTGCTAATCCGTAACGTTTCTTGGCCTCAGTTGGTCGACTTGCGCTGTCGAGCAATTCCTCACCGTGTTTCTACACCCAAATTGAAAGCGAACGTGCTTGGGACAGATCTAAGGCCTCACATCCATGAAAGGTTATCGGAACCGTCGGCTAGTCCAGGACAAGTATTCCAATCCAAGATTGCAGAGTTGATTCATGAAGTACGCGTAAATCTGGACAATCGTCAGTATTTGGTTACCTGGCTAGAGTCAGTTGATGAGGAAAAGCTCCAGCTCACGGATTTCTTGTCGGTAACGCCGGAGAGTTTCTCATGGTTTGATGTGCGGGCTCAAGATAATTGCGCGAGACTATATCTCGTAGTTGTTGACTCTCTTGAAGATGCTGTGAGCGTGCTGTCTTCCCGTCGTGATCTCACCAGGATTTATACTAAGTCTGCTCTTCTTTCACTGTCTTTCCTTCAGCGAAAGTTGACGAATGCGCGGAAGTCAGAAGGGAATAAACCGTGAATTTAACCCACTCTAAAGATGTTTTCGGCAGGTTCTGTATAGATGCGGAACCAACGGATTATGATGGCACCCCGGCTGGATCCCCTCTGATTATTGAGTTTCCTATTTACGAAGTACCTGAATCGAGATTGGCACTTGCAGAGGCACTAACGTTCTGGACGTCTGCCAGTGGTGGTCTCCATACTGATGTGCCTTTGCATCCCGCCACGCTAGAGATCTTATTGAGTTTGAACGATCAACCTGTAGTTTTTCCCGACAACGTGAGATGGAAACATTCGGATGTGCCACTCGGCGGTCTTGAGATGTGGGTTGATTCTCGGTCTCCAGGTGAAGTGCCTCAGTCGGAGCTTTCTTCGCCATCATCGTTGTACCGGCTTCATCTGCTACGCACCGCCAGTGCTGCGGGTAATTTGGCCACCTTGCGGGAACGTTGGATCCCAGTAAATGTGGAGCAGGTTGGCAGCTCTTTAACCGCTTCCATTGATCTTTGGCACAGGCGATTGGCGGTTTTAGCAGTGCTAGGCACTGAGCTAGAGGTTGGGACTTACGTGGTCCCGGCGTCCTGGTTAAACACCATCTCAGATTTTGCCAAGTATCAGAAACTCTTTAAATCTGTTGGCCTGACCTTGAGGACCTCAGATTTTGCGAAAGGACTAGTCGCATCATGACTCTTACTCCTGCTGAAGCGAGTTTTACTCGTCGCAATGGCGAATTGCGTATTTCAATTCATCCTGTTGAACCAACTAACAAAATAGTTCTGCAGTTTATTGCGAATGGTTCCTCCCCGTTCAAGGTGTTCTTGGAGCAACCTGTTCTGGAACACAAACAATGCAATTGGGATATCGATGGAGAGACAGGTAGTCCCAGTCAGAGCCTCGGTCCCGTCAACGAGTTAGGTATCCGTTCAGTCTCGGTACTTGCAACGCTAGCGCCAGTTTCGTCATATACGTTGAAGGTTGTGCCCGGAGATACAAGTGCCACGTTCGATGATCTTCATTTTCTCAGTGCAGAAGTTCGGTCCGTTAACGGTAATCGTAGATCCATAGGTATCATGCCGCTTCATAATTCTTAGGGCGTTTTCACGGGTTTTGTCATGTATGAGCATGGAACACCATGATAGGAATACTCGGGTATTATTGCGGCGGATTCGAGGGGTAAGTGCGACATCTTTAGTCGCAGGAGATAATATGCCGTATGTGATGGGTCTTGCCTCGCGTGATCAGATATTAGAAACTATTTTGGTTGGTATTTCGCCCGATGGTGTAGCCCGCAGTTTAGGTGTTCATCCACATTCGGTGTGGCGATCGTTGGCGCGGATGGGAGTAAGAGTGAAAACCATGCAGAGTCGCACTCGGGGGTTCTCTGTTGCGTTTCCGCGCCGGCTGGGAGTCGTTCCACGGGGCCGAAACCGGTCACGGGAGGCGGTTGAGCCTCGCCGATCGTCTGTTGATCCGGCTGAGTCGTGAGCAAGGACTAACCAGTCCCAGATCGCGGAAACCATCGTTTGTTACCGCTCGGACTGCGGTCCGGGAGCTGCGTGCTCACGAGGTCAGGCATCAGGGGCGTCCTCACCCGCGCCCTCGCCAATACACGGCCAGAATCTCTCAATACCGGGCTAACTAGGTGTAAGAGGTCATGACGTTGTTGACTCGTGCCGGGACCAACGAGGCCGGCGGGGCGTCCCCGCAGGAGGTATGAGGCCGATGGTAGTTGTAGTGGTTCACCCACACCGCCAGGGCCTCACGTCGGGCCTGTTCTGAGCCGTAAGGGCGGGCGTAGAGGACCTCATCGATCATCAGCCGGTTGTACCTCTCCACCTTCCCGTTATGGGGCCCTTCCCAAATGAGTGTGGGTAAGGGCCCAAGCGGGGTGCGTGTCACGGGGGTCGGGTAGGGGTCGAGGCCTCCAGGATGGGGGTGCTGAATCCAACCGTCCTCGAAGGCCTCGACGTGTCCCATGCTATGTGCGCGCCGGCGTGCGCGCTCTTCGACCTGCCCGATGTCCACGTGCTCACGATCGAGCGGCGCCGCTCCTCGTTCACCCTGGTGGTCGAGACCGTGCCGTCACTGATGGGCTGTCCGGCTTGCGGGGTGCTCGCCGTCGGCCATGGCCGGGTGGCGGTGCTGCTGCACGACCTGCCTTGCGCCGGGGTGCCCGTGCGGGTGGTCTGGCGCAAACGCCGCTACCGCTGCCATGAGACGGCGTGCGAGGTGACGACCTTCAGCGAGGTCCACGAGCTGGCGGCACCGCGGGCCAAGCTCACCACCCGCGCGATTGCTTGGGCGGTGACGCAGCTGCGCTGCCACGACATCGCGGTCTCGGCCCTGGCCGAGATGCTCGGGGTCGCCTGGAACACCGTCTGGGACGCCATCACTCCGGTCATCGAGGCCCAGCTGGCCGCCGAGGACCGGCTGGCCGGGGTGAACGCCCTGGGCGTGGACGAGCACGTCTGGCGCCACGTGGGTCCGCCGGGGACCGGGCTGGTCACCGGGATCGTGGACCACTCCCGCGGCGAGGACGGCCGGCCCCGGGCACGACTGCTGGATCTGGTGCCCGGGCGCACGGGGGCGGCCTACGGCGACTGGCTCATCGAGCAGGGGCCGGCGTTCACGAGCGGGATCCGCACGGCGACGCTGGATCCGTTCCACGGCTACGCCAATGCCATCCGCGACGAGCTCCCGGAGGCGATCACCGTTCTCGACGCTTTCCATGTGGTCAAGCTCGGCGGGCAGGTCGTCGATGAGGTCCGCCGCCGCGTGCAGCAGGACACTCTGGGCCACCGCGGGAGAGCCGGGGACCCGTTGTACGGGATCCGCCGCACCCTGCAGATCGGCGCCGAGCACCTGACCGAGAGGCAGGTCCGCCGACTCAACGCGAAGCTCGAGGCCGGGGACCCGCATCACGAGGTCACCCTTGCCTGGCATTGCTACCAGAAGCTGCGCGCGGTCTACCACGCCCGCCCCGAGCAGGGGCGCCGGCTCGTCGCCGAGATTCTCGGTGCCTTCCCGTCCTGTCCCATTCCGGAGATCGCCCGGCTCGGACGGACCTTACGCCGGTGGAAGGCCGCGATCCTGGCCTACTTCGATACCGCAGGAGCCTCGAACGGGCCCACGGAAGCGGTCAATGGCGTCATCGAGACCATGCGTCGCGTCGCCCGCGGCTTCCGCAACTTCGACAACTACCGGTTACGGGCTCTGCTCGCCGCAGGCGGTCATCGCCCCTGGCGGAGAACCGCTACCCACACTCAGCTGTGAAGGCCCCGTTATGGCGCGGGGTGTAGGGCCGGATCCTGTGATGCCGGCCCCCAAGCGAGACGACCTTCATGGTGAACTCCGCGGCCCGATAATTGGCCCCGTTGTCCGTGACCACCCGGTCCACGGTGATGCCGTGCGCGGCGAAGAACGCCCTCGCCCGGCAGAAGAAGCTCACGGTCGTAGCTGCCCGCTCATCGGGCAAGGCTTCGGTGTACGCCAGGCGGGTGAACCCGTCCACCGCCGAATGCAGGTAGGTGTAGCCGACCCGTCGGCCAGACCCGCGCTTGGCCGCTCGCGTGTTCTCGCAGTCCCTTCCGTGAGCACGCCAGCCTCCCCCGTCAGGGATGCGCCCGATCTTCTTCACGTCCAGGTGCACCATGTGCCCCGGGCCGCGGGCGGTGATCTTCTGCGGTCGTTGGCGCAGGTCCTCACCCGTGGGCGCGAGGTCTGGCAACCGGGAGATGCCCAGCCGGTGCAGCCACCTCCCCACCGTTCGGAGGCACACCTGATGGCCTTCAGAGACCAGGTGGTGATGGATGCGGCGGGCTGACCACTTGCACTCCCGGCGCAGGGTGAGGATCTGGGTGACCAGGGCCGGGTCGAGCTGGGCGGGAGAGCGTCGTGGCCGGCAGGAGCGGTCTTGCAGTCCTGCCTCGCCTTCGGCACGGTAGCGGGCCACCCAGGTGGCCACCGTGGGGCGGCTGACGCGGAACTCGGCGGCGACATGGGCTTGCGGGATGCCCTCGTTCAGGTGGCGGTGGACCATGCGCAGACGGCCGGTGGGGGTCAGGGGTGCGTTAGCGTGGGTCATGAGCGGGCTCTTTCCAGCGGATGGGTTGTTGAGGAACTTCCATCCTGCCGGGCGGGGCCCGCTCGTCTCATCTCAGCCCGGGCCTCGTGCCAAGAACCTCATGACCCACAACAACTAGGCCCGTGGCCGGCCTAAGCCCAGGACCCTGGATCTAACCTCGGTTGAAAGCCGCGATGATCGAGCGGTTGAACAAGGGCCACTCCCCGCCCCAGATCGCGGTGCGGCTACCCCTGGATTTCCCGGATGACGAGAGCACGCGTATCGCCGGTGAAAGCATCTATCAAGCCCTCTTCGTTCAAGGCCGAGGGGCACTGAGGCAGGAGCTGAGTGTGGACAAAGCCCTGCAGTCGGAGCGTATCAGCCGCAAGCCGACCTCGAAACTACCGGTTCGTTCGAACCGGCCGTGGTTGGAGGGCTGTCGGTTAGCCGACCGGTCTCAGAAGCTTGTCGATGAACACTCCGGGCGGGCGCTGGCCGGTCAATGGGAAGGAGACATGCTGGCCGGCCCGCACGACTCCGGGTTGATCACCCTGGTCGAACGAACCAGCCGATACATGTTCATCGGCCGGTTACCCGGGCTTAGGGACTCCGCCGCTGTCACTGACCGGCTCACCGAGATGATCAGCGGATTACCGCAGGCCTTACAACAGTCGCTGGCCTGGGATCAAGGCCAAGAAATGGCTCAACACCCACGCTTTAGCGTGGCCACCGACTGCCCGGTGTATTTCTGCAATCCGCACTCGCCCTGGCAATGGCCCAACAACGAAAGCCAGAACGGGCACCTACGCTGGGACTTCCCCAAAGGCACGAACTTCAACCCGATCACCGATCAGTAGCTAGACCAGGTCCAGGACAAACTCAACACCCGGCCCAAGTGATCCTCAAGGGCCATACCCCGGCCGAAATTTTTGAGACAGTAATCAAGGACCAACAAACCGCTGTCGCACTCACCACCTGAACTTGCCTACTGCTCGGAAGCATGCATCTCTCTCTCCGTACAGTATTTTTTCGATTGTGTGTTACGGGTTAGCAGTCAGTTCAACACTCAACGGCCGGGTCTTTGGTACATTCTATGCTGCGGAAATTTAGTTCGAAGACCCCGGCATGTCGTGAAATCGCATCCCGTTTCTATGGTTCACTATATCAACCCAAGTTCAATTGTTTACAATCTCTAGAAGTGCAGCTGTTTGTCCGTCCTCCGACCTGGAAAGCGGCAATTGATACATTTCGCAGATAGTATTTAGTAGGCGGAAACACTCATCTTTGTCCTCAGGACGAACCGCGTTGTTGAACTTTGGCAGGAACCAAACCGAAACGTAGCGCTGCATCCGTCTCGATACATAGTCATCGAATAGACCATCGCGTTTCAACCATTCACTTCGTGCGTCCTCCAGCGGCAAATACTTTTGGAAGAAAATCGGTGAGACGGTATTCACCACTGATCCGGCCACTTCCCCGTAATATGTATGAATGGGCTTGTCCAGGAGAGCAATTCTCTTGGCTCCTTGAAGCATTTGCTGAAAGAACAATGAGTCCTGGCCCAGCGCGCCTAATGGCTGTACTAGGTTCAAAGACTTAAGCCATTCTGTTTTCGCTACCAGCGCCTGAATACTCATGGGTTGGAACGAGATTCTTTTCAGTGCATCTTCCGGGACTTCCCCCACTCCCGATTCGTCAGTGTGGATGACTGATTTCAGAATGCCCACGTTTCGAGTCAGTGTACGTGTCTTTGCGTAACGAAGCATGTCGCCGATTGCAAAATCCAACTCAGTTTTCCGACACAAGTCTAGAAGTTCGGCATACCCGTCACCTACAGCCTCATTATCTGGATCAAGATACGTGACCCATGGAGTTCGCACCATTGTAAGTCCATGATTTCTCGGACGTGATGCACTACCGGAACCCCCAGGTGGGAAGAGGTGTGTGCGGACGTTTGGCCACAAGTAACCGGTTTCCTGCACGATACGACGAGTCTCTTCTCTGGTCGATCCATCGTCGACCAAGATGATCTCCATACATTCAAACGCAGACGAACGACGCAGGGACTCGAGGCATTTACGAAGCAGGTAGGGTCCGTTGTTGTAGACAGGGACGATGACTGACAGGTCTGCTTGACTTGATCTCAGGTCTGCGGAACCACTCCCAATTGTCGAAAGAGCGGAACCGTCCATAAGAAAGGCACTGTCATGCTCTGCTACTCCCCCACCGACCCATCGGGCAACTACGGTTTCCTCATCGGCATCGGACGTCTCCGTTAGTTCAAATACTGATGAGCTCGGCGCGTTGCGAGTCAACAAGACCCTGTCTACGGAAGCCATCCTGAACCCATTAACAGCATCCTGGATGAGATGGTGCCTGACTCGCATATTGACCGGAGCGTCGATGATTATCTCCGTATCTTCAGGAACAGACTCCGATGATTTGATCCGTTGTGCCTCGACTCCTTCAGGCACAGTCTGACTCCGCCACGCCCCCAAATCACTGTCATCATCGTGACCGAGCCATACAACGTGAATCTTGGACTCTTGCCCCTCTAATCCGACCAATCTCAAGACCTGTCGCATGAGTCGATCGGATGTTCTCGTATTGAAAGACCGGCGGATCCCCTCCAACTGTAGACCTCGTAGATGGTCGTCATCGGATCTCAGTAGGCGAATCTGCAGTTGGGTATCATCAGGTCCATCCGGCAGCAGCACATGTGGGTATTCATTGTTCAGTCCCACAGAGTACGTGGACATGGCCGCAGCTCCCGAGGCGAGAACCTCAAGTGTCTCCTGTGGGTGCGCAAATGACGATGCCGGATGAAGATGGGCTATGACGTGTAGATCCATCAAACGTAGAACCCTGGACCTGAGTTCTGGCTTGGGATCCCTTGTAAGAACGTTTGCAAACTCTGAGGGAAAAAGGCCGGTCCTCTTTTCATCAAGACCGGCCACGACCCCGCCCTGCGAGGCTACAAGCATCTCATCCTCGCGCCGCAAGCCAGTCAATAAACCACGAAGAGCCTGGAAACGCTGACGCTGTCCAGTTCCCGGCAGTTTGCCGCCGAGCATAGCGCCCTGGACACGGTGACGACCACGTCCAACAGGTGAGACGTATAGTGGGTTGAAACAAGCTTGAAAATGTTCGATCCGAACGTCCATTGCAAGCTTCTGACCGTACATTTCGGCCCCGTCTGGGTTCGTGGTCAGTAGAACATCCGCGTCTTCCGCCAAAGTGATCGTTGCATTCGTACGCATGGGATCTGACATAGTTACAACGACAATGGGCAGACCAAGTTCTCTGATCTTGGGAAACAGCTTAAACTTGATCTGTTCTAATTCAGCCTTGGACCAGGCTTCCTCTCGATCGACTACCGGCATTCCAACAAGTAGCAGATCGATTTCACTGAGAGACTCATCAGGAGACCAAGGAGAGACTTGGTGAAAATTGGCAGTCCCCTCAAGTAGCCCCGCAATAGTGGCGCCGGAGATGATTCCGACATGCGTGTCGGATCGTTTGAGAAGCCTACTTCCGAAAGTCAACGGTAAATCTGAGGCCTGAGCTTCCAGCTGATCCATTACGTCCAGCTCAGCAACAGCCGCGAGGCGATCGAGGTAATCAGGACGATTTGGATCAACGTAGGGAATCACCTTGCCCTGTTTAACGCCTAAAACGAAACCCTCAGTAGCATAATGCTCGTCTTTGCGTTTGGTCTGCTCAAGCCGCATGCTTGCGTCTATTTGATCAGACCGAACCCTAGGTTGCTCTCGGGCTACAGAGATCTTGTTGATCGCCTTCATACCGTCTCCCCTGAATTCGCCCGAATCCTTTGAATAGTCTCTATGTATTCTTGTATCAGTCGGTCTCTATCCGCGAGAGCTTCCAAGTACTTTTGGTTAGTCTCTCTGGCCACTTGCAGATCTTGGGCAAGAGTTTTAGAGTTATGTGCTTCTTTGCGCAAAAGTCGAATGAGTTCAACTGTGGTGGGGGGCAGTGCCACATCCAATGCGGGGTTTGGTGCGTACGAGCTCATCATTACGTCCCTCGTTCTAGACCGTCACATGTGCAAATGGTTCTCCGAAAGTTTCCACGCGCCCCGTTGCCAGGAAAGCTTGGTCATGAACGGCCCAGGTGTGATCATCCCGTCCACGCATCTGACAGAAATTGAACCGGTCGGCCGCATATACCTTGCCACCTGATGCACAGACATCTTTAACGAATTGTGAGTCTTCTCCCCGAGTCCTGTCCCCGAAAGGATGTGCTAGGAATGTCTCTCTCCGTGCCGTCAAAGTTGGACCAACGACACCATCAACAAACTTATGCTCGAGGTCTGGCTGACGTAGCAGAACTGTGTCTGGACCAGCAAGGTGCATGTAGTGGGCTGCTTTCCCAACAACCTCCGCGCGGCTATGGAATAGCGCGCGAAGAAGATCGCGAAGATACTGCGGGGCATAGAAGTCGTCGTCATCCATCTTGCTCAATACAGTCCCATCGGAGAGTTCCACACCTCGATTCAACATGGTTCCAAGTGACCAATGGCGGCTAATGGATTCGTGGACAATGTTTAGACCCGATGTTTCTCTCAGATGCTGCAGCTCGAACTGTTCGGGGTCGAATCCATGGGTTAGGAGCACCAGTTGAGCGTCGACGTCTTCTTGCCTGGCCACATTGCTGACAATGTGTTTCAGTTGTTGGGGACGAATGGTTGGGGCCAGCACACTTACCGACGGGACCTCTACCTTGCGATGTTTCAGTGGCGCCACTCTCGCCAGAATAGATTCTGCCCGATGGGTGTACGTGTGTTCGTCCCAGATTCTTCGCTGAGCTCTATGGACCATACGGTCACGCAACTGGGGTGATTGCAAGAGCGATCGAAGGTGGTTCTCGGCCCGCTTCTGCGAATCCGCCACCAAAATCTCGTCCTCTGCGAAGTACCTTCGAACGGAAGCTGAAGGCGTAGTTACGACTGATGTTCCGCACGCAGTAATTTCAAACAACCGTCTCGCGCACATAGTGGGAGAATCTGTCACGGTATTAACATTAAGGAACACTTTGTAGGCCCGATAGGCACGGAGCATGCTGTCGTAAGACAGAGAACCCACGACCCGTTCTCCGAGCTCTCCCGGGAATTGGTACCTCTCCATTTGCCCTAGGTAGCGGGAGAAGATTTCCAACCTGGTACCCGTGCGCTTCTCAGCGTCGATGGCGCCGCCCAGCAGGAGATCCATTTGCTCGCGCCGGCTCTTGAACTTATGGGCGAAGTACATTCCTCCGAACGCGACATCACGCACATCCCGTTCCAAGCCATTCCGAGCCGGCGTGTGAATCTCCGTCTGCGCAGCGAACGGCATGACCATGACGGAATCGTGCCCGAGATCTTTCTTATACGCCGGAATACGTTCAGAGTCCGTCGTCAGTACCAGATCGAATAGACCTGCGGAACCGATGAAGTCTAGATAATGGGGTGGATCTTCTTTGTTCCAGAAAACAGTGGGAATCCCTGCGGCTCGACACCACACGACAACGTCCCGCAATTGGTCAGAGACATTCTTCCGTTTGCCGATCAACGTGGCCCAGTCGTCACCGTTACCGTGCCATGCTGACTCGACAAAAAGCAGATCAATCTTTTTTCCTTTAATCTGTGAAACCCAGTCCTTTTTCCTCAGTCGGATAATGTTCCACTCGTGAGAGAAGGCCCCGGCAGAAAAGTCATCCAGAATTACTGCAGCGGTGATATCAGGGCGACGAGGACCTAAATCCCTCGGTTTGTAAGGATCGAAATCTATTGTGTGCAACAACGGTTGCTTCTTGGGCTCTTGATGTTCCACGGTTTTTCCAACCGTAGGGGTGTCACTCGAATTCTTGGAAGGGGGCTCAATAGCAGCTTGGACGGTTCGCGTCGGTTCTGGAACAGGTTGGGATCGGCGTTGCTGCCATTTCACCAAAGCTTGAAGGCCGCCATGACGGAAATGCCAGATTCCCGTTCGAGCTGTAGTCAGATGTCCTTCACGCCGTTCCCACTCAATCAGCGCCGAAAGACCACCTTTTCGGAGATGCCATAGCCCGGTACGTGCAGTTCTAACGAGTGAGGGATTGGTCATGAGGACTGGCCGTCCTTTCCTAGTTCTACTTCGAGTGCCTCGCCTGTCGGTTCCGTTCCCATGATCAGCACATCTGTCAAAAAGACGTGTGCGTCAGTACCTTTAACCCATTGGCAGAAACGAACGCCGACAATGGATACATCCGGCGGGGGCGTAAAAGTCTTCATGAAACGACTATGGCCGTCCCATAAGGGAAGATAAACAAAGTGCCCAATAAGCGGATGGCTAGACCAAACTGTGTCTTGCATTGGCCCTCGGTACTCTTCACCGTTTTTCCGGAGCTCCATTGATAGGAGATGAGTATGAAAAATAGGCCGACCCTTCGCACGAAGACCCGCGCTGACTGTTACTGCTTTACCTGGCTTTGGGTCACGAACGGAGAATCGAACTCCATCATTCCGAATGTCGATCTCTGCATTAAGAGATTCCGACTCGAGCTTGTAAGGCAGGAACGTAGACCTAACTTCTCCTAGACTTGCGTTAGGAATCATTTGTCCGAGAGATCCCCCATGGGTAACCGGGCCTTGTCCGTCCGCAGAATCAATCACCCTCTTCAAGAACGACTCCAGTAGTTGCCGAGGTGCGGGGGCGTGGTTCGGCCCCCACGTACTACCAGCGACTACCGATATGGCACGACCGCCCGCGTTTTCTTCCATCCAGGGAAGAGCGTGACTGCCCACATGTAGCTTGTCATTAATGTTGAGCAACAAATAGGTATGTCTTGGCCTATACGGCCCCGGGTTCTTACGAAGATCCGTCCGAACAGTTATCCTCGAAGGTGATGGGAAAGGATCTCCGCTCGGAATCCAGCCACCAATTTCCAGCCACGCTCGATACAAATTCGGCTCATATCGCTCAAGCACAGTTTGCGGATTGGCCGCCACGACGATTGTGTCAGGCAGTGCCTCGCCCTGAGTTAATGCTGCGAAGCCACCAGCCGAACTACCAAAAATGACAACAGGTCCTCGGCGTAACTGTTGCAGTACTTTTTCTAAGATTCGCGTCAATTGTGCGGATAGGTTTACTTCTGGTGTGCCGAGATACCAACCGATTCGGAGATCTTCATGATGTGCGAGCAGCCCATCATGAACGTGTACGCGATTGATGGGCCCGACTTGGTCCTCCAGCGACGACAACATTCCCGTGGCTTGAAAGTAAGGACGAGCTGCTCTAGGCGCGGCCGCACCGTTAAAGGTGATGACGGTCGTGGTCGCCTGCCTGTCAAGAACTAGTAGGTCCGTGGTCACCTCATGACCGTGCTCGATGGCATGTCGGCCGTCGAGGATCCTTTCAACAGTCAGGAAAGAGTCCAAAGAGTCGTACGAGTGCACCGGGAGTGCGGACTCGGACGTATTGCTACTAGTGGGGGGTACTTGTCGCATTTGTGAAAGACTCTCACTCACGTCTAAGTCGGATCTATCGCCAAAGGCCCTTCGTATCCACCACTGTCTTGCCCTTGAGCGAGGTGGCGGGAATTGTTTTGAACTCGTCATGATCAACCAGCAGAAGAACAACATCCGCGCGCTTGATCGCATCCGCATATTCCGCGAATTCGACATTGGACATACCCTGCAGTGCCTTGGGCAACTCGCCCACGTTGGGCTCGACCGCCAACACAGTGGCGTGGTCAACGTGTTCGGCCAAATCCTTGGTGATGTTGAGTGCCGGCGACTCGCGAAGGTCATCGATGTTGGGCTTGAATGCCAGACCCAGAGCAGCGATCACCGGAGAATCGATGTTCTTAACAGCCTCATCAACCTTGTTGATGACCCACTTGGGCTTGCCGTCGTTGACCTCACGAGCCGTACGAATGATGTTGGAGTTCTCGCGGTCAGAAGACACGATGAACCAGGGGTCCACGGCGATGCAGTGACCACCCACGCCGGGGCCCGGCTGCAGGATGCTCACACGGGGGTGATGGTTGGCCAGCTCGATCAGCTCCCACACGTCGATTCCCAGGTTGTCGGAAATCAACGAAAGCTCATTGGCAAATGCGATGTTCACATCGCGGAAGGAGTTCTCGGTGAGCTTGGCCATCTCCGCAGTCACATCGTCCGTCGCGAGCAATTCGCCCTCACAGAAAGAGGCGTACACCTCGGTTGCGCGCCGAGCGGCCTCGGGGGTGCGACCGCCGATAATGCGGTCATTGCTTATGAGCTCTTCCATCGCCTTACCAGGAAGGATGCGCTCGGGGCAGTAAGCGAAGTGGATAACGGGCTTGCCGTCTGCACCGTCGACGGAGAGGTCCGGGCGCAGTTCCAGGATCTTGTCCGCAAGCTTCTGTGTTGTCTTGGGCGGGGAGGTCGATTCGAGGATGACCACCTCATCGCCTCGCAGCTGAGGAGCAATCGACTCTGCTGCGGACATGATGTACGACAGGTCGCCTTCGTAGTTGTCCTTGAAGGGGGTGGGAACCGCAATGACGAACGCGTTGCCCTGCTGCATCTCGGTGGAGGCGGTGAGCTGACCACTATCGACAGCCTTCTTGAGCTGTTCTTCCAACCCGGGTTCAACGATGGTGACTTCACCGCGCTGGATGCGCTCTACGGCGGAGGCATTGACGTCCACACCGTGGACCCGTACTCCGTGATTGGCCATGACCACGGCTGTCGGAAGACCGATGTACCCGAGTCCGACAAAGACAACTTCCAAAGGATTGCTCATTACCTCACCTTACTGAGACGACTGCTACTGACCTCACGAAAATATAAGCCCGGTCAGGAGTGCTATATGTCATGCGCGTTATAACCCACTGGAATCATACCGTCACATGGATTGAGTTGTCCCCGAACATGACGACACTGCCGGTGGCCAGGACGTTAGCATCCGACACTTGCCACGTATGGCCATCCGTCCCGCGACGTTGGACGAAATTGAATCGATCGGCCGAATAGATCGTGAAGCCCGCTTCAAGGGCCGCTGCCAGGAAGGACGAATCTTCACCGGTGTTTCTTCGTTGAAACGGAATTTGATCAAATACTCTCCGGTAACCGGTGATAGTAGGCCCCATGACAAAGTCCGTGTATCGGTGTTCCCGATGTGCAAATCGGTGCAACGTCACATCCTGGGACTCCACGTACATGTAGTGGGCCTGTTTCCCGACGATATCCGCGCCGGAGTACACCAGGGCGTCGAGCAGATCTGCGAGATACCGGGGAGCGTAAAAATCGTCGTCGTCCATCTTGGCTAGAACTTCACCCATGGACGCCTCAACCGCAAGATTTAGACATTCTCCAAGTGTCAACTCGGAGTCAGCCGCGATGGTCGTGACTTGGTCGATGCCACTGGTGGCAATCGCTTCCTGTATCTCGTCGGCACTCGGATCGAATCCATGAGCAACCATCACAACGTCCAGGTCGACATTCTCCTGTGTCGCGAACCCTTGGAGAGCAGAGGCGACCCTATGTGGGCGGTTGGTACACAATAAGATAGAAACCGTCGGTCGTGTTCGTGGACGAATCTTCTCGGGCAGAACTCGTTGGAGAATTTGCTCCACGCGATGGCCGTACGTGTGCTTGTTCCACACTTCTCGCTGCGCGCGGTGGACCATACGATCGGCAAGTTCAGGACTACGCACGAGCGCACGGATGACGTCCGCAGCGTGCTCTCTATCCTCGACAACTGCCAACTGATTCTCGGTGAAGTACTCACGAATGGCCCGAGACGGAGTGCTGACAACTGGCGTGCCACTCGCGGTGATTTCGAAAATACGTCGCGCACACATGGACGGTGAGTCCACTACAGAGTTCACATTCAAAAAGACGCGGTATGCCTTGTACGCAGTCAGCATCTGGTCGTAGGTCAGGGAACCGACCACCCGCTGGTCCAACGGTTCAGGGAACTGGTAACGCTCATCCTCTCCCAGATAGCGGGAGAAGATTTCGAGACCGGTCTGAAGCTTGGGGCTAACGTCATCTGCGCCGCCCAACAACAGATCCATCTGTTCGCGACGTTCGGGGAACTTGTGCGCGAAGTACATGCCGCCAAAGGCGACGTCACGCTCGTGAAAGCCGTTCCGGGGACGCGAGGGGTTGTGAACTGCGGGTTGAGCGGCGAACGGCAAAACAGAGACATGGTCGTGCCCGAGGTCCCGGTGGTATTCGGGGATCTTGTTCACATCGGTCGTGAAGACGTGGTCGAAAAGTCTCGCGCACTCCAAGAAGTCGTCGTAGTGGGGCGGGTCTTCCTTATTCCAGAAGACGGTGGGAATGCCTTGTTCACGGCAGTACGCGACGAGCTCTTTCATGGACTCTTTGACCCCGCTCGTCCCGGTGAGCTGGTACTGCCAGTCATCACCGTTACCGTGCCAGGCAGACTCTACAAACAAGAGATCCACGGGTTGCGCCGCCAGTTCAGACTTCCACCCGTCACGCGACAACGCGATCTGGTTCCATTCATACTGGAAGGCCCGCGCGGAAAAGTCGTCAAGTATCACAGCGACCGTGAGGTCGGAACGAACTGGGGCTCGATCGGGCCATTCCTGGGGCGTGAAACTGATGGTCTTGCGAAGGCCTTCAACGGCTCCTGCGGACGGCCCGGCTGGTAGCGACGCCCGCCTGCGATACTTGCGCCACTGCGACACTCCCCCGTTCCGGAAGTGCCAGATTTCGGTCCTGAGGTTTCGTTGCGATCGTCTGGGGGTCACCATTGCACCTCGCGGAGTTCGGTTCTGACGAAGTCGGATTGAAGCTGCTCTTTGCGGGCCCGCGCGGCGAAATTGTTACCCGCCGCGAGGTCCTTCATGAACGCCTCGTACTCTGCGGTCACGGTCTTCGGGTCACCGTCCATCAAGAGGTCACCTTGATCCAGCCAGACGACCCTGGTGCACATGTCCCTGATTTCGGACATGGAGTGAGACACGAACATGACGCAGCCGGCCTGCTCCCGAATTTCGGCCATGCGCTTCTGTCCCCGTTCGCGGAACTGAGCATCACCGGTCGACAACGCCTCATCGAGGATCAAGATGTGGGGATCAGTTGCCGTCGCCACGGCAAAACGAAGACGGGCAGCCATACCGGACGAGTAAGCCTTCATTGGCCAGTGGATCGCGTTCCCCAGGGCTGCCACTTCAACAAGGTCGGGCAAAATCTCATCCACCCGGTCCGGGTGCATTCCCTGTGCCAAACATCCCAGGCGTATGTTCTTTTCACCGGACAGCGCCGGCACCAGAGACACGTTGACCCCAAGCTTCACCGGCGTGTCCACGGAATACACACGCCCAATTGTGGGATTCATTTGTCCGGCCACGATGTTCATCAGGGTCGACTTGCCCGAACCGTTACGACCAATGAAGCCCACGAACTCACCCTGGTGAATTGCGAGAGTGATATCCGTGAGGGCCTGATTCTTGACAACGGGCGGACGACCCAGCGCTTTGCGGGCCCATCGAACAGGAGCTGCGACCGGCACTTCTTCGCCCCCGCCGGTGGAGGTCACGTTGTAGACCATGGTCACGTTGTCGATGACCACGGCCGGATTGCGTGGCGCTCGTCCATGCCGACCCGCGGCTGCCTCGGACTGCGCATGACGGTTAACGCTCATCGGCATAGCTCTCTTCGTTGAGCCAGAACACGAGAATGCCAGCGATCGCCAGAACCAAGCTTGCGCTTATGAGGACAGCCCATGAGGCCCAGCCAGGCACGGTTCCATCCATGATGAGTTCTCGAGAGATCGATAGCACCTGGTACAGCGGGTTGAAGTGGAAAATGGCCAGGATCCGCGGGTCTTCGATGAAGCGTGAGGGGTCATAGAAAATCCCAGACGAGTACATCCACAAGCGCATGAAGAACGACAGCAGATTGGCGACGTCGGGCACCTTGTTCACGGCAGGCGCCAGCAACATGCCCAATCCCCAGTTGAACAGGGTTTGCAGAAGGAACACGGGAATGACTAAGAGCCAGGTCCAAGTCGGAGTTTCGTGGGGCGGAATGACCATCACCATCACGATCATCGCGAGTAACGCGTAGACCTGGGTCATCGCGTCTTTCATCACGATGGACAACGTGAGCGCCGCACGCGGGAACATGAATCCGCGGACCAGCGCTTTCCCCGAATACATCGATCTTGAGACTGCCACCACGGAGCGGCTGCTGTATTGGAACATGATCAGGCCGATCAACAGGAAGGCCAGAAAATTGTCGATTCCTCGACCAGTTCTCAGGAGCAGACCAAAGACCACAAAGAAGGTTAGTCCCAGCAAAATGGGATTGAGAACGATCCAGACCTTGCCCAAGAACGTGTGATCCTGGCTGACGGCCAAGCGGACCTTGGCGTCGTACATGATGAAGTGCCGCGAGCCCCACAGATCACGCAAGTACTCGCCCAACGGCGGTCGGGCACCAACTGCCTGAAGCCGCTCGGGGTTAAACGGCTCAACTTTGGCGCTCACGCGTCTCCTCGGGGGTCAGGATGCGGTCGTTCTGGGGCGCGGGGGTCCGCCCAGTCATTTCACCGTACCGCGTCACGGTCTCTTTCGCGGTCACCGCCCACGTGCGATTTTTCAACGCCCACTCCCGGCCTGCCCTGGCAAGCTGTTCGCGGATCTCCGGGTCACGTGCCAACTCGAGCAACGCCGCGGCCAACGATTCCGGATCATCCGGCGGGGTCAGCAATCCGGTCACACCGTGGTCGATCACTTCACGCAAAGCGGGCAGGTCGCTAGCTACCACCGCTGTCCGGGAGGCCAGTGCCTCCACCGGTTTCAGCGGTGTCACTGCGCGGGTCACAGTGCGATCCTTACGCGGCACCACGAACACGTCGAGTGACCTGAAGTACTCAACCGCTTCGGATCGATCAACTCGTCCACAAAATTTCACATGGTCTTGAATTCCCAGGTCGGAGACCAGTTGTTGCAGTCCCGGGCGGGCCACACCGTCCCCCACGATTACCGCGAGAATGGACGGCACGCTCTTGCGGGCAATGTCCACCGCACGCACTAGATCGTCCAGGCCTTCGTAGTCGACCACCGAGGTCACGGTCCCCATCAGGAACCTCTCGAGCGGCAGCCCGGTACGACGCCGCGCGCTCACCTTCTCCCCCGGCTCGTCCGTGAACTGCCCGCCCACGCCATTGGGAGCCAAGTGCACGGACAATGACGAGTCTCCGGCGATCTCTCGGACCCGATCGGCCATGTGCGTTCCGAGCGTGACAACATGGTGAGCAGATTGAAGCGCCTGCGCCTCGCGCGCTTGGAACCGGTCATAGCGAGTGGACTGCAGCGCCTCCGGTGACCTGGTGGACGCCCACGTATCCGCAAGCAGCCCGCGCACTTCATAGGTCCACGGAATACACAGGGCCTCCGCCACAGCCCGCACAGCCAGCGCGTTCACGTAGTGCGTGGTGGTGTGGAGAACGGAGGGACGCACCTCGAGAGCCAACCGGAGTAAAGCATCAGCGTGCTGTTGCACGCGCCCGGTCGCAGTGGGCGCCAGGTTGAGCGGCAGGATCCGGTGGTACGGGATCCCGTCCACCACATCTGTGCCGCGAGCCAGGACTTTACCGACTTGCACCGGGTAACCGGGGCGCGTCACCGCGTGAACGTCCCAGCCCTCGTCCTTGATGGCGCTCAGCAGCGAGTGCGTGCGCTGGGCGTAGCCGCTGGCTGTGTGCGGTAGGGAATTGGTCACCGCGTATAGCACCGTGTTCGGCCGCGGTGCGTACGTTCCGACCGCGGGAAGTTCGGGTTCAAATGAGCCCAGCAGGTCACGTTCTGCGGACAATCGCTTCACAAGCGACCGTTCACCGCGGGTAGCAGTCCCGGCCGAGCGGGCGGTCTCGAGAACGCCCACGGCCCCATCCACATCGCCATGGTGCCAGTTCACTCGTGCTCGGGTCGCGGAAGCACCCCGGGTTGACGCGGGTAACTCGGAGAGCAATGACTCCGTCAGGGGCAACTCCCCCATGGTCAGGGACACTTCCGCGCAGCGACGACGAACGGCAACACCCGCGGACCCCGCAGCCGAGCGCAAGGTGGCGGCAGCGGCGTCGTCGTTGCCCAAGATGTGAAGACCCGTGCCGCGTGCGGCAGGAAACCTGCTGGCCGGCAAGCGGGACAGGCCCTGGGCAACCGGCCGAACCACCCGGGATGGCAGTCGACGCGATACTTGCAGGCAGAACACCACGGGGTCATCGGTTATGTGGTGAGCCACCGTGGACGCCGTGATCCACGCGTTGGTCGCGAGCTCGCGCACGCGTTGCCCGGAGGGTCCCCGCATCAGGCGGTTCTCCGGAACTGCCGCGATTGCCGGGCCACCTTCACGGCGGCACGGCCCATGCGCGCGATGCGCTGCGTCACCGACTGTTGGGGCTGGGCTTGGTGTTCGCGGATGGTCTGTCGCAACAGGTCACCGTAGCGGCAGGACAGATCCGAGTAGTTGGCGTGGGACTTGACCCATTCGCGCCCAGTTCCCGCAGGCTGCAATCGGGATCGATCCGCGGCCAGCTCCCGCCAGAGTTGGGCGATTTCCTGAGGCTTGCATTCCACGATGTCGCCTTCGCCGGCCTCCGTCAGCACGTTGGCGGCTTCACCGCGCACGATGCCCGTGATGTGCCGACCCACTGCCAGAACCTCGTACGTCTTGGACGGGATGGTGTCCTCGAAAGACTTCCAATCATCGCGCAGGGAAATCACCAGAGAATCGGCCTCCTGGTACCGGGCAAAGACCGCCTCACGGTATTCAGGAGGCAGGAAACGAACTGTGGCGCCGAGTTCCATGGCCAGTCGGCGAAGCGCCGGCTTCTGACTACCGTGGCCCACGAGCGTGAGTCGCATGTCGTCACCGACCAGGGCGGCTGCGCGAATGAGCACGTCCAAGGCCTGAGATTCCCCGTGGTTACCCAGATAGAGCACCTCGAGCCGCTCACGCTGCACCGGAGGTGCCTCGAGGCGGGGTGTGCGATCCATTTGAATGCCGTTGCGTACCGTGACCACATCGGCGACGCCGCGTTCTCGCAAAGTGCGTTCAAAGCCCTCGGTCACCGTGACCACCAGGTCCGCGCGATTCTGCACGTACTCCACTGCGCTGTTGATCACTGATTTGGAACCGCCGCGCACCAGTGAGGCGTCCTCGGCCAGATTGGGCCACGCGTCCCGCATTTCGACAACGAGCGGCAGGCCCTTGAAACGGGCCACCAACAAGGCCGACCCCAGCAAAGGCAACGACGGCGCCGTGACCACCACGGCATCCTGGCGGCCCGTGGCGACACCCCGCAGCACCGATCCGGCAGCCCCAACCAGCTGATTGGCCAGTTTGAAGACCCTGTTGTCCCCCAAGAGCAAATGCGGCACCCGGTAAATCTTCTCGCCCAGGAAGCCCGGTTGCGCCCGCCAGGCACGTCCCTTGGTGTCCGAGGAGTAGTCCGGGCCCGGCCCGTAATGAGCCACCGGAGCCACCACGGACACCGCCCAGCCCTGATCGCGCATGTTGCGGATCAGTGACATCCAGCGGCGCTGGGGTGGGGAATGCTCCGGCCAGTAGGAACTGGTCAGCAGTAGCAGACGTACGTCGGTTTCAGGGGGCTGCATGGGCCTCTCGCGGGGTCAAGAGGAAGGGGGACGGGGGTCAGCGGTTCCGCTCGGCGGCGGAACTACGGGGGTTCGGGGGCATGAACGTTACTGATCACCTGCCGGCAGGTTGGACACGTACTCGCCCAGGGTGCCTTCGGAGATGGCGTCACCGATCTCCTGCATGGCCTGGGTATCGGCAACCACGATCGACTGGCCGTCAGCCGAGGTTCCGGTGCCCTGAGTGGGGACCGTGAACATGTGGATGTCGCTGTTGCTCAACCCCACCAGTTTAGGGGCCTGACGGACGATCCAGTTGGCTGTTAAGCCGTCGCTCACGGTCAGGTAGGGGGAAATCTGTTTGACCACGTCATTGATTTTGAGCGGATTGGTCAGGGTTTCGGAGCTGACCAACTTGTTGATCATGGCCTGCAGGTAGGCCCGCTGATTACGCACACGTTGGTAGTCACCGTCCTGGAAGGCATAGCGCTCGCGGACGAACGTCAGCGCAGTCTCACCGTCCATCTCCTGCGGTCCGGCTGCAAAGTGCTGACCCTCGCGGGTGGTGAACGCCTGCGGCACGTTGACGGTGACACCGCCCAGGGCGTTCGTCAGGCCCTCGAAGCCGGCGAAGTCCACCTGGGCCACCTCGTCGATGCGTGTGCCAAAGTGCTCCTCGACCGTTTGCACCATCAGCGGCATCCCCCCGTGATCCAGTGCGGCGTTGATCTTGGCCTCGCCCACACCGGGGATGTCCACCCAGGTGTCACGCATGATGGACATGATGTACATTTCGCCGCCGTCATCGGGGATGTGGAGCAGCATGATGGAATCCGCGCGAGAACCGGTGACGGTGGGGTCCTCACCCTCCGGGCGCTTGTCCGAGCCCAGGAGCATGACCGTGGTGCCGGCGTCCTGCGCGGAGTCCTTCTCGGGACGATCCGATTCAGCGGGGAACGCGGACTCAATGGGGCTGGAGCCGCGGTCAAAGTTGCGGCCCAGGTTCCACACGAACAAGCCCGCCACGACAGCGACCGTCAGAACCAGTGCCAGGAACACGAGAAGAACATTGCGGCCCGTGTGGTTCTTGCGTGGCCGGCGCTCTTCTTCTTCGTAGTCGAAGTCATTCAGGGACATGTAGGCGCTCCGAGGTGTGGGGGTCATTCGGTTGTGCTGCTCCGCCCCGATCAGGGCGGTTACTTTCGCACATCTTACGGTACGCGGTTGATCCACTCCGGCGTAGCGAATTTGGTGCGCACCAGTTCGCGCGCTGTTGCCAGTTCGTCGGCGGTAATTTCACCGGCCGCCGCGTCATATCGGTCGGTGAATGATGTGCTGAGGGTGGCAATCACGTCCGCGCGGCTCATGCCGGTTTGCCGGCGCAACGGGTCCACGCGTTTCTTGGCCGAGCGGTTGCCTTTGTCGGAGAGCTTTTCTTTGCCGATTCTCAGCACGTCGGTCATCTTGTCCGCGTCGATGTCGTAGCTCATGGTCACGTGGTGCACCATGCCGCCGTTGGAAAACCGCTTCTGCGCCGCTCCCCCGATCTTGCCGTGCTGCGTGGCGATGTCATTGAGCGGCACGTAGTGCGCATCCAACCCCATGGATTGGAACGACTGCATGATCCACGCGTCCAGGAACGGATAGGAATCAGCGAAACTCAATCCGTCCACCAGCGACTGCGGAACGTACAACGAGTACGTGATGCAGTTACCGGCCTCCATAAACATGGCACCGCCGCCGGATACGCGGCGCACCACCTCGATCCCGTGACGCTTGGCGCCTTCCGGGTCCACCTCGTTGCGCACCGATTGGAACGACCCGATCACCACGGCGGGGTCTTCCCAGTCCCACAGCCGCAGGGTGGGGTTGCGCCGACCGGCGCCCACCTCGCGAGCGAGCACCTCATCCAGGGCTAGGTTCTCGAGCGTGGGCCTCACCTGCGGGGCAATCACCTCCCACTCGTGGTCGCCCCAGCCGGTGGCCTTGGCCAGCGCGCGCCGCACCGCGATCGCGACCGCGCGGGCGTCGAAACCGAACAGCACGGCGTCGGCGGGAAGGGCCGCCTCGATGGCCGCGACCATCTCATCCGGGGCGGCAGACTCGGCCAGCCCGTTCAGCGCGGAGTTGATGTCATCGAGAGCCTCGTCCGGCTCCAGGAAGAAGTCGCCGTTGATCGACACGTCCGCCAGGTGTCCGTCAACAACCGACAGGTCAGCGACCACCAATTTGCCGCCCATCACCTTGTATTCGCCGTGTCTGCGGGTGCTGGTCATTGGCTCTCCTTGGGGCTCGGGGACGGCTGCGTCTTCTTCAGGGTAAGCACAGTGGTGGAGCCGGCCGGTAATGTCACGTCGACCGTTTTGCTGCCGGCTTTCACCCCGCCCACGCGCGGGCGCTCACCCACGGGCGTGATCGGCAGGCCGTAGCCGTCCACGCTCACGCTCTGGCTCCCCGCGGGTTGCAGGGCGCGTTCCACGCTCAAGGCCACGTCCGGATCGGCCGGGTAGTCGGGCGCCGACGACGCCGCCTCGCCACTTGCACTCGGACCTCCCGTTGCACCTGAACTGGGGCTGGGGCTGTTGCTTGCGTTCGAGTGGTCCTCGAAGAGGCTCGCCACCGGGTATTCGGAGGTCCACGATGGGCCGCGCAGCTGTGACTGTGTTGCGTAGTCCACCGCGAACGGAAGGTTGACGGTCGTGGTGCGGTCCTTGCCGCTGGCCGGGTTGCGGTAGTCGGTGAGCACCACGGATACGGTGTCGTTGCCGTGTTCCACGGCGAAGCTCGTGAGGTTGTCCGTGGAGGTCGCCGTCTCCACCATGTTGCCCTGCGGGATGCTTGCGATCAGCGCCAAGGCCAGTCCATTGGCGCGTACGGAAAAGGATTCCTCCGGATTGGCCAGGGTCCCGTCCGAGCACAGCACAGACATGGGGGCACCACCCTTGCAGGGCGCCAAAGACGAATGGGCGGCCACCCGCTCCACGCCGAGGTCCTGGACCCGCATGGAGTACTCGGCTTGGTGCACCGCGGCGACCAGTGTTTCCGTGATCTCGTTGGAACCGGAGCAGGCCGACAGGGACGTTTCCGTAATCCACAACGGCAACTCGTGCTCGTCCGCATCCTCCGCCGCCTGGCTGACCAGCCGGTCCACGTTCTCCCTGGTTTCCGGGTCCACCGCGTTCTCCACGGTGGGGATCTGATGCTCCCACTGACTACCGCACTCGGAGAGCGGATACTGGTGAACCGCCATGGCCATGGATCCGGTACCCGGTGCCTCCGCGGCCGCATTCCACCAGTCAGCCGAATATGCGCCGGGGGCCACGATGCGAAAATTCGGCACGCGCTCATGAATGGCCTTGGAGTAGGCCGTCAGTTGCTTGGCGTAGGTCTCCTGATCCCAGTCCTCGCTCTTGATCGTGAGGTCGTTGTCCCTACCCTGGTAGAAACCATTGGGCTCGTTGCCCACCATGATGCCCACCAACCGGTCCCCAAAGGCGTCCTTGGCGTGACGGGCCAGCTCCCCCGCACGATCAGGGTGGTAGCGAGCCAGGTTGGCGCTGATGATCACCGACGTCTCGGTGCGTTCGGTCAGCTTGGCCACTCGTTTCAGATCATCCGGGGTGACCTTGGTGATCTCCTCCCCCTCGTTGAGGGGCCAATCCTTCGGAATCGGTTCATCGGACGCGGTGAAGAAGAAGCGGCGATCAGTGGAGTTACCGCCAAAGCGCAGCATGGGTTCGTGCAGCGAATCGAGGATGCTCACCAGATCCGCGTTGTCCGCGTTCAAACGCTCGTCGGCCAGATCCGTGGACTCCAACGAGAGACCCACCGAACCGTGCCGGTAGTCCTCCCCCGGGTCGCCGTCACGCACGGTGACGGTTGCGTTTGCACCTGCCGCGCTCGCTGAGCTCCCCGGGTAGGTTTCCGGCAGCTCGCGGGCCTGCGCCACCTTGGCGGGATCGACTGAATGAAGCGGCGCATTACGAGCCACTCCAGAAATAGGCCCTGTGGGCTCAGGCTCCGGTGTTGGCGCCGGTTCGGACTGATCCGAACAGGCCGTGAGCAACAACAAAGCGGTGCCCAGAAAGGCGACCGAGCGGCGTCGTCGGCTGGAAGATGAGGCGGGGGCGAGGGAATCAGCGGGGGATGCAACCACGCGCCCATCCTAGCCAGGGAAAGTCGACCCGGCTCGGACCCCGGGTGTACACTGGTCGATTGGTGCTTTGTGCGTTCGCGCCCAAAAACACCGACTATCCGAGCAACGCCGTGCCTGGCAAAATCCAGGCACCTACAGAAGGTTGACACCATGAAGGCTGAAATTCACCCGGATTACCACCCGGTGCTGTTCCGTGACCTCGCTTCCGGCAAGGTCATCCTGACTCGTTCCACCGCTACCTCCTCCAAGACGGAGACCTGGGAAGACGGCAACGAGTACCCCATCATTGAGGTTGAAATCTCCTCCGAGTCCCACCCGTTCTACACGGGCAAGCAGCGCATCATGGACTCCGCCGGTCGCGTGGAGCGCTTCAACCAGCGTTTCAAGAACTTCGGCAAGTCCTCCAGCTAATTCTGGGACTTCCACCAACACCCGGTTCGGACCTTTCCGAACCGGGTGTTGTGCTGTCCGGGACATTTCGAGTTGCTCGTTCCCACGTCAGGGTGGGGTCAAATACCAGCCAATCCTGAATATTTGCTTTGGAATACTTATGATGGACGCATCCCCTCCATTTCCCGGGTGCGTCACTGACTGAGTTCCCCCACTCACGCCCGGGCCGCCGAAAGGTCCCCCCGCCCTATGACGGTACGTTCATCGCGCCTGCGCCACGCTGTTCTGCCCCTGGCAGTAACCGCGGCGCTGGCGTTCTCCGCTCAGCCCGCGCTCGCAGCGCCCGCAGCTCCCTCGGGTGGCCCGGATTCCCCGGCCACCACCTCGACCAATGAGCCGCCCAAGGAAACCGATCGCGTGATCGTGAAGTTCCGCGAACCGGCCGCCGATCAGACCACCAAGGACGAGGTGGTTGAATCCGCAGCGGATGAGGCCCTCGCCGCCGAGCCGGGCACCACCCCGGAGGTCACCGAGCACGTCAAGACCACCGTGGCCGACGCGGACGTGGTGCGCCTGGACCGCGAGCTCGATGAATCTGAGCAGGACAAGGTGGTGGACGAGCTCCGCGCCAACCCCGCCGTTGAGTACGCCGAACCGGACCGCTTGGCAGCAGCCAGCTGGATGCCCAATGACGTGTACATGCCGTACCAGTGGGCCAACAACAAGGCCACCGGCCTGGATTTCCCTGCGGCTTGGGATCTCGCGCGTGGAAACGGTCAGACCATCGGCATTCTGGACACCGGCATCACCTCGCACCCCGATCTGAACTCCAAGGTGGTGTCGGGACGCGATTTCATCACCTCCACCGCCCTGTCCGTGGACGGTAACGGCCGCGACGCGAATCCTCGCGACGAGGGCGACTGGTCCACCGCCGGACAGTGTGGCAAGGGAACCCCCGCCCGCAATTCGTCCTGGCACGGCACGCACGTGGCCGGCCTCGCTGCAGCGGCCACCAACAACAACCGCACGGGCATCGCCGGCGCCGCCCCCGGTGCCAAGATCCAGCCCGTCCGCGTGCTCGGTAACTGCACCTTCGGGTGGGTTTCGGACATCGCCGACGCCGTGACCTGGGCTTCCGGAGCCACCGTTGCCGGTCAACCCCGCAACCCCAATCCCTCCACCGTGATCAACATGTCCCTCAACTACCCGGGACAGTGCGGTAACACTCTGCAGGCGGCCATCAACACCGCTGTGAGCCGCAAGGTCCCCGTGGTGGTGGCCGCGGGTAATAGTGGAGTGAACGCCGTCAACACCGCGCCCGCCAACTGCGGCAACACCATTGTGGTGGGTGCCGCCGGCCCCAAGGGTGTCCCGGCCTCGTACTCGAACATCGGTGCTGTGGTTGACGTCCTGGCCCCGGGTGGAACCGCGCGGGACCCGCTGCTGTCGACGATGAACACCGGTGCCCGCGGTCAGGCTGTGGCCAGCTACGGCAATCAGTACGGCACTTCCATGGCCGCACCGCTGGTCGCCGGCACCGTGGCCCTGATGAAGCAGGCCAACCCCGGTCTGACTCCCGCGCGTATCGAGCAGGTACTCAAGTCCACCTCAACGGGTCGGCTGGGCTCCTTGCAAATCAATCCGGCCGCAGCAGTTCGCTCCGTTTCCCAGACCGGCCAGGTGGCCACCACGTACACCACCAAGGGCGCTATTGGGTCCAAGTGGCGCGCCACCGGTGGCGCCGGCAAGTGGGGCAACCCGATCATGAACGAAGCCAACGCGGCCAACGGTGGCCGTTACCAGGAGTTCGTGAAGTCCGGCCGCAAGACCACTATCTACTGGCACACCCGCACCGGCGCACGCATCGTGGAGAACCCCACTGCAATCGGGCGCGCGTTCCTCTCCCACGGTCGTGAACGCGGCTACGGCTTCCCCTCTACCGATGAGCGACGCGCCACCGGCGGCGCCTACCAGGTATTCGTGAACGGCAACAAGATCAACAAGGTGCTCTGGACCTCCCGCACCGGCGCCCACGCCGTTCAGGAAAACGGCGGCATCGGTCAGGCGTGGATGCGCGCGGACTACGAACGCGGTTGGGGCTGGCCCACCACAGGCGAATACCGCTCCGGCAACGAGGTCCGCCAGAAGTACTCCAAGGGCGTCACCGCCCACTGGACCTCATCGCGCGGAGTGTGGATCACTCGGTAACGCTTCATCTGGTGTGAGCATCGCCATTCCGGCGACGTGATCACCACCCACGCGCAGGGCCGTTCCCACCCGGGAACGGCCCTGTGCCGTGTGGGTACTTATGGGATCATCGGTTCGATGCGTTGAAAGGTGACTCATCTTTAGGATTCCCCCGGGCGATTCCTCACAAGCCCCTCCTCGTCCTGACATCTGAGGCAGAGCTTCGCAACGGTGAACATTTAGGGAAGAAGTACGTCGAGATTCGGCTGGTTTAGCTGCCTACCTCTGCCACAAATGTTCCCGGCGAACCAGAATTGCGTACCTCTGCCCGAAATGTTCGCGAGGCGCTGGAACTGCGTACCTCTACCGTAGATGTCAGCGTGTGCGCGAAAGGAGGGTCTCCCGGGGCACGATTTACTGATTTACTCCGGTACTAGGACGATGGCGCAACGTACTCGTGGTGCAGGTCGCTGACCTTGGCAATGTGATCGAAATCGTGGTCGGCCGCGAGTACAGTCGCGCCGTTCACAATCGCATACCCCGCGATCAGGATGTCGAGCGAGCCGGCCGCACGCACAAGCCCCGAGTTCCAAAGGGCACCTTGGATATCCAGGACGAGCGACTCATCAGGAGCATGTTCGAGCGGAAACCCTAAGGAAATCTGCTGTCGATAAAGCGTGTACTGTTCCGGCGATCGAGCACTATGGCAAAACTCCAGAACCTGGGGCGCACAGGTCACGAAGAGATCCGACGGTGCCTGTTCGATGTGACGGAGTCGAGCCGCGATTCGCTGATCACCGGACGCCAATCTCGCCCATACCGAATTATCAACCAAGTAATCGGTCACGAACTGGGCAATTCTGAGCTTGGTACCTCGTCTGTTGGAGCGCCAAGTCCAGACTCAAGGTCCGTCAATTCGGCGATTCCATCAATCATCGCGCCCTTCTGCTTGGAAGCGATCAGCCTGCGGAGAGCTAGATCGAGGACAGCGCGGTTTGAACGCTCACCAGTGAGAATTCGAGCTCTTTCTATGAGCCCAGGGTCAAGGTCAACACTCGTCATTGCCATGGTCCACCCCTTCCATTATATGGTTCATTATATGCTCCGTGGGTATCAGTTGTACATGGCAGGACGGTGCGGCCTGTTACCTTGGCCGGGTTTCCCAGAACGCTACGGCGCTCGCCGCAGCGACGTTGAGGGAATCCACTCCGTGGCTCATGGGGATGATCACGTGGCGATCAGCGTGGTAAAGGGTCGCGTCGCCGAGTCCCTGACCCTCCGTGCCAAGAATCAGAGCGAGCTTCTCGGGCTTCTCGGCAGCGAGCTCGTCAACGGTCACCGCATCCTCCGACAGCGCGAGTGCCGCCGTCAGGAACCCCGCGTCCTTCACGGCCTGCAGGTCCGCGGTCCAGTGTTCGAGTCGCACCCACGGAACCTGGAACACGGTGCCCATCGACACCCGGACGGCCCGGCGATACAAAGGGTCGGCGCAGCGTGGGGTGACCAGAACGGCGTCGACGTCCAAGGCCGCTGCGGAACGGAAGATCGCGCCCACGTTGGTGTGGTCCACGATGTCTTCCAGGATCGCCACGCGGCGGGCGGAGGCCAGCACGTCGGTCAAGGAAAGCGGCGCCGGGCGGTGCATGGCCGCGATTGCCCCGCGGTGCAAGTGGAAGCCGGTGATGTGCCCGAGCACGTCGTCAGAGCCGACGAACACCGGAACGTCGTAGGCGTTGAGGATGTCGGGCATGTCGTCGAGCCATTTCTCGGCCATGAAGAACGAGCGAGGCTGGTGGCCGGCGTCTAGGGCGCGGCGCAGGACCTTGGAGGACTCGGCGAGGTAAAGCCCGCGCTCAGGCTCGATCTTGCGGCGCAGGGCCACGTCCGTGAGGCTCGTGTAATCGGCCACGCGCGGATCTTTGGGGTCGGTGAGACGGACAATGCGGTCTTCAAAAGACGAAACAGTCATAGCGGATCTCCTAGAACAGCTGGGAGACCATGTTGATGAGGGCCACGACACCCAGGATCACGATCACGGTGCGCAGCACGATGGGCGACATGCGCTTGCCGATCTTGGCGCCCAACCAGGAACCGAGTGTGGAACTCAGCGCGATGAACAGCACCACCCACCAGTTGATGCGGTCGAACGCCAAGAGGATGTAGGACAGCGCGGCCACAATGTTCACCGCGGCCACGAGCACGTTCTTCACAGCGTTGGCCGCCTGCATGGAGGCGAGCAGGAACACGCCCAGGACCCCCATGAGCAACACGCCCTGCGCCGCCACGAAGTAGCCACCGTAAATGCCGGCGAAGAACACCAGGAAGTACAGCGGGAGCGGCTGCTTGGAGCGGTCCGGGTCCACGTCCCCGCCGCTGGTCTCCATGTCGGTATCCGCGGCGGCGGCCGTCTCTTGCTGTGCCTTCCGACGCCGCACCAAAGCTTGCAGGCGTGGCTGGAAGATCACGAACAGCAGCGCCACCACAATGAGAATGGGTGCTGCCACCCCGAAGACTTCCTCGGGCAGGGTCAGCAGCAACGCGGCACCGATCACGCCACCCAACAGTGAGCAGGGAATCAGCTTCTTGAGAGTGTGCTTCACTCCCCCGAGTTCACTGCGATAACTCCACGCGCCCGTCAAGTTGCCGGCAATCAGACCCATCGCGTTGGACATGGACGCCGTCACGGGTGGCACTCCCATGGTCACCAGAACCGGGAAGGTCACCAGCGTTCCGGAGCCCACAATCGTGTTGATCAGACCGGCCCACAGTCCGGCCACCAGAATCAGGGCGACTTGCCACCACTCGAACGGAATGGTTCCGGATTCGCCGAACAGCTGCATGGGCGCAGCCGCGGACAGGGGAAGGTTCAACAACGTGAGTCTCGATTACCGGGCGAACGCGGCGTAACGGTTGCCGACCTTCACGAGCTTCAGCGGAAGGTTGAACGTCTCGGAGAGGTTCTTCTGGGTCATGACCTGACCGACCGGACCGGCCGCCACGATCTTGCCCTCGCGCAACAGCATGGCGTGGGTGAAGGCGTCCGGGACCTCTTCGAGGTGGTGGGTGACCATCACGATGGCCGGCGAGGACGGATCCTTCGCGAGCTCGTCCAGGCGTGCGACCAGCTTCTCGCGGCCGCCCACGTCCAGACCGGCGGCCGGCTCATCGAGGAGCAACAGTTCGGGGTCGGTCATGAGCGCGCGGGCGATCAACACTCTCTTGCGCTCGCCCTCGGACAGGGTTCCGAAGCGTCGCTCGGCGAGGTCGCCGAGGCCCCAGGCGTCGAGCAATTCGACGGCGCGAGCGTCGTCGGACTCGTCGTACTCTTCGCGCCAGCGACCGGTCACGCCGTACGCGGCGGTCACGATTACGTCGCGAACGGTCTCCGCGTGCGGGATCTGAGTGGCCAGGGTCGCGGAGCTGACGCCGATACGGGGGCGCAACTCGAACACGTCCACCGCGCCCAGGATTTCTTCAAGAATGTCGACCATGCCGGTGGTCGGGTGCAGGCGCGCAGCGGCAATCGACAACAACGTGGATTTACCGGCACCGTTGGGACCCAGAATGACCCAACGCTCCCCGTCCTGAACGGTCCAGTTCACCGAATCCAACAGGGTTTTCTCGCCGCGGACAACACTGACGTCCACCAATTCCAGCACAGCACTCATGATCGCAACTCTAACGTGAGCGGGCGGTCACGGGCATGCGGGCACACCGGTGACACGAGCACAACCGGTTACAGATCCACGAAGAAGCGCAGGGCATCCAGGTTGGGGATGCTCAGTTGCGTATCGGCGACGTCGCGCAGGGCCGGTTTCGCGCGGTAGGCCACCGAGAGACCAGCGGCCCGGCACATGTCGATGTCGTTGGCGCCGTCGCCCACGGCAATGACGTCCTCCGGGGCAACGTCGAGTTCCTCCGCCCACTGGCTCAGCAGACGAGCCTTGGCTTCGCGGTCGACGACGCCGCCGGTCACGCGACCGGTCAGCTTACCGTCCTCGATGTCCAGGGTGTTGGCCGCGGCTCGCGTCAGGTCCAACTTCTCGGCGAGGGGGTCCAGAATCTGGTTGAACCCGCCGGATACCGCAGCCACCGCGTGGCCGGAGCCGAGCAGGGTCTTGACCAGGACCGTGGCACCGGGAGACAACCGCACGGACGACGAAACCTCATCGATAACCGACGCCGGCAGACCCTTGAGAACCGCCACACGCTCACGCAGTGACTGCTCGAAGTCGATCTCACCGCGCATCGCACGCTCGGTAACCGCTGCAACCTCAGCCTCAAGGCCCACGTGCGCGGCCAGCATCTCAATGACTTCCTGGCGGATCAGCGTGGAATCCACATCCGTGACCAGAAGCTTGCGGCGCGAGTTGTCGAACCAGCGCGCATCGATCACGTTGAGATCCACACCCGGCAGCAGCTGTTCCCGCCGGTTTGGTTGAAGCGCATTTCGCAGGTGGTCGACGGATGGAGCGTCGGCATGGACGGTGAGGGCGTTGTAACCTTCCACGTCCGTGGCTTGACCGTCCGAAGCGGACTCGGTGACGCGCACCCAGTTGTGCGAATCCACCTCACCGCCGGAACGTTGGATCAGGTCCAGCACCGCTTCGGTGGCCCCCTCCTCGGGAGACACGGCATACGCAACTACTACGAGCTTCTGGGGCATGAAGTGAAGTCTAGTCATCGTGGCGTAGGGGCAGAAAATTACCCGGCCGTAGAAGATTCGACTTTACGATGCTTGCCGGGCGATCCGGCACCGGAGGGCCACCAGGACTTGGGACCAATGTCCAAGGCCAGAGCGGGAACCAACAGCGAACGCACGATGATCGTGTCCATCAAAACGCCGATCGCCACAATGATGGCCAATTGCACCAGGAACAGGATGGGAAGCACGGCCAACGCGGCGAACGTTGCCGCGAGCACCACACCCGCGGCGGTAATCACGCCGCCGGTGGTCACCAATCCCACCAGCACACCCTTACGGTGACCGATCTGCACCACTTCTTCTCGTACTCGGCTCATCAAGAAGATGTTGTAGTCGATACCCAGGGCCACCAGGAACACGAAGCTGAACAGCGGGACCGTGGGATCTGCCTGGTTGATGTCGAAGATCTCGAACACGGCCCAGGCAACACCTAGCGCGGACAGGAACGACAGCACGGTGGTCACCACCAGCAGCACGGGCATCAGGACGCTACGCAGCAATACGATCAGGATGATCAGGATGACCACCAGGATGATGGGGATGATCACGGCCCGGTCGCGTTCGGCTGCGGAAATGGTGTCCAGCTGGACCGCCGTGGTGCCGCCGATCAGCACGTCCGAATCGATCTCAACCAGCTCACCACGCAACCGTTCCACGGCGTCCTGGGCCTCACCGGAGTCGGTGTTGTAGGTCAGGGTGGCCTGAATCAGCACCTGGCCGTTGTCCACGGTCGGCTCGGCGTTGGCCAGCGGGCCGGCCGGGGGCGCGGGGTAAGGCAATGTGCCGCTCGGGGTGTCCTTGGCGTTGAACGCGACGGAGGCGACGTCGTCGTCCCCGTCGAGCTTCTCCGCGATGGCCTCGCCGTGCTCCTCAGAGGCGAGCACGTACGTGGGGTCGCCGGAACCGCCCGGGAAGTGGCGATCAATGATGGCCAAGCCATCGCGAGCCTCGGACTCGCCTAACACGAATTCGGACTCGGGGACGCCGCCGGCGTCCAGCTGCGACGCACCGACCGCGGCGATGCCCAAGCCGATGGCGCAGATGATCCACACGGTGCGGGACTTGCGATCTACCAAGCGGGCGACGGCGGGCCACAGGCCCTTCTTGTGCTCGAGGTCATCGGCCTGTTGGTGCGCCTCGGGGACGGTTTCTACCTTGGGGATGCGGGGCCACATGGCCACGCGGCCGAAGATCGCCAGCAGGGCGGGCAAGAGGGTCAGGCCCGCGAGAATGGCAAAAACGACACCAATGGCGGTGACCGGACCGAGCGACCGGTTGGACTCAAGAGCGGACAGCAGAAGGCACAGCAGACCCGCGATCACCGTGGTACCGGAGGCCATGACCGCAGGGAACGTGCCCTTCCACGCCACACGCGTGGCGTGCCAACGGGACTCGGTCTGGTGGAGTGCTTCGCGGAACCGTGCGGTGTAGAGCAGGCCGTAGTCGGTGGCCGCACCGATCACAATGATGGACAGGATGCCCTGCGTCTGACCGCTCAGAGTGATGATTTCTTCCTTGGCCAGCCAGTACACGGTGAGGATCGCACCGCACAGCGCCGCCATGGAGGTGATCAAAACGAGGAAGGGAAGGATCGGCGAACGGTAGACGAGAACCAGGATGACCAGCACCGCTACCAGGGCCACGATCAGGAGCAGACCGTCGATGCCGGCGAACGCGCCACTGAGGTCAGCGACCAGACCAGCGGGACCCGAGACGGCAATGTTGAGGCCATCTTCGCTGTCAGTGCCGAGCTCGGAACGAATCTCTTCCACCACGGTGGCCGTGTCCGATTCCGCGTCCACCAGGGCAATGATTTCTACGGCTTGGCCGTCCTCCGACGGGATAGGAGGCGAAACCTGGGTGACCTGCTCAATGTCGGTCAATCCCTGGGTCGTCTCCCCCAGATCCCGAATCTGGGCCCGGGAAATCTCGTCCTCTGATTCCGCCACGATGATGGCGGGGATGCCCTCGGAGTCACTGAAATCCCCAATGCGGTCCTGGACCTCGGTGGCCTGTGCATCCACCGGTAGGAAGTCCGCCTGGGAGTTGGTCACCACATCCGAAATCTTGCCGAAAGTGGGGCCACCCACACCCATGACACCCAGCCACGCCAGGACCAACACGATGGGAATGATCCATCGAACGGCACCGGGCTTTGAACCGCTGCGTTTCTTGGCGTGTGAGGACCGGGTATCAGTGGAGGGCATTATTCACCTGTCATCTGATGCCACGGGGCACCCCGGCTCAGGGGAGATCGGGCGCCCGGCACCGTGAGCGTACGCGCCACGTATGCGGCGTCCGCCTTGCAGTCTAATTGCTCACCAGGCTGATCACCCGTGTTGCACGGCCGAAATCAACCTTTCGGTTGATCGGTTCAGCCAGGCTTGTATATGTACCCTGCGGGTCTAGCTGGTCGAGGGCGTGGACAGGGATACGAACCGCTCGTTACTGTTCGATCATCACGAGCAAAGGTGGGTCTTCATGAGGGACGGTGCCAAGCTGAACCGCAAACCGGTCTGGCGCTGGATACTGATCTTCGGGACCTACTTTTTCGTCTCGGTTTTCCTGGATGACTGGATCGCCGACCAGTTCAAAGCATCCATGCAGGCTCTCGTGGCAATCGGTGGATACTGGTTGTCCAACCTGGCGGTGGGGCTGCTGACCGGCACGGTCTGCTACGTCATCTACTCGGTCCACAGCCGGAAACTCGCTGATCAGTTGGTGAACGGGGATCCTGAGCCTCTGCCGGACCATCTCGATTATGTGACCCAGGCTCAGCCCGGTCTCTGGTTCAGCTGGTTCACAGGCCTGCTCTTTTGGGCGGTCGGGCTGGTCATGTTGTTCCACTGGTACCCGGCCGCGTGGATCTTCGCGCCGATTGTCGGGACCACGATCATCGCCTCGGGGCTGAAAAGCATGAACAACGCCCGCATGATGGACGCTCAGCGGGGAGGGAACCCCGGCAGTGCTAAGGGCCTGCCGGGTTCCTAATCAAAGTCCCGCCGTAATTGGCCCCTCCCTATTAGAGAGCGGACCGGATGTCGCAGAACCGCCGTTGGCGGATTCCGCCTGTCTGCTCCTTCAGTGGGACCAGTCGAATTCAATCCTGGTTCTCCTCGCGCTCGGCCATTTTCCGGCGCGTATATTCGCGACGGGTGTAGGTGGCTTCGCGGATGTCGCTTTCTTTGTCGAAATTGGACCCCATGGCTCCGCCCATCATGCCCAGTGCGGAGGCGAGCCAGGCTATATCCAGATAGTCCAAGAGGTTCACCGGGTGGCCGATGTCGCCTGCCAAGTACTCCGCATCGACCACTGCCAAGGTCACGGCAAACAGGATGGCCCACAAAACCAGGTACATGGAGGCAACGCCGATTCCCACGGTGAGGACTGTTGCCGCGTTGTCCAAGCCGCTGCGTATTCGGCCACCCGCCGACTCTGAAGAGACCCATAGCCCGTTGTGAACGATGAGCCAGGTGGCGAAGGCGGCCACCACGAACACGCTGATCGCTGCCATTCGAGGGGTGGTGAGCGCATCCGACATGTTCCAGATGGACGCGTAGAAAATGCCGAAGCCACCGGTGGCCACGGCGGTCGCGACCGAACTGGACAGGGCCGGCAGCAATCGCATGGGCCGATTACTTCGAACCATGCCCGCCAGAAGACGAGGACGGCTGAAAGCGCCTCGGAGGATGATTTCGTAGTTCTCCTCATCCCCTTCTCGCTGAACCTTCTGCCAGTTCCGACGGCTGAATCCGCGGGGATAGCCCGTGGTGTATTTGCCCGGCGACTCCTCCGCCATGGCAATGACCAGTTCAGTGAGCACCCTGCGCGCCCTGGATTTCACGTGCACCGCTCCCAGGGCAGGGAGGGAAAGCAACGTGGCATTGCCGGTGACATCGACCTCACACACTAGTGAGTTGTTGTCCAAGGAACGCGGAAGGTCGGTCAGATAGACCATGTAGTCCCAACCGTGGGCATCTCTGAGACCTGGCGCCCGATCGAGCAAGTGGATTTCGTTCTGCTCGGTCAACGGCAGGGTATCCCGGCTGACTTCCACCGACCACTCAACGGAATCCGCCTGCGTCAGCTGGTTCAGATCCCGATTCACCAGTGAGACAACTGACCGAGCAACTGCTTCAGGGAGGCCTGGGTCGGCCATGAGACCAACCGTCAATGTTTTCTGAGGCACTCGTTAAGTATGGGACACGCAGAAGCGTGAGGGCGACCACCGCAAGTCAAAGGACGCTGAGATGCTCAGCGACCTGGCTATTCAGACTCGGCTGTAACTTAATACCCGGGACACCGGCGCTCCCAGAGCAAGAAAAATCCCCGTTCGACCCAGTCGAACGGGGATTTTCATCCTGTGCGCGAGGGGGGACTTGAACCCCCACCCTCTAATACGAGGACTAGCACCTCAAGCTAGCGCGTCTGCCTATTCCGCCACCCGCGCAAGTGTCACGACTACGAATCGAGGACTCGAAAGACCTCACGTGGCCGTTGGCAACGAGAAGTAACTTACCACAGATGAGAGCCAGACTCGAAAACATCGCAGGCCCCCGGAAAGCAGTGTGCCGCCCGCCCGTTTTCACGGACAGGCGGCACAGCTGCAGCACAGGTAATTTACTTGCCGGCCTGGGCCAGGAAATCCTCGGCGCCACCCACGAGTTCCACGTGGCCGGTCTCGACGTCTGCGGAGACCATCTTGGCGATCTCCTGAGCAAACTCGTTGACCGAGTAGAGCTTGCCGGCGGATTCACGGCGCTGCTCGAGCGCGCCCGGGCGGGCACGGTTGAGCAGCGTGGCGGTCACGGTGCCTTCGATCATGTCCGCGGAGACGACCACGAAGCTCACACCCTGCTCGGCCATTTCGGGCACTCGAGCGGTCAGTGTGTCCTCGCCGGCGCGCTTGGACTTGGCCACGGCCTCGTACTCGGGCATGGTTTCCACGTCGTTGATGAAGTGCGCCTGGTGGCTGGTCACGAACACCACGCGGCCGCCCTCGGGCAGAACTTTGAGTCCCTCGGTCAGGGCATCGTTTTGAGCGTCCCGGTTCAGGCGCAGCGCGTAATCCTCGCCCATGTCGGATTCCATGCCGCCGGAGGCGTTGAGGATCAGGATGTCCACGCCGCCGAACTCGTCCACACCGGCCTGCAACAGGCCACGCAGCGACTCCACATCGGTCATATCGGCCTGGACCGCAATGGCTTTGCCGCCGGCCTCGGTGATTTCCTTGACCACCTTGTTGGCGCGGGGGGCCTTCTGGCGATAGTTGACGACGACGTTCGCGCCCTCCCCTGCCAGAATCTTGGCGGTGTCTGCGCCCACCCCTCGCGAGGAACCCGTAATAACTACGGTTTTGCCTGCCACTGAGCTCATGCGGTTCTCCTTTGTCACGCTGCGCTGTTGAAGACTGTCTTGGGAGTCAGTGTCCCATGACCAAGCCGCCGTCCACAGGGATGACAGCGCCGGAAATGTAGGCGGCGTCGTCGGAGGCAATCCAACGAACGGCCTTGGCGATCTCCTCGGGCTTACCGAAGCGGCTGGCCGGGATCATGGACAGATACTCGGCCTTGACCTCATCACTCAGGGCGTCGGTCATGGCGGTGTCGATGTAACCGGGGGCCACCACGTTGGCGGTCACCCCGCGGGCACCGAGCTCACGAGTGATGGCGCGAGCCATGCCCACCATTCCGGCCTTGGAGGATGCGTAGTTGACCTGGCCCGGCGCACCGGTGAAACCGACCACGGAAGAGATCAGGACAATGCGGCCCTTCTTCAGGCGCATGAAGCCCTTGGTGGCGCGCTGCACCACGCGGAACGCGCCGGTGAGGTTCGTGTCGATGACATCCTGGAAGTCTGCTTCCTTCATGCGCAGCAGCAGTGTGTCCTTGGTGACACCTGCATTGGCCACCAGCACCTCCACGGGGCCGTACTTCTCTTCGATCTGCTTGAACGCGGTGTCCACCGAGGCGGAATCGGTGACGTCCGCTTGGACGGTGAAAGCGCCGTCGGGCCCATCATCGCCGGAACGGGAGGTGACCACCACGTTGTCGCCCGCGGCCACGAACGCCTCGGCAATGGCGCGACCGATACCTCGGTTACCTCCCGTGACCAGAACGGTGCGGGCGCCTTCGGTGTTGGGCTGATCAGCCATGGTGAACCTTTCATCGACAGGACGGCGCGGCATGGGCAACGCCGGATAACAATCTAATAACGAACTGACAAGCCATCCTAGCCGGACACCCACAGATCTCGGCCCAGCCACTTGGGGAGTTAGTACAACGGTGAGACAATTAACGGAAGCGCCCAGCGCGCTCCCCGGAACCCGTGGCACCATGTTGCGTCTGGGATTTCCGGCCACTGACTTCCAAGGATCTGTTCACATGTCACGCACGCACACGCATACGCGAGACACCACCGGAGTTCACTCGATTACTTCGGCGGCGGGCCCCCACACGCAGGACATGTCCCACCGCATGAAGGTGTATGCCCTGCAACAGGGTTTGCGCATCGTGTGCATTATTGGCGTGGTGGTGATCGACATCCTGTGGGTGCGCATCCTGCTGTGCATCGGTGCGGCTGTGCTCCCTTGGATCGCCGTGATGATGGCCAACCGCGGTGCAGACCGGTCCGAACGCACCAGCACGTACTACCGCCCGCCCCAGCGCACCGAACTACCGACCACCGCCGAGACCCAGGCGAAGCCCGAGAACCCGGAGACCGTGGTGGTGGACGGCGAATACCGCACCCATGAACCGCCCAAGGCCATCACGTATAAACGAATGGGCACATCACGCAATTAAGCCCCGGCCACCGTCCGAGCACCGAACGTCAGTCACACCAAGGAGTAATGGCACCGTGGAATTTGATCTGCTGGGTTCCCTGAGTCCCAACGGGGGCTCCCCGAAACCGGCCAAGGACTCCACGGAACATCCCGAAGTTCCCCAGTGCTCCCGCCGCGGCTGTGGCCGCGACGCCCAATGGCAACTGCTCTGGAACAACCCCAAGGTGCACACGCCCGACCGCCGTAAAGTGTGGCTCGCATGCGATGACCACCGCGAATACCTGAGCGATTTTTTGACCCAGCGTGATTTCCTCAAGGCCACCGAGCCGTTCAAAGCCTCGGAGGACCAGGTCTGATGCGCAAGTACTCGTTCCTCTTCTCCGGCGCCTGGATCGGCTGGTTCCTCATGTGCGTGGTCGCGGCCATCGTGTGCGCGTTCCTCGCTCAGTGGCAGATGTCCCGCAACGATTACTTGGTCGTGGAAAACGACAAGATCGAGAACAACTACGACGCTCCCCCGCTCAGCCCCGCCGAGGGTCTCCCCTTGTTCGAGGACTATGACGAGACCCAGACCTGGCAGCCGGTGACCTTGGAAGGGCAATATCTGCCTCAGGACACCACGCTCGTCCGCAACCGCCCGCAGGACGGTCGCGTGGGGTACGAAGTGCTCGTTCCCTTCCGCGCCGATGACGGCCGCACGGTGGTCATCAACCGCGGTTGGGTGCCCACCGGCGACGGCGCCAACGGCATGCCGGGTCTGATCCCCCAGCCTCCTTCAGGTGACGTGACGGCCACGGTCCGCTTGCGTCCGGGTGAAGTGTCCGTGGACCGCGGTGCACCGGAAGGCCAAATCGCGTCCATCGACCTTGGACTGCTCGAGGAGCAACTGGATTACCCGATAGCCACGGGCGGTTACGGATTGCTGGCCTCGGAAGACCCGCCCGCCGCTGAACGACCGGCGGCCCCGGCCAAGCCCGAAATCAATTACGGACCGCACCTTTCCTACTCCCTGCAGTGGTATGCGTTCGCGTTCCTGGTCTTCGTGGCCTTCGGTTACGCAGCCCGCCAGCACGTGCGCAACGAGGAATGGGACCGCGCCTACTCGGCAGAGGTCGAACGCAAGCTGGCGCAGTACTACGACGCCGAGGGCAACTACACCGGCGACGTGGACGAGGAACTGATCATCCGCGAGCTTCAGATGGCCGACGACATGCCCGCCCACCTCAAGTCTCTGTACCGGCCCAAGAAGAACCGCCGAAACAACGCCGTGACCAACGAAGACGAAGAGGACGCCCTGTTGGACGCCCTCGAGTCCCAGCGACGGAGCTGAGCTAGGCCGCGGTCGAACCCTGGCCACTTTCGACCCCTCGGTGATCAAAATGCCCTGGTCAGCGGGCCATCTCGCCGCTATCCCCAGAACCGGTCCCCCGCTTCCAACGCAGCCCTAGGCCAGCGAGATCAGGTCCTGGTACTCCTGGCTCCACAGGTCTTCAATGCCGTCCGGCAGCATGACCACGCGCTCCGGCTCGAGTGCTTCCACGGCACCCTCATCGTGGGACACCAGAACCACGGCACCCTCGTAGTTGTGCAGCGCGTTGAGGATCTCGCGGCGCGAGGCCGGGTCGAGGTTGTTAGTGGGCTCGTCGAGCAGCAGCACGTTCGCCGACGACGCCACCAGAGTTGCCAACGCCAGTCGCGTCTTCTCGCCACCGGAGAGCACCCCGGCGGGCTTGTCCACGTCGTCGCCCTGGAACAGGAACGAACCCAGAATGGTGCGCACCTGGGTGTCCTGGAGCTCCGGAGCCGCGGTCTTCATGTTTTCCAACACGGTGCGGCTGGTGTCCAGTGTGTCGTGCTCCTGGGCGAAGTAACCCAGCTTGAGGCCGTGGCCGGCAATGACCTCGCCGGTGTCCGGTTCGGCCTGGCCGGCCAGCATGCGCAGCAGCGTGGTCTTACCGGCACCGTTGAGACCGAGGACCACCACGCGGGAACCGCGGTCGATGGCCAGATCCACGTCCGTGAAGATTTCCAGCGAACCGTAGGACTTGGACAGCCCCTCCGCGGTGAGCGGGGTCTTGCCGCAGTCGGCGGGCTTGGGGAACCGGATTGCAGCCACCTTGTCCTGTTGGCGCTCGCCTTCGAGCCCGGACATGAGGCGCTCGGCGCGGCGAATCATCTGCTGAGCCGCCACGGCCTTGGTGGCCTTGGCGCGCATCTTATTTGCCTGGTCCATGAGGGCCCCGGCCTTCTTCTCCGCGTTCTGGCGCTCACGCTTACGACGGGCCTCATCCTGCTCGCGCTGCTGCAGGTAATTCTTCCACGACATGTTGTACACGTCGATCACGCAGCGGTTGGCGTCCAGGTACAGCACCTTGTTGACCACCATGTTCATGAGCTCCACGTCGTGGGAAATCATGAGCACGCCGCCCTGATAGTTCTTGAGGAAGTCGCGCAGCCACACGATGGAGTCGTGATCCAAGTGGTTGGTGGGCTCGTCCAGGAGCATAATGTCCGCGTCCGAGAACAGGATGCGCGCCAGCTCCACACGACGGCGCTGACCACCGGACAGCGTGTGCAGCGGTTGTCCGAGCACTCGCTCGGGAAGGTTCAAGTTGCTCGTGATGGTGGCCGCCTCAGACTCGGCAGCGTAACCGCCACCGGCGAGGAACTCGGCCTCGAGCCGATCGTAACGGCGCATGGCCTTGGAGCGCACGGCGTCGTCCTCGGAGGCCATGTCCTGCTCGGTCTGACGCAATTTGGACACCACGCCGGCCAGGTTTCGAGCGGAAAAAATACGATCACGGGCCAGCTGGTCCATGTCATCGACCTTGGGGTCCTGGGGCAGGTAGCCGATGGTGCCCGAACGGCTCACATCACCGGCGGCCGGTAGGGCCTGGCCCGCGAGGACCTTGGTCATGGTGGTCTTGCCCGCTCCGTTACGGCCCACCAGGCCGACCTTGTCCCCGCGATCCACCCGGAAATTCACTTCGTCCATGAGCAAGCGAGCCCCGGCGCGCAATTCGAGGTTTGTAACGGTGATCAAGAGGGAGTGGCCTTTCCAAAGACAAGAGGGGGCAAACGAGATGCCCCGAACCTGCGGGGCACCGACCCAGTCTAGCGGCGGTAGCCCGCAGGCTGAACTAGACTCCGTGAACATGAGCAAAACCACAGGTACCCCCCGGAAAATCAACTCCTTCGACCTGGCTAACATCGCAGTTTTCGCCGCGCTGACCAGTGTTCTGGCGTTGGCCCCGGCCATCCCCGTGGGCGCTCTCGGGGTACCCATCACGTTGCAGACCCTCGCCGTGTTCCTGACCGGCATGATCCTGGGTGGCTGGCGCGCTTTCCTGGCCATCGTGCTGTACGTGGTGGTTGGTCTGCTGGGCGTTCCAATCTTCGCCGGTTTCGTGGGCGGGCCCGGTGTGCTGGCCGGCCCGTCGGTCGGGTACCTGCTCTCCTTCCCCTTCGCCGCTGCCCTGGTCGGGTTCTTGGCCCACCGTTCCGTGCGGGAGGAACGCGTACGACGCCGCTCCGGCTCCACCTCCGCCACGCCCGACAAACGCCGTGGGCTGGGCATCAAATTGTTCCTGGCTGGCGTGGCAGGCCTGATCTTGTCCCACGTGCTGGGTGTCATCGGCATGATGCTGGTGGGCGGACTGAGCCTCAACGCTGCGGTGATTACGGATCTGGCGTTCATCCCCGGTGATCTGATCAAGGCCGCGGCTGCTGCGCTGATCGCCGTGGCCGTGCACCGTGCCTTCCCGCGCATGGCCGGAGCTGTTCTCTAATACATGGCTCGTCAGTCCGGATCTTCTCGCTACGACCCTTTGGTGCCCGAAGCGTCCCCGGGGTCGCTCTACTGCGCCAACGTGACCCTTACCGTGGACTCCCCCACGGGCCCCTTCACGGTGCTGGACCGTGTCAGTTGTGAGTTCAGGGAGCCGCGCACCGCGGTGATCGGGCTCAACGGCTCCGGTAAGTCCACGCTGCTGCGGTTGTTCAACGCACTGGTGGTGCCGCAATCCGGGGTGGTTCGGGTCAACAGCATCGACCCGGTGGCGTTCCCCCGGGAAGCTCGCGCGGCAGTGGGTTTCGTATTCACGGACCCCGCATCGCAGATCCTCATGCCCACCCCGATCGAGGACATCGAACTGTCCCTGCGCCGCCGAGTGCCCGATCGGCGGGAACGCACCGAGAAGGCGCGTGAATGGTTAGTCCGGATGGGGCTGGAGCACCGTGCCCACCACAGCGTGTTCGATCTCTCCGGTGGTGAACGGCAACTCGTGGCACTGTCCGCAGTGCTGGCCGCCGAGCCACAAGTGCTCATCCTGGACGAGCCCACCACCCTTTTGGATCTGCGCAATCAGCTCAAACTCATCGACCTGCTCGACAACCTGGGCCAACAGCAGTTGATCAGCACCCATGATCTGGACCTGGCCGCCACCGCCCAGCACGTGGCCGTCGTGCACGAGAGCCAGATCATTGCCCAGGGTCCGCCCGCCGAAATGATTCCCCAGTACAAGAATTGGTGTGCCAACGGCTTTCCGGATTGGCAGTCCCTATGAGCCGCAAGGTACGCCGCGACGATCTCCTGGGGACCTTCGTCCCCGGGCGATCCCTGTTGCACCGCTGTCCCCTGGCTCTGAAGGCCGTCCTGATCCTGGGACTCTGCATTACCGTGATGCTCATTCGCGACTGGCAGTTCTCGCTGACGGTTCTGGCGCTCGCGGCTTTGGCCTCCGTGGTAAGCGGGCTGGGACTGCACCGCTGGGCGGCGTCGTTGCGGCCGCTGCTGTTCCTGGTGATTCTGCTGGGCGGCTACCACCTGATCTTCAACGGACCGGCACGAGCCGCTTCGATCGTGTTGTCCCTGCTCGCGGTCGTCAGTCTCTCGCGATTGCTCATCAGCACCACGCCGCTCCCCCGGCTTATCGACGGCCTGGTGTGGCTGTGCACCCCGCTGTCGTGGTTCGGCGTCAACACCGAGCGCATTGGCCTGGCCGTCTCGCTTATGATTCGCTCGGTCCCCTGGTTGTTCGGTTGCCTGGGCGAACTGCGCGATGCCGCCACCGCCCGCACCATCCGGGCCAACCCCGTCCGACTAGTCACCCCCGCGACCATCGCCACGGTGAACTATGCACACCAGACCGGTGAGGCGCTCGCGGCCCGCGGGTTGGACTGAGCGAGACGCCGTAGGGCGGCCCCGTCAGCGCTAGGCATTTGATATCGCCACGATTGCTCTCTGGCCAGACAGAAGCTCGACCGACGAGTAGCGCCACGAGGCCCGACTTTCTGCTGCGTGTCGTTCGGTACCCGCCGTAACAAGGATCGCCAGCGACGTCGTAAATTCTCAACACGCGACACGACCCGAAACGAACGACTGCGACTTATGCTTCCCTCATGAGTTTCAATGACAACTCGCGACTCGATACGTCGCAGGTAGGGTCCGGCGGCGGACGCGGAGGTCGCGGTGTGGCGGTCGGTGGTGGCCTGGGCGGCATCATTTTGCTGGTCGTCGCGGGTTTGCTGTTCGGGCAGGACGGCATCGACATGGTGACCGGTGGTGGCCAGCAGCAACAGCAGCAGGGATCGATCACCAGCGTGGAGGAACAGGACCGTGAGCTGGCCGAACGCTGCCAGACCGGTGCCGACGCCGATCGCTACGACGACTGCCGTCAGATCGCCACCGTCAACTCCCTCAACGAATTCTGGGGCTCCTACTACCCCGAGGCCACGGGTGAACGATATGCACGCCCCGGCGTGATGCTCTACGAAGGCGTGGAGCAGTCCGGTTGCGGCCAGGCCTCTGCCGCGGTGGGCCCGTTTTATTGCCCGGCCGACACCTCCGTGTATCTGGACGTGGGATTCTTCGACCAGATGCGTGAGAGTTTCGGTGCCAGCGCCAACGCCCTGGCGCAGGAATACGTGATGGCGCACGAGGTTGGCCACCATATCCAGAACTTGCAGGGCAACTTGGGTATCGCTCAGCAGGACCCGCAGGGTGCCGACTCCGGTGCCGTGCGCGTAGAACTGCAGGCCGACTGCTACGCCGGCATGTGGGCCCACCATGCGTCCCAGCCCGGTGGCAGCGTGAGCCTGGAACCGATCACTCAGGAACAGCTCGCCGACGCCCTCAATGCGGCAGAGGCCATCGGCGACGACCGGATCCAGGAAACCACTCAGGGCCGCGCCAACCCCGAGTCCTTCACCCACGGATCCTCCGCGCAACGCCAGGCCTGGTTCCTGACGGGCTATCAGACCGGTGACATCAAGCAGTGCGATACCTTCCGCGCTCGCAATCTGGACCGCCCGGCGGGGCTGCAGAGCTAGCGCGCTCCCTCCGTAGGTCATTCGACCCCATCTCAGCCAGCTGGGCCGCGCTCATACCGTCTCATGTGAGGGAAATGCAGTGGAGCAGTCTCAGGGGAGGCAAATGTGAGATCAGCGCCGATTCTGTGCAGGTTCCTCACCTCACGCTTCGTAGCTGCGTTTGCCTCCCCTGAGACTTCGCCCCTCGAAGGCCCCCTCTCACGCCTCACTACGCCACCACGGGTGCTTCAGAGTGGAGCTTCTGAAGCCGGCAGCGTCTGCCGCGCCGATCAGTCGAGGTCAGTCCAAGAGGGCACGTTCGTCCGGAGAGTTATTCAGCCACGGCGCCCGCATGCAGTGGGGTCCGAGGTCCGCGATGGACCCGGCACCCATGAGCAGCATGTTGGTGCGGATCTGCTTCTCCAGCAACTCGATCACACGGGACACACCCTGCTGCCCACCGGCCATCAGGCCGTAGAGGTAGGCCCGGCCGATCAACACGAAGTCCGCACCGGCGCACAAAGCCGCCACCACGTCAGTGCCGGACATGATGCCCGAATCCAGGATCAGCGGCACCCCCGGACCCACTTCGGCGCGGATCTCCGGCAGACTCGTCAGGGTTACGGGTGCCCGGTCCAGCTGGCGGCCGCCGTGATTGGAGACGATCAGCCCGTCGGCTCCCACGCTCATGGCGCGGCGGGCGTCCTCCGCGGTGAGAATTCCCTTGACGAACAGCTCGCCCTCCCACTCCTCGCGGATCCACGCGAGGTCCTCCAGCGATAGGCTGGGATCGAACATCTTGCCGATCAGCTCCGCCACCATGTGGGACGTGTCCGCCAGGGACGCGAACTTCAGAGAGTCCGTGGTCAGGAAGTTGAACCACCATTCGGGCCGGTAGGACGCATCCAGCACGGTCTTGGGCGTCAGTTTGGGTGGGATGCTCATGCCGTTGCGGTCATCGCGCAGGCGATTGCCGGGTACGGGAGTGTCCACGGTGACGATCAGGTTGGTGTACCCGGCGGCCTTCGCCCGAACAATGAGTTCGCGGGAGGCCTCGTGGTCGCGCCACAGGTACAGCTGGAACCAGCGAGCGGCATCCGGAGCGGCGTCACGGACCTCTTCGATCGAGCGGGTGCCCATGGTCGAGAGTGAGAACGGAATGCCCGCCTCGGCCGCTGCCCTCACTCCCCCGATCTCCCCCTCGCTATGCATGAATCGGGTGAACCCGGTCGGTGCGATTCCGAACGGCAAAGTGCTGCGGTATCCGGCGATTTCGGTCGACAAATCCGCTTCCGCGGTGCCGTGCAGAATCTTGGGCAGCAGCTCCATGGATTCAAAGGCCTCGCGGCTGCGCTTGTAGGTCAGTTCCAGACCGGCCGCACCGTCCACGTAGTCGAACGCGGGCTTGGGGGTACGACGCCGCGCAATCGCCCTGAGTGCCTCGATATCGGCTGCCTTCGCGAGCCGGGCGGCCCTGCGGTCCGGATTGAACTTACCGAACTGCATGAGCGGCTTGAGTTCGGACAATTGGGGTAGGTGCCGTTCCACGGACACGTCCTCTCCTAGATCACGTCTTTGAATCCGAACCTAACACCGGCGGGGTCGAGAGGCAGGAAAGGAAGCGTGCGGCGTCGTCGTTGAAAGAACCAAAAGCCCGGGCACGCGAAAGGGCGCGAGGTCAATGACCCCGCGCCCTTGCGCTGCTGAGAACCGGACTAGATGTTGAAGCCCAAAGCGCGCATCTGATCGCGCCCGTCCTCGGTGATCCGCTCGGGACCCCACGGCGGCATCCAGACCCAGTTCACGTGCCACTCGTCGATGATGGTTCCCAGGTTCTGAGAAACCTGTTCCTCAATCACGTCCTGCAGCGGGCACGCTGCCGTGGTCAGGGTCATGTCCAGGCGCAACGAATTGTCGTCCTGGTAGACCAGGCCGTACAACAGGCCCAGGTCAACAATGTTGACGCCCAATTCGGGGTCAATCACGTTCTCCAACGCGGTCTTGACCTCGGTCAAAGACGGCTGCCCGTTGGGGCCCGGCGCCTCGGCGGACAATGTTTCTTCGGTGGTTTCGCTCATCTGGAACCCTCCTCAAGCGAAGTGGTGAAAGGCAGGTTACTTGGCCACGCTCATGTAGCGGTCGTAACCTTCTTCTTCAAGACGATCAGCCAACTCGGGGCCACCCTCGTCCACAATGCGGCCATCCGCGAAGACGTGCACGAACTGCGGCTTGATGTAGCGCAGGATGCGGGTGTAGTGGGTGATCAGCATGATGCCGGTGTTCTGCTCTTCCAGCGCACGGTTCACGCCTTCCGACACGACCTTGAGCGCGTCCACGTCAAGACCGGAGTCGGTCTCGTCCAGCAGAGCGATCTTGGGGCGCAGCAGTTCCAGCTGAAGGATCTCGTGGCGCTTCTTCTCGCCACCGGAGAAGCCCTCGTTGACGTTGCGCTGGATCATGGCCGGATCAATCTTGAGCTTCTCCATGGAAGCCTTCATGTCCTTGGTCCAGGTGCGCAGCGAGGGAGCCTCGCCGTCGATCGCGGTCTTGGCGGAACGCAGGAAGTTCGAGGTGGTCACACCGGGGATCTCGACCGGGTACTGCATGGCCAGGAACAGGCCGGCGCGGGCGCGCTCGTCCACGGACATTTCCAGAACGTCCTGACCATCCAAGGTCACCGAGCCGGAATCGACCTGGAACTTGGGGTGGCCGGCAATGGTGGAAGCCAGAGTGGACTTACCGGAACCGTTGGGGCCCATGATCGCGTGCACTTCACCGGAATTGATGGTGAGATTCACGCCCTTGAGGATGGGCTTGGTGGTCTCGTCGTCCAGGATGACGGACGCGTGGAGGTCCTTGATCTCCAGTACAGACATGTGGTGATTCTCCTTGGGTAAAAGTGTGTAAGGGCGGTCTACGAGTTAGTTCTCGTGACGCGCGAGCTCTTCTTCAACGCTGTTGCGCAGCTGTTCCTCGATGGACTCCACACCGATCTGCTGGATGATCTCGAACAGGAAGCCACGAACCACCAGGCGGCGGGCGTCTTCCTCCGGGATACCGCGAGACATCAGGTAGTAGAGGTGCTCATCGTCCAGCTGACCCGTGGTGGATGCGTGACCGGCACCGGCGATCAGGCCGGTTTCGATCTCCAGGTTGGGAACGGAGTCCATGCGGGGTCCGTCGTTCAGGATCAGGTTGCGGTTGAGCTCGTAGGTGTCGGTGCCCTCGGCCTCGGCGCGGATCAGGACATCGCCCACCCACACGCCGTGCGCGTTCTCGCCCTGCAGAGCGGACTTGTAGGTCACGCGGGAGCGGCAACGCGGCTGCGAGTGATCGACGAACAAACGCGACTCGAGGTGCTGGCCCTCGTCCACGAAGGTCAAGCCGTACATCTCCACGTTGCCACCCTGGGCGGCAAAGCGGGTCGACGGCGTGACGCGCACCAGATCGCCACCCAGGGAGATCAGCACGTGCTTGAACGAACCATCGCGCTGGATGGTGGCCAGCTGAGCGGAAGCGTGCACCGAGTTGTCGTCCCATTCCTGGATCGACACCACGGTCAGCTTGGAGCCCTCGCCCACCTGGAACTCAACGTTCTGGGACAGCACGGCCTGGCCGCGGTGTCGCAACACCACCAGGGCGCTGGAGTTGGCTCCGGTCTCGATCACGATGTGCTGAGCTGCCGGGTCCATGGATGAACCGTTGATGTCGACCAGCAGGGGCTGATCGGCCTCGACGTTGGCCGGAACGGAAATGACGGTGGCTTCCTTGAAAGCGCTCCACGCGTTGGCGGAGACACGATCCTCGGGGATGCCCGCCTTACCGATGCGAGCGTCGTCGCGCCCCACGGTGGTCACGGTGACCTGACCCTCGCCCGAGACAACCTCGACGGCGGGTGCGGCACCGTTCAGCTCAGCCTCGTCCAAGCCCTTGAGGCGCTTGAGCGGGGTGAACCGCCAGTCCTCGAACTTGGGGGTGAGCTTGGGGAACTCTTCCACCTTGTAGGAAGTGAAACGGCCCGCACGCGAGGAATCGGGAACACCGGAGATGTCACCGTGCTGGGTGTGCCGGATCTCCGGCTCACCGGCCTGGTTACGGCCCTCCTGGAGAACCTCACCTTCCTGGCTCATGCCCGGAATGGCAACGCGATCCTCACCCGTGGGGACACCGTCCACCTTGTCGGCGGTTTCTTTACCGTGTCGTACGGTCTGGTCGGTTGTGGACATATCAGCCAACGGATCCTTCCATCTGCAATTCGATCAGGCGGTTGAGTTCAAGGGCGTACTCCATGGGGAGCTCGCGGGCGATCGGCTCCACGAATCCACGGACGATCATCGCCATGGCCTCTTCTTCGGCCATACCGCGCTGCATGAGGTAGAACAACTGCTCCTCGGACACACGGGACACCGTGGCCTCGTGGCCCATGGTCACGTCGTCCTCGCGGATGTCCACGTACGGGTACGTGTCCGAACGGGAGATGGTGTCCACCAGCAAGGCGTCACACACCACGTTGGACTTGGAGTGTTTGGCACCCTCACGCACCTGGACCAGACCGCGATACGCGGAACGGCCACCGTTACGGGCCACCGACTTGGAGACGATGGAGGAGGAGGTGTTCGGAGCAATGTGCACCATCTTGGAACCGGTGTCCTGGTGCTGGCCCTCTCCGGCGAACGCGATGGACAGGGTCTCACCGCGAGCGTGCTCACCAGTCATGTAGACGGCCGGGTACTTCTGGGTGACCTTGGAGCCGATGTTGCCATCGACCCATTCCATGGTGGCGCCTTCGTGTGCAATGGCGCGCTTGGTCACCAGGTTGTACACGTTGTTGGACCAGTTCTGGATGGTCGTGTAACGAACGCGAGCGTTCTTCTTGCAGATGATCTCCACCACGGCGGAGTGCAGCGAGTCGGTCTTGTAGATCGGCGCGGTGCAACCCTCGATGTAGTGAACGTAGGAGTCCTCATCGGCAACGATCAGGGTGCGCTCGAACTGGCCCATGTTCTCCGTGTTGATACGGAAGTAGGCCTGCAGCGGGATATCTACGTGGACGCCCTTGGGCACGTACACGAAGGAACCGCCGGACCACACGGCCGTGTTCAAAGCGGCGAACTTGTTGTCGCCCACCGGGATCACGGTGCCGAAGTACTCCTCGAAGAACTCCGGGTGCTCCTTCAGAGCGGTGTCGGTGTCCATGAAGATGACACCCTGACGCTCAAGATCCTCGCGGATCTGGTGGTAGACCACCTCGGACTCGTACTGAGCTGCCACACCGGCGACCAAGCGGTTGCGCTCGGCCTCGGGGATACCCAGCTTCTCGTAGGTGTTCCGGATGTCCTCGGGCAGCTCTTCCCACGAACCGGCCTGCTGCTCGGTGGAACGCACGAAGTACTTGATGTTGTCGAAGTCGATGCCGGACAGGTCCGCGCCCCAGGTGGGCATGGGCTTGCGGTCGAAGAACCTCAAGCCCTTCTGACGCAGATTGAGCATCCACTCGGGTTCGTTCTTCTTATCCGAGATGTCGCGAACAACATCGGCGTTGACGCCGCGGCGTGCCGAGGCACCGGCGTCGTTCTTGTCCGCCCAGCCGTACTGGTATTGGCCGATCCCCTCGAGCTCCGGGTTCATTTCCAGGATCTCGGAGATCACGGTGTCTTCTGGCTTGTTGCCCGCGGTGTCCGCGGGAACGGTGCGCTCAGTCATGACAACCCTCCTTGTCGTGCGGTTGTTGGTTGGTTGGGGTGATCGGTGCCGTTGAGCGGCGCTGCAACGGTACGTGTGTGGTGCAAACGTGGGCGCCTGCGGCCATGGTCGACAGCCTGCGCACGTCCACGCCCAATAATTGGGCGATCATGGACGTTTCCAGTTCACAAAAATCGGGGTATTCAGCGGCAATCTCTCGCACCGGGCAGTGGCCCTGGCACAGCTGCGCGGACCGCATGCTCACACCCTTGGGACCGCGCGGGGTGACCACGGTATGAGAGGCAGCGAATCCGTCGCGGCTCATCTCCGCGGTCAAGGCATTGAGGCGGTCCTCGACGTCGGGCCCGGCCGCGTTGATCACGGGACGGTACCTTTCCGACATCTCCTGGATGCGTTCGGCCACGAAATCGTGGACCAGTTCGTTACCGCCGGTCTCTTCGAGGGCCTGCAAAGCCTTGCGAGCGATCGTGAGGTAGTCGTTGCCCAGCTGATCGTGTCCTTCTGCGGCCACCACGTAGCGCCGTGCGGGCCGGCCGGCACCGCCCGGGGTGCTGCGCACCAGAGACACTTCAATGATCTGCTCGGCCTCGAGCGCGTCCAGGTGGCGGCGAACGGCGGCGGGGGTCAGTTCGAGATCCTTGGCGATCTGCGCGGCAGAGACGGGCCCGTGAGCAAGCACGAGAGACAGCACCCGCGAACGAGTGGTCTCGTCGTGGTCGGCGCGCACCGGAGTGGCGTGTTCCGTTGCCTGGGAACTCATGCTGTGTGGGTCATCCTCAAGATTGCTGATTGCTTGCGGGATGGGCGTTCGGATAATCGGCCCATGGTGGCGATCCACACTACGGCGGATCTGCAATACACAACAAGGTTATGCCCTAATCCATTCCCAATCCACTAAGGGTGACCTTCCGTGAGTGGGACCCGCCTCACACGAGAGGTTCAGGTACCACCGCATAGACTGTCGTGGTGCTGAACCACGCTGCTCCCACCCAACCGGCACCGGATGCCGATCCCGGTGCCGAGACTCCGGCTCTCCACATCACCGACCTGTCCGAGACATTCGAACGCAAAGGTCGACAGGTGCACGCGGTCAATGGGCTCAGCATGGCAGCCCGGCGCGGCCAGGTCACAGCGCTATTGGGCGCCAACGGTGCTGGCAAAACCACCACGTTGCAGTGCGCACAAGGCTTGCTACGCCCTACTTCCGGCACGGTCCGGCTCCTCGATGAAGACCCTTGGCAGGCCTCTCCTGATGTTCGAGCGCGCGTGGGCGTGATGCTGCAGGACGGCGGACTTCCGCAGGCCGTGCGACCCATGGAGCTGCTGCGCCACGTCAGTCGGTTGTACAAGGATCCCCGCCCCGTCAACGAGCTGATCGAGTTGCTGGGTATCGCACCATTCGCGACGACATCCATTCGACGTCTCTCAGGTGGCCAACGCCAGCGCGTGGGTTTGGCCGCCGCACTCATCGGCCGCCCGGAAGTCCTGTTCCTCGACGAGCCCTCTGCCGGCCTGGACCCGCAATCACGCCAGATCGTGTTCGACCTGATCACCCAATTGCGGGACGCGGGCACCTGCATCATTCTGACCACCCATCTCATGGACGACGCCGCCCGGCTGGCCGACTACGTCTACATCGTCCACCACGGTTCGGTTGCCGCGCAGGGCACCGTTGCGGATCTCGTGAGTACTGAGCAGCACGCACCGGTGGTGATGACCGTGACCCTGGCGGAACAGCGCGCGCGGGATCTCCGTGAGCAACCGCCCTGGCAGACCGACTCGTACCGAGAGATCGAGTGGACCGTGAAGGACCGCACCGTGACCCTCACCGGGGAACTCACAGCGGTACAGATTCGCGAGATCACGGAGTGGGCCACCGCGGACAACACCATTCCTGAAACACTCAGTGTGCAGCCTCGATCCCTGGAGGACGTGTTCTTGGAAGTCTCAGGAAGTGATCCCCGATGAGTACTTCGGCCGAAACCCTCCAGCAGTCCTCGCGGGCCGCGAGCCTTCCCGCACGCGTGGCCGCGCAGGCTCGCTACGAGACCATCACCATGGTGCGCAACGGTGAACAGTTCCTGCTGCTCATCATCCTGCCGATCCTCGCGCTCATCGGGCTCACCGTCACCGACCTGCTCGATTCGTTCCGGCCCGACGGCGCCACACGCCTGGACGTTGCCGTCCCGGGCGTGCTCGTCCTGTGCGTGATCTCCAGTGCCTTCTCGGGTCAGGGTATTCAGACCGGTTTCGATCGCCGTTACGGCGTGCTTCGTTACCTGTCCACCACTCCCCTGGGCCGCGCCGGTCTCATTGCGGGCAAACTACTGGCCATCATCGTGGTCCTCGCGCTGCAGTACCTTCTGATCGGCGGCACCGCGTTTTTCATGGGGTGGCGACCGGACCTCCTGGCGGTGCTCGGTTCCATCCCGTTACTGCTGCTCGTGGCCGTGGCCTTCACCGGCGTGGGCATGCTGATAGCCGGCACCCTCCGCGCGGAAGCCACCCTGGCCATCCTCAATCTGGTGTGGGTTGCACTGGCCGCCGGTGGCGGCGTGCTGTTCCCCACATCCGTGCTGCCTGGTTGGATCTCCTGGCTTGTTGACCTGTTGCCCTCCGCGGCCGCGGGTGAACTGCTCCGTAGTTGTTTCCTGGCGGGCCAGTTCGCCCTACTTCCCACCCTCGTTCTGGCCGCTTGGGCCGTGTTGAGTTGGGCCGCAACCGTCAAGTGGTTCAAGTGGGTCTAGGACCGGCTCGGTGCACGCCTCAATGCACGTTCCTGTTGTGTTCCTTCTGTCCCTCATGGGCGCTCACCGTTTTGAGCTGATTCCCCGACTGGACAGCTAGACTTTCCCTACCTCATCCGTCAGCCTCTGGAAGCACCGTCATGTCTGCCACCGTGTCCCCGTCCGTCACCGATAATTTCTGGTGGCCCTCCACCGTGACCCCCTGGGTCCGTGCCATGGCCATCGCATCGTTGGTGGCCAACAGTCTCTTGATTCTGACCGGTGGCCTGGTCCGCCTGACCGGTTCCGGACTGGGGTGCCCCACATGGCCGCGCTGCACCGACGAGTCATGGACCAACACCCCTGAAATGGGGATCCACGGCGTCATTGAGTTCGGTAACCGCACGCTGACGTTCGTGTTGGCCGTCGTCGCCGTCCTGACATTCATCGCTGTGCTGCGGCTGCGTCACCAGTACCCGCGCATGTTCCTGTTCGCGCTGCTCCTAGGTATTGGCATTCCCGTGCAGGCTCTGATCGGCGGCATCACCGTGCTGGTCGAGCTGCACCCCTTGGTGGTGGGCGCTCACTACATTGTCTCGGCGACCATGATTTCCCTGGCCACGTTGTTGGTCCTGGACACGCGCCGGGCCGGCCTGGCCACGGTCGGTTATGCCCAGCGCCCCGGACAGCTCCCCGGCCGCGAGAAGCCGGTCCGCCTCCTCGCCACGGCCGTGGGCATCCTGTCCGCGATCATCCTGTATGTGGGCACCCTGGTAACCGGCACCGGCCCCCACGCGGGCGATGAGGATTCCGCCCGTCTGGCCTTCGAGCCCCGCATGATCACCTTCACTCACGTGGTCCCCGTGTACCTAATCGTGGCCGCGGTCATCATCGCCATCATCCTGGGCATGAAGCAGAACTGGCCCAAGGTGCTGCTCCGCGCCTACCTGTTGCTTGCCGGTGTGCTGGTACTCCAGGCCCTGGTCGGTTATTACCAATACCTGAACAATGTCCCGATAGCGTCCGTCGCGATCCACATGGTGCTCTCCGCAATCATGGTGTGGGCATCGACTCGGGTGTGCTCCATCAGCTTCCAGGTCACCAAGGATCCCGCCGAGGCCAACGCCGATCGCGCCATTGCCCGCGACAGTGACGTTACGGAGCCGGTGCTATAGGCCCTGTCGAGGAGCCAACCAACGCGCTGCGCAGATACAGACCGCTGCCCCTGTCGATCTCATCGGCGGGGGCAGCGGTCTGTTCAGGGGCAGCGTCGGTCTAGAGCCCGTTAGTCGGCAATATGCGGGGTGGCCGCGCGCAACTGCTCCACGGCGTCCGCCAGCAGGCGCTTGCTGCGCGTGGGAATCGGCAACAACGGCCGCCGAGGCGCGCCGGTGCGGACCCCACAGACTTCCGCCAATGCGTACAACGCCGACAGAGGGCGTTCGTACCCCATGAGTTGCATGAGCGGCGCCAGAGTCGCGCTCCACAGTGCCGCTTCATCCGTGCGATGGTGAACTACTGCGCGGTGGAAGGCAACGAATTCAGGGGCCAAAAGTGCCGCCATCCCGGTGTGCCACGGGGCCATCGGATAGTCGGACACGATGATCTGATCGCCGCTCACTCCGCGCACCGTGGTGGGGTCCGCTCGCTGGGAATAGAGAAGCTGCCTCGAGTGGAAGAGCCGACCGGTGGCCACGGTGTCCTTGAAAGCCACCACGTTGTCCAGCCAGGACAGCTCCGCGGCCAATTCCACCGGGTAATCGAATCCCGTGGTTTCCGGGTTGTTGTACAGACACAGCGGTAGCGACAACGAGGACGCCACGGTCTCCACCTGGTCCGCAATCTCCTGCGAGACCAACGGGATGTAACTGAGGGGGTTGAGCACCAGCCCGTCCGCCCCGTTGTTCTCCGCGGCGTAGGCCATGGTCATGACCTCCCGGGTGGTCATCGCGGAGATGCCCACACCCACGGGAGTTTCCGAGCCCGACGCCGCGTCCACGGCCACTTTCACGACCTGCGCGCGTTCTTCGGTACTCAGATAAGCGAAACTGCCGGACGTTCCCAGCACCACCAGGCCGTCTACACCGCTGCGGGCAAGCTTGGCCACACTGAGTTCCAATGACTCCAGGTCCAATCCGCCGCCCGGTAAGAAAGGCGTAATGGGATAGGCAATGACACCGGAGAAAGTCATGGACAGCATGAGGCTAGTTTAGGTGAGCCTTACACCGATGTCCCGACAGGGAGCGGCCCCCGCGAGTCAGCGGGGCACGGTAGTCCGCATAGTCAGACGCGTTCTCGGCCGGCCCGCGGGACCGATCAAGGCGGTGAATCAGAGAACCGGTCCACCGATGAACGGATCGAGAGCCACGCCCACGAACACAAAAGTGATGTAGGCGATGGAACCGTGGAACACGAACATGGCCTGCTTGAGGGTCGGTTTCCCGCTCTGGGCCATGGCATGCAGCTTGTGGCAGTGGTACAGGAACCAGCCGCCGGAAGCCAGGGCAATGAGCGCGTAGACCCAACCGGCACCACCCACGGGCACGAGCAACAACGAGCAGATCACCGTGGCCCACGCGTAGAGCACGACCTGCGCGCCCACGGAGCGAGCCGTATCCACGGCACCCAGCATGGGAACGCCGGCGCGAGAGTAGTCCTCCGCGTACTTCATGGACAACGGCCAGTAGTGCGGCGGCGTCCACAGGAAGATGAACATGAACAGCACCAGGGCCGGCCATTCGATGGTGCCGCGCACGGCAGCCCAGCCGATGAGCACCGGCATGCAGCCGGCGATACCGCCCCACACGATGTTCTGGGCAGTGCGGCGCTTCAGGATGATGGAGTAGAACACGGCGTACAACGCAATGGCGATCACGCCGAGCACACCGCACAGCACGCTGACACCAATGGTCAGCCACGCCACCGCCACGGCGGACAGCACCCACGCGAAGATCAGGGCCTCGCGATCGCCCACCTCACCGGTGACCAACGGACGACGCGCCGTGCGCTTCATCAGCCGGTCTTCGTTGCGGTCGATGTAGCAGTTGAACGCCCCGGCCGCACCAGCTGCGAGGCTGCCGCCGATCAGGGTGTTGAGGATGAGCCAGAAATTAGGCATGCCCTGCTGCGCGAAGATCATGGTGGGCACGGTGGCGACCAGGAGCAGTTCGATGATGCGGGGTTTGGTGAGTGCCACGTAGGCCTTGATCTTGCGCCCCGCGGTCATGGGCCCCTCGTACCCCACCGGCGCTACCGTGCCGATGGAAGAGCCGGTCGCACCGTGGCCGTGCGAGGCCTGCGATGCGCTTCGACCCGACTGTGCGGCGGTATCAAGGGGGTTCACAGAATCAATGCTCCAAATAATCGAATCCGACGCCGTGGTGTTCCGGGCCGTACGGGGCAAGTACCGACTGCTGGATGCGTACCTATACCCACACAGAAGTATAGCCGCCATAATGCGTAATTTCGGGGTGATCAGCAGCACGTCCGGGCACTCGATTCACCGACAGCACAAGACACTGACGCCGCCTGCGCTGCGGGACTAAGGTTAATGCTGAAACCCGTGTGGTCTGGTCGCCGCGACGTCGTCGAACCCCAGGCCGCAGTGGATGACCCACCGATGAAAGGGACTAGCCACCGTGCCGAACCTTGAGCAACCGCTGAACTGGACCGAAAAGGACGCCCGCGCCGTTGATACCGTGCGCGTACTCGCCGCCGATGCCGTGCAGAAGGTGGGCAGTGGTCACCCCGGCACCGCCATGTCCCTGGCACCCGTTGCTTACATGCTGTTCCAGAAGATCATGCGTCACGACCCCAGCGACGACCGCTGGACCGGCCGTGACCGCTTCATCCTCTCCCCTGGCCACACCTCTCTCACGCTGTACTTGCAGCTGTTCTTCTCCGGCTACGGCCTGGAAATGGATGACATCAAGTCCCTGCGTACCTGGGGTTCCAAGGTTCCCGGACACCCCGAGTACCGTCACACGACCGGCGTGGAGATCACCACCGGCCCGCTCGGCCAGGGCCTGGCTTCCTCCGTGGGCTTCGTCTACGGCCAGCGCTACACGCGCGGCCTGTTCGACGCCGACGCCGCCCCCGGCACCTCGCCGTTCGACCACAACGTCTTTGTGATCGCCTCCGATGGCGACCTGCAGGAGGGCATCACCTCCGAGGCGTCCTCGCTGGCCGGCACCCAGGAACTGGGCAACTTGGTCGTGATCTACGACCAGAACGAGATCTCCATCGAGGACGACACCAACGTGGCGTTCAACGAGGACGTCCTGGGCCGCTACGAAGCCTACGGCTGGGATGTCGCCCGCGTGGACTGGCGCCAGGGCGGCGAGTACAAGGAAGATGTCGAGGCCCTGTACGACGCGATCGTCGCCGCCACCAAGGTCACCGACAAGCCCTCCATCATTGCGTTGAACACCATCATCGGCTGGCCCGCACCCAATAAGCAGGACACCGGGGCCATTCACGGTTCCGCCCTGGGCGAGGACGAGGTCGCAGCGACCAAGGAGATCCTCGGTTTCGACAAGAACGAATCCTTCGTGATCGAGCCCGAGATCTTCGAGCACGTTCGCGCCGTGGGTGATCGTGCCAAGACAGAACGAGCCGAGTGGGAGAAGTCCTTCTCCGCGTGGCGCGAGGCCAACCCGGACAAGGCCGCCCTCTACGACCGCATTCGCGACGAGAAGCTGCCGGAGAATTACGCCGCGGCCTTCCCGACTTTCGAACCCGGCAAGGACATGGCCACCCGTAAGGCCTCCGGCCAGGTCATCAACGCCATTGCCGACACCTTCCCCGAGCTGTGGGGCGGTTCCGCGGACCTCGCGGGCTCCAACAACACCACCATCGAGAACGCGAAGTCCTTCATTCCGGAGAAGCGTTCCACCGACATGTGGCAGGGCTCCCCCTACGGTCGCGTGCTGCACTTCGGTATTCGTGAGCACGCCGCCGCGGCAATCGTGAACGGCATCGTGATGAGCACGCAGACCCGCGCGTTCTCCGGCACGTTCCTGATCTTCTCCGACTACCAGCGCCCCGCCGTTCGACTCGGCGCGCTCATGAAAGTGCCGTCCATCTACGTGTGGACCCACGACTCGATCGGTCTGGGCGAGGACGGCCCCACGCACCAGCCGGTTGAGCAGCTGTCGTCACTCCGCGCCATCCCCGGGTTGGACGTCGTCCGCCCCGCGGACGCCAACGAGACCGCCGTCGCGTGGCGCACCATGCTCGAGCATCACGACCGCCCGGCCGGTATCGCGCTGACCCGTCAGAACCTACCGGTCTTCGCTCGTGAGGACCTGCACCCGGATGCCGAGGGCGAGAAGTTCGCTTCCGCCGAGGGCGTGGCCCGCGGCGCGTACGTGCTGGCCGATAGCGAGTCCACCCCTGACGTGGTGCTCATCGCCACCGGCTCCGAGGTGGAGCTGGCCGTGGCCGCCCGCAAGCAGCTTGCGGAGCAGGGCGTTGCCGCCCGCGTGGTCTCCATGCCGTGCCGTGAATGGTTCGATGAGCAGGACAAGGAGTACCGCGAGTCGGTGATCCCCTCCGCGGTGAAGGCACGCGTCACGGTTGAGGCCGGCATCAAGATGTCCTGGAACGACATCCTGGGCGACGCCGGGCGCGCCGTGTCCCTCGAACACTTCGGTGAGTCCGCCGATTACAAGACCCTGTACCGCGAGTTCGGCATCACCGCCGAGGACGTGGTCAGCAAGGCTCAGGAGTCCATCGCCGCAGCGCGGTGACACTCCCACGACTGTGCGGGGCGCCGAATCAGCGCCCCGCACAGCACAACAAGAATTTCCAGCAATGAGTTAGGAAGTCACAGTGAGCACTCCCACCAAAAAGTTGTCCGACGCAGGCGTCTCCATCTGGCTCGATGATCTGTCCCGCCAGCGCCTGACCAGCGGCAACCTGCAGGAACTGATCGACACCAAGAACGTTGTGGGTGTGACCACCAACCCCACGATCTTCGCCGCTGCATTGGCCAACGGTGAGTCCTACGCCGAGCAGGTCTCCGAGCTCGCCCAGTCCGGTGCGGACGTGGACGAGGCAGTTTTCACAATCACCACCGATGACGTCCGCGATGCCTGCGACGTGTTCGCTCCGGTCGCAGAGGCGACCCAGGGAGTGGACGGCCGCGTGTCCATCGAGGTGGATCCTCGCCTCGCTCAGGACGCGGATGCCACCGCCGCCATGGCGCAGCGTCTGTCCCAGACCATTGATCGCCCCAACGCGCTCATCAAGATTCCGGCCACCGAGGCGGGTCTGCCGTCGATCTCGGCAACCATCGCCGAAGGCATCTCGGTCAACGTGACCTTGATCTTCTCCCTCGAGCGCTACCGCGCGGTGATCAACGCGTACATGATCGGCCTCGAGGAAGCGTTGGAGAACGGCAAGGACCTGTCCACCATTCACTCCGTGGCATCCTTCTTCGTCTCCCGCGTGGACACCGAGAGCGACAAGCGCCTGGACGCCGTGGGCACCGACGAGGCCAAGGCGCTCAAGGGCAAGGCCGGACTGGCCAATGCTCGCCTGGCCTACCAGATCTACGAAGAGCAGTTCACCACGGAGCGCTGGAAGCGCCTCGAATCCGCAGGTGCCAACGCCCAGCGCCCGCTGTGGGCCTCCACCGGTGTGAAGGACCCCTCGCTGCCGGACACCCTGTACGTGACCGAGCTCGTGGCTCCCCACACCGTCAACACCATGCCGGAAAAGACCCTGGACGCCACCTACGACCATGGTGAAATCACCGGTGACACCATTGCCGGGACGTACCAGGAGTCCAACGAGATCCTGGATGCCATTGCCGAGCAGGGCATTTCGTACCAGAACGTGGTCGAGCAGCTCGAGACCGAGGGCCTGGACAAGTTCGACAAGTCCTGGGACGAGTTGCTGGAGACGGTCCGCACGGCTCTCGACAACGCCCGCTGATCCGCTGCTGAACCAGACCATCCACCAGCACGCTTCGTAGCCACTAGGAGGCTCGTTATGAGTTCACTGTCGTTGTCCGCTTCAGGCACCGCTCGCCAGGCCGTTGACGCCCAGGTGCCGCGCCTGGTCGAGGAACGATTCGCGTCCAAGCTCTTCGCCAAGGACCCCGCCCTGTGGGGACCGGCCGCAGAAGAAGAGGCCAAGATTCGTCTGGGGTGGACCGAAGCCGCGACCGTGTCTCGTCCCCTCGTGGCCGAGATCGTGCAGTTGCGCGAGGACTTCGCATCCGAAGGTGTCACGCGCTTCGTGCTGGCGGGTATGGGTGGCTCATCCCTGGCGCCCGAGGTCATCACCCGCACCGAGGGTGTGGATCTCTTTGTGCTGGACTCCACGGATCCCGAAATGGTGCAGCTGGCACTCCAGGACTTGGACAAGACCGCGCTGGTGGTCTCGTCCAAGTCCGGGTCCACGGTCGAGACCGATTCGGCACGCCGCGCGTTCGTGGCAGCTTTCGAGAAGGCCGGCATCGACGCATCGCAGCGGATCGTGGTGGTGACGGATCCGGGGTCGCCCATGGACAATTCCGCCCGTGAGGCCGGGTACCGCAAGGTCTTCAATGCCGATCCCAACGTGGGCGGGCGCTTTTCGGCGCTCACCGCGTTCGGCCTGGTCCCTTCCGGACTGGCCGGTGCGGACATCGAGCAGCTCCTGGACGATGCCGAAGAAGCTGCGGAGTTCCTCAGCGAGGACGACGAGGACAACATCGGACTTCGCCTGGGGGCTGCCTTGGGCGGCACCAAACCGCTGCGGGACAAGATCGTGATCGTCAACAACGGCGCGCCCGTGGTCGGATTCGCGGACTGGGCCGAGCAGCTGATCGCGGAATCCACGGGTAAGTCCGGTACCGGCGTGCTGCCGGTGGTCGTCTCCGAGGGGGCACCGGAGCTGGAAACACGAGCGGACGATGTCCTGGTGGTGTCGTTGGTCGCCGATGACGCGGAGCCCGTGGACGATCAGGACGCCGTGGCGATCTCCGGTTCCCTGGCAGCCATGATGATGGCCTTCGAGGTGGCCACCGCCGTGGCGGGTCAGCTGTTGAAGATCGACCCCTACAACCAGCCGGACGTGGAGTCCGCCAAGAGTGCCACGCGTGAGCTGCTGGCTTCCTCCCCGGAGCCGAGCCCGGCAGTTGCCACGGACGGTTCCATCGAGATCCGCGGTTCCGAGCAAGTTCTCCAGGGTGCCACTACGGTTCCCGAGGCTCTGAAGGCGCTCATGGCGCAGTTGCCCGAGGACGGGTACGTGAGCGTGCAGGCGTACTTCGATCGACTCGGTTGGGCTGAGCTGGAAGAGATTCGTCCGGTGCTCGCGCAGAAGACCGGCCGCCCCGTGACCTTCGGCTGGGGCCCGCGCTTCCTGCACTCGACCGGTCAGTACCACAAGGGCGGGCCCGCTCAGGGCGTGTACTTGCAGGTCACGGCCGCGACGGACACGGACGTGGACATTCCCGAAATCCCGTTCTCGTTCGGCGAGTTGATTTCCGCTCAGGCCGATGGCGACGCCAAGGTGCTGACCGATCACCACCGCCCTGTACTCCGGTTGCGTCTCACTGACCGTTCCGCCGGTGTGGAGCAGCTCTTGAAGGCCGCAGCCGCACTCTAAAATCATTACCATTCATTATTTTCCGGTCATCGCGGACCGGGGCGTTTCGTGTCACTCGCTACGCCCCGGTCCGTTGGTCCGGATGAAACAGGGAGCATTGTGCCTCACCACAACAACAGCAACCCGCTGCGAGATCCCCGGGACCGCCGCCTGACGCGAGTCGCGGCGCCGTCGTCCCTGGTGCTTTTCGGCGTGACCGGTGATCTTGCCAAGAAAAAGCTGCTGCCGGCCATGTATGACCTGGCCAACCGCGGTTTGCTGCCGCCGTCGTTCTCGTTGGTGGGCTTCGGCCGCCGCGACTGGGATGACGCGGAGTTCGCCGAGTACGTCAAGGAGTCGATCGCGGACCACGCCCGCACTCCGTTCAACCAGGCCATGTGGGAGCAGTTCGCCTCCGGCCTGCGTTTCGTACATGGCAATTTCGACGACGACGCCGCCTACGAACGTCTCGCCGAAACCCTCACCGAACTCGACGAGTCCCGCGGTACGCGCGGCAATCACGCGTTTTATCTGTCCATTCCGCCCAAGGCGTTCGATGTGGTCTGCCAGAAGCTCGCGGACCATGATCTGGCCGAGAGCAATGGCACCCAGGGCTGGCGGCGCGTGGTGATCGAGAAGCCGTTCGGCCACGACCTGGAATCCGCCCGCGAGCTCAACGCCATTGTGGAACGTGTCTTCCCGGCGGACAGCGTGTTCCGTATTGACCACTACTTGGGCAAGGAGACGGTGCAGAACATTCTGGCGCTGCGCTTCGCCAACCAGATGTTCGAACCGCTGTGGGACACCCGCTACGTGGACCACGTTCAGATCACCATGGCCGAGGACATCGGCATCGGTTCGCGCGCCGGTTACTACGACGGCGTGGGCGCGGCCCGCGACGTCATCCAGAATCATCTGCTGCAGTTGCTGGCGTTCACTGCCATGGAAGAACCTCCCGCGTTCTCCGCTCATCACTTGCGCCGCGAGAAGGCCAAGGTCCTGGAATCCGTGATCCTGCCCGAGGATCTCGGCGCGTATTCGGCGCTGGGTCAGTACTCGGCGGGTCTGCAGGGCGGTGCAGAGGTCAAGGGATTCCACCAGGAACAGGACATCCCTGCCGATTCCCGCACGGAGACCTACGCAGCACTTCGCCTGGAGATCAATAACCGGCGCTGGGCGGGAGTCCCGTTCTACCTGCGCGCCGGCAAGCGACTGGGCCGCCGCGTCACGGAGATCGCCGTGGTCTTCAAGAAATCACCCAATCTGCTGTTCCGTTCGCCGGACAAGGACGACTTTGGTCAGAACGCCATTGTGATCCGCATTCAACCGGACGAGGGCGTCACCATTCGGCTTGGGTCCAAGGTTCCCGGTACCCAGTCCGAGATCCGCGATGTGACCATGGACTTCGGCTACGGCCACGCATTCACCGAGTCCAGCCCGGAGGCCTACGAACGGTTGATCCTGGACGTGCTCCTGGGCGAGCCGCCTTTGTTCCCGGATCACTCGGAGGTGGAGCTCTCTTGGAAGATCCTGGACCCCTTCGAGGACTACTGGGCGGAACGCCACATCATGCCTGACGATTACGCACCGGGGTCCTGGGGCCCGGAATCCGCGGATCAGCTCATGGCTCGCGACGGACGTGTCTGGAGGCGACCGTGATCGTACAAATGGAAAACACCACAACCTCGATCATCGAGAAGAAACTGCATTCGCTGCGGGATGAGTACGGTGTGGTCACGCTCGGACGTGTGCTGACGCTGGTGATCCTGGCCCGCGCGGGGCACTCGGAAATGGCGATCGAGGCCGCGAACTTCGCGAGTCATGAACACCCTTGCCGCATCATCGTGCACGTGGCCCACTCCGCGAACGAGGCCACCCGCCTGGACGGTCAGCTGCGCATGGGCGGGGACGCCGGTGCCTCGGAGGTGATCATCCTGCACGGCTACGGCGAACTCGCCGAACCCACCGAGACGTTGATCTCTGCGCTGCTCTTGCCGGACGCGCCCATTGTGGCCTGGTGGCCCCACGAATTCCCGGACTCCCCCGGTGACTCGTCGATCGGCAAGATTGCGCACCGCCGCATCACCGATTCCTCGCGCGCGGACGACCCTTTCAAGTCACTTCGGCAACTGTCTCAGCAGTACCGGCCCGGTGATACGGACCTGGCATGGACGCGCATCACCAGCTGGCGCATCCAACTCGCCGCCGTGTTCGATCAGATCGGTTCGGTGCCGGTTCGCGAAGTCGTGGTGGAGGGCGCTGAGCGCTCCCCCTCAGTGGTGCTCATGGGCGTGTGGCTGGCCAATGCCCTGGGCTGCGAGGCCAAGTTCATCACCCAGAACGAGCGCCCCGGCATGGACCGAGTCACCCTGGTCACCGACGAGGGGCCCATTCAGCTGCACCGGCCCGGCAGCACGGTGGCCGTCCTCACGCAGCCCGGTCAACCCGATCAGCAGATCGCCATGCCGGTGCGAGATCTCAATGTGTGCTTGGCCGAAGAACTGCGTCGGTTGGACCCGGACGAGGTCTACGGCGATGTCATCACCAAGGCCCTGGTGACTGCACGGCTGGAAGAAGCCGTCGAAGAAGCAATGGATGGAGAGGTGTCCCCGTGAACCACGCCCGCATTGTCCCCCACGGCAGCCAGGAGCAGCTCGCCCAGGAGACCTCCCGCCGAATCATCACGGTCCTGGAACAGGCCCAGGACGAGCGCGGCGAGGCCACCCTCGTTCTCACCGGCGGCAGCATGGGAAACAAGGTGATCCAGGCGGTCGCCAACGATCCCGATTCCGCCTTGGTGGACTGGTCACGCGTCAACATTTGGTGGTCGGACGAACGTTTTGTGCCCGGCTCCGATTCCGAGCGCAACAGTGTCCAGGCCGCCGACGCCGCCCAGGGCCAATTGGATCTGGAATGGGACCGGATTCACCCCATCGCCGCCTCGGACGAGATGGCCACCGCGGAGGAAGCCGCCGCCGACTACCGTGAAGAACTCGCCACCGCCGCACAGCAAGAGGGCCTGGACGGTGAATTGCCTCGCTTCGACCTGGCACTGCTCAGCCTGGGTCCGGACACCCACGTGGCCTCCCTGTTCCCGGGACGCAACGAAGTGACGGTCACCAACACCCCCGTCCTGGCCGTCAACGACTCCCCCAAGCCACCTCCCACGCGTGTGACCATGAGCCTGACCGCGATCAACTCTGCGGATCGAGTGTGGTTGTTGGTTGCAGACAGTGCCAAGGCCGAAGCCCTCGCCGCGATCCGCGATCCCGAGGCCACCCCTCAGTCCGCCCCCGGCAGCGCCGTGCGCGGCACGGAGGAAACCCTGCTTCTCGTCACGGAAGACGCTCTCCCGGGCCTCCCCCAGGATCCCGAGGGCTGATCAGCTGCCCACGACGGCACATGCCCTGCATGCCCCCCCGCATGTCCCGCGCACTCTGAGTGTCGCCGGGACCCTTCAACGCACCTGAGGTGTCGGTAGAACCCTTTCGGAGACTCAGAAGGGTCCTACCGGTACCTCAGACGTCATCGAGGGTCCCACCGCCGCGAGGGAGATACGTGTTAAACGCGCAAGGCCCGGAGATCGGAATCTCCGGGCCTTGGCCATGTTGCCGATGATCAGACCATCGGGGGCGCGAACCGCAACGAGAGGGCGTACCCAACGATGGCAAGAACCCACACGATAGCCAGAATGGTGGTCATGCGGACCACATTCTTCTGGGCGGCGCCCGAGGTGTTGAGGGATTGGGTCATGCCGCCGCCGAACATGTCGGACAGGCCGCCGCCCTTGCCCTTGTTGAGCAGGACGAACATGATGCACAGGATGCTGGTGACCACAATGACCACTTGCAGAACAATCTGCAGGAGCTCCACGTAAAGCCTCAATTCCTCGGGAGTCGCTGATCGACCGTAGGAGCGCCGCGGAGTCTCACCGCGGATCGCTCACTGGAATGTCTAGTTGCTGAGCAGATGCTGCTCGAACCGTGCAATCTTAGCAAACTCCTCGGCGTCCAGGCTGGCGCCGCCTACCAGGGCACCGTCCACGTCTGCACCGCCCAAGATGTTCGCCACGTTGGAGGACTTCACGGAGCCGCCGTAGAGAATGCGGGTGGCCTGCGCGAAGTCCTCGCTGTAGAGCTTGCCGAGCTCCTCTCGGATGGCGGCCGCCATCTCCTGGGCGTCTTCCGGACCGGCCACTTCGCCGGTGCCGATGGCCCACACGGGCTCGTAGGCAACCACGAGGCCCTCGAGTTCCTGCTCGTTCAGGTCCGCCAGGCTGCCGCGCAGCTGCTCCAGGGTGAACGCCACATGGTTGCCGGACTGGCGCTCGTCCAGACCCTCACCGATGCACAGCATGGGGGTCAGGTTGTGACGGATGGCGGCGCGCACCTTGTCGCGGCACAGCTCATCCGACTCATGGTGAACCGTGCGACGCTCGGAGTGGCCGACCAGCGCATAGGTGCAATCCAGTTTGGCTAGGAACTCACCAGAGATGTCGCCGGTGTAGGCACCGGAATCCTGGTCCGAGAGGTCCTGGGCGCCGTACACGATCTGCAGGCCGTCGCCCTCGACCAGGGACTGCACGGAACGCAGGTCCGTGAACGGCGGGAACACGGCCACTTCTACGCGCTGGAAGTCGTGCTTGGCATCCTTGAGGGTCCACGCGAGCTTCTGCAACAGAGCGATGCCCTGCGCGTGGTCCATGTTCATCTTCCAGTTGCCCGCAATCAGGGGCGTGCGGTCGAAGTTTCCATCGGTCTTACTGGTCATAGCGTCTCCTTGGAATCAGACCGCGCGGGGCCCGTGCCGTAACACAGGCCCCGCGCGGCACTCACGTTCTCGGTGGGGGCTGACTCAGGCGCCCAGGGCCACCACGCCCGGAAGCTCCTTACCCTCGATGAACTCGAGGGAAGCGCCGCCACCGGTGGAAATGTGTCCAAACTGGTCATCCTTGTAGCCCAAGTTGCGCACGGCGGATGCGGAATCGCCGCCGCCGATCACGCTCATGGCATCCGATGAGACCAACGCGTCCGCAACAGCCTTGGTGCCGTTGGCGAAGGCTGGCATCTCGAACACACCCACGGGGCCGTTCCAGAACACGGTCTTGGCGGACTTGATCTTCTCCGCGAAGATCTTCGAGGATTCGGGCCCGATGTCCAGGCCCAGACCGGAATCACCGATCTCGCCGCCCTCGATGTCCTCGACCGGGCGGACCTCGTTCTGGGCATCCTTGTCGAACGCGGCCGCGTAGACGACATCCACCGGCAACACGATCTCGGTACCGGCAGCCTGTGCCTTGTCCAGGTAACCCCTGACGGTGTCGATCTGGTCCTTCTCCAACAGGGAGCCGCCCACGGAGTAGCCCTGGGCAGCCAGGAAGGTGAACACCATGCCGCCTCCGATGAGCAGGGAGTCTGCCTTGCCAATGAGGTTCTCGATCACGGCCAGCTTGTCCGACACCTTGGAACCACCCATGACGACCACGAAGGGACGCTCGGGATCGGAAATGACCTTCTTGAGAACGTCCACTTCCTTCTTGACCAGGTCCCCCTGGTAACCGGGCAGCTTCTGCGCAACGTCGTACACGGACGCGTGCTTGCGGTGAACCGCGCCGAACGCATCGTCCACATAGGCACCGTTGTCTCCGGTGAGCGCGGCGAGTTCGGCAGCGAACTCCTGCCGCTCGGCGTCCTCCTTGGAGGTCTCGCGCGCGTCATAGCGAACGTTCTCGAGCACGAGGATCTCCCCGTCCTGGAGAGCCTCGGCCTTGGCCTGGGCGTCCTCGCCGACGACGTCGCTCGCGACCTTGACGGGCTCATCTGCCAGTTCGTCGAGCTTCTGGGCTGCCGGGGCAATCGAGTACTTGGGATCGACCTGACCCTTGGGGCGGCCCAGGTGGGCCATGACGATCACACGGGCGCCGGCCTCGGCCAGCTTGGTGAGGACCGGCAAGGAGGCGCGCACGCGCCCGTCGTCGGTCACGGTGGTGCCGTCCAGGGGCACGTTGAGGTCCGAGCGGACGAGCACGCGCCGGCCGGAGACCCCCTCAGAAATCAGTTCGTCCAACGATTTGGCCATGTCCGGTTCATCCCTTCCAGTGAGAAAACAGGTCCTTATGAAAACGGCGCCGATACCCACAGGGCATCGGCNCCGCTCAAAGGTCTAACTCAGAGCTTATCTGCCACGTACGACACAAACTCGACCAAACGAATGGTGTAGCCCCATTCGTTGTCGTACCAGGCAATGACCTTGACCTGGTTGTCCACGACCTTGGTCAGCGGAGCGTCGAACACGGTGGAGACGTCATAGCCTTCAATGTCCTTGGAGACCAGGGCTTCCTCGGAGTACTCGATGATGCCCTTGAAGTCGCCCTCGGCGGCCTTCTTGATGGCCGCGTTGACGGACTCCACGGTGACGTCCTTCTCGACGTCCACGGTGAGGTCAACGATGGAACCGGTGGGGGTGGGAACGCGCACGGCGAAGCCGTCCAGCTTGCCCTTGAGCTCCGGGAGCACCAGTCCAACCGCTGCGGCAGCACCGGTGGTGGTGGGAACCATGTTCAGGGCAGCAGCGCGGGCGCGACGCAGGTCCTTGTGGGGAGCGTCGTGCAGACGCTGATCGCCGGTGTAAGCGTGAATGGTGGTCATCAGACCGCGCTGAATGCCGAACTCGTCGTTGATGACCTTGGCCAGCGGGGCCAGGCAGTTGGTGGTGCAGGAGGCCGCCGAAACCAGGTTCATGGTCTCGGAGTCGTAATCCTTCTCGTTGACGCCGTACACGAAGGTGCCGTCAACCTCCTTGCCCGGAGCGGACAGCACGACCTTCTTGGCGCCAGCGTCCAGGTGAGCCTGCATCTGCGGGCCCTTGGTGAACTTGCCGGTGCACTCCACCACGATGTCCACGCCGAGCTCGCCCCACGGCAGCTTGGAGGGGTCCTTCTCAGCCAGGAACTTGATTTCGTGGCCGTCGACCTTCATGACGTCGCCGTCCAGGGTGACCTTGGCGTCGATGCGGCCCATGACCGAGTCGAACTCGAACAGGTGCTTCAAGGTCTCGGGATCGGTCAGGTCGTTGACGGCCACGAGTTCAATGTTGTGTCCGTGCTGCGTCTGCAGGGCGCGAGCGAAGCTGCGTCCGATACGTCCGAAGCCGTTGATGCCAACCTTGATGGTCACTGCGATCTCCTCTTGTCATTGACAATGTCGGTATGCGGGTCCTCGCGAGACCCAATGTTGGATCGGTCACGATCGGTAAGATTCCAACATCTGTCGATTCTCGGATGATGAGAGCCGAACTGTTCTACCGCGTCTATTCTATCGAGATACCGGGGCATTTGACAGTGCATCCGTCAAAATTTGAACGCTGAGCGCGATCAATTCCCACATAAACCCACATTAACTTTCCGTTAGAAAGAGCCTGCTAGGGTCACCGCCGCTGCGAGAGACCCGCAGCCGCCGCGAACTCGCTCGTGTTCGGAACGCCGAGCTCCTCGGCACGGCGATCCGCCATGGCGAGCAGTCGACGAATGCGGCCGGCAATGGCGTCCTTGGTGAGCGGCGGATCGGACAGCCGACCGAGTTCGTCCAAGCTCGCCTGCTTATTGGCCACGCGCAGTTTGCCTGCGGCGCGCAGATGTTCCGGCGCCTCGTCACCGAGCAGTTCGAGGGCACGTTCCACCTTGGCACCCGCGGTCACTGCGGCCTGAGCCGAACGGCGCAGATTGGCGTCGTCGAAGTTCGCGAGCCGATTGGCCGTGGCGCGAACCTCCTTGCGCATGCGACGGTCCTCCCACTGCAACAGTGTCTGGTGCGCTCCCATGCGGGTGAGCAGTGCCGCGATCGTGTCACCGTCGCGCACCACTACGCGGTCGATGCCGCGTACCTGCCGTGCCTTGGCCAGCACATCCAGGCGGCGGGCGGCCCCCACGAGAGCGAGGGCGGCCTCGGGCCCCGGACACGTGAACTCCATGGCTGCGGCGCGCCCCGGTTCCGTCAGGGACCCGTGCGCAAGGAACGCACCACGCATCACGGCGGCGGCGTCCTCAACGGTGCCGTTGACCACCGCGGGCGGCAGACCACGCACCGGCCGACCGTGGGCGTCCAATAATCCGGTGCGGCGGGCCAGAGCCTCGCCGTCGCGGGCTACGCGCACGATCCACGTCCGATCCCGGCGCAGGCCGTTGCCGGACATCACACCCAATTCCGTGCCGTGTCCGTAAACCTCGTCAATGGTGCGCGCCGTGCGGCGCGCGGTGGCCTCGGTGTCGACCTCCGCCTCGATCACGATCCTGCCGCCCACGATGTGCAGGCCGCCCGCAAAACGCAGCAGGGCAGAAAGTTCTGCACCCCGGACCGAGGATTTTTTGACCTGCAGGTGCGCAAGTTCGTCTTTGACCGATGCGGTCAATGCCATGAGAGAACGTCTCCTTGTAAGTGGTCGATGAACGGGGTACCGATGTGATCCCTACTCAGCCGTCCGCCTTCATAATTTTCTGATAGGCCGCAGCCAGTTTGAAATGGTTGTGCACGGCCGAGCCGTCGTTATCGCGCAGATCCGCCCAGTGCACCTTGGCGCCCAGTTGCGCGGCGGCCATTTCCACGTCGTGCGGGGACTCGGCCGCGGTCGGATCCGCCAGCACGGCGTCCAAGCGCAGTTCGGGGGCGTAGCGTGCCAACACACGCAGGTGATCACCGGTGCTCATCCCGAGGGTCTCGGAATCGCGAGACAGGTTCAAAGTGACCAGTCGCTTGGCCGGGGACTTGCAGATTGCATCCCGCAACCCCGGGAGCAAGAGGTGGGGCAACACGGAGGTGTGCCAAGATCCGGGCCCAAGCACCACCCACGCGGCCTGGTCAATGGCCTCCACCGCTTCCGGGCACGCCTGCGCGTCATGCGGGTTGATCCGTACATTGCACACGTCCGCCTGCTTGGCCAGCAAGGACTGGCCCGTCACGGTCCGCGTGATGAGTTCCGGCGGGCACGGTTTAGTGGGATCGGAATTGGGCGCGATATCGCCTTCGATGACCAGGGGTTCCCGGGACATGGGCAGCACCTGTCCCCTGGCACCCAACAGGGCACCGGCCCAGCGAAGCCCGTCGACCGGGTCTTCCAGCAACTCCCACAGGGTGACGATCAGCAGGTTTCCCAGCGCGTGATTGTCCAGTCCCTCGTTGGGATGCTCGGCGTCGCTGAAGCGGTGCTGCATGACGTCCCGCCATGTGCGGCCCCATTGGGAATCGTCACACAGCGCGGCCAGAGCCATGCGCAGATCCCCCGGTGGGAGCACATCCATTTCGTTGCGGAGTCGACCGGACGACCCGCCGTCGTCGGCGACCGTGACCACGGCCGTAACGGCCGGGGCGAGCAGGCGCAGCGCGGAAAGGCTCGCCGAGAGCCCGTGCCCGCCGCCCAGGGCGACCACCGAATCGGCGTCGGTGAGGCCCTCGCGCGCCGCAGGGTCCAAGGAATGGTACGGGTCGACGTCGCGCCGGGTGCTCAGGGGCAACCGCGGCAACGCGCCGGTCGAAGGAAAGTTACTCATAGTGGTCCGTAGGGTCTAGGGCACCGGGTCTGCGACTACTCGCGCCCCATGTCTCGGTGTTGGATGTTGACGGTCACGCGGGGGGACTTGCTCAGTCGCTTGGCGACTTCTTCCGTGACCGCCACGGAACGGTGTTTACCTCCCGTGCAACCGATCGCGATGGTTGCGTAGTGCTTGTTCTCCGTGCGGTAGCCGGCGAACACCGGCTCCAGCATGGAGGTGAATCGATCGACGAACGTGGCCGTGCCGGCGTGACCGAACACGTAATCCCGCACCTCGGGGTCCTTGCCGGTACGCGGACGCAGGGCCGGCACCCAGTGCGGGTTGGGGATGAAACGGACGTCGGCCACGAAGTTCGCGTCAGCGGGCACGCCGTACTTGAAGCCGAAACTCATCACCGTCAGCCGCAGCACCACGGGGCCGTTGGTCGAGAACATATCGGCCACCGCGCGGGTGAGTGCGTGGACGTTGAAGGATGAGGTGTCCAGCACCGAGTCCGAGGACTCGCGCAGATCCTGGAGTAGGGAACGCTCGGCCTTGATTCCGTCCAGGATGCGACCGCCGGCCTGCAGCGGGTGCGGCCTGCGCTGGTGCTCGTAGCGGGACACCAGCACCTCGTCGGAGGCATCCAAGAACAACACCGAGAACTCCACACCCGAGTTCTCCAGCGCCGCGAGCGTTTCACGCATGTCGTTGAACAGTGCCTTGCCGCGCACGTCAATGACCACGGCCAGCTTGGGCAGGGTCTCCGGCGTACGCGCCACCAGGTCCGCCAGGGTGCTGAGCATCTGGGGTGGCAGGTTGTCCACCACGTACCAGCCCAGGTCCTCGAGCGCGTTGGCCGCTGTGGAACGACCGGCACCGGACATACCGGTGACGATCAGAAGTTCGGAGGTGGGGGGTTTAACCGGTTGCAGTTGGGGGGTGGGGGAATCCGACTCAGGAGTTGGATTACTCATGTCCGTCTGCGCCGCCTGACTGTTTGCCTGCAATGGGTCCGCTCCCAGGGTAGTCCAGTTTCAATCGAGCAACTCCCCCGTTCCCACGTCCACCGCCGCCGACTGCGCTTGCCCGCCGCCCAGCGCAGCAACCACCCGCTCGGCGAGACCCGGTCCGAATCCCTTGACCTCGGCGATCTCAGCCGCGGTTGCCGCACGCAGTTTCTTCACTGATCCGAAGTGCTTCATGAGGGCCTTGTGCTTGGCCGGGCCCAGCCCAGGGACTGCATCCAGGGTGGAGACGGTCATGGACTTGGAGCGCTTCTCGCGGTGGAACTTGATCGCAAAACGGTGAGCCTCATCGCGCACGCGCTGGAGCAGGTAAAGCCCCTCGGAAGCGCGTGGCAGGATCAGGGGAAACTCGTCGTCCGGCAGCCAGACTTCTTCGAGTCGTTTGGCCAAGCCCACCACGTACACGTCGTTGATGCCCAGATCGTCCAGGGCACGCTGCGCGGCGGCCACCTGGGGCGGTCCGCCGTCCACGATCACCAGATTCGGTGGGTAGGCGAAGACTCGGCCGTTGTCCTCTTCTGCTTGTTCGGCGGTGACCTCACCGGTGGCCACACCGCGTTCGGCAGCTTTGCGTTGCTGTTCGAGGTGGCGGGTGAAACGCCGGTGAATCACGTCGTACATGGAGGCAGTGTCGTCACGGGCTGCATCGCCGGTGATCGCGAACTTGCGGTACTCACCCTTGCGCGGCAGCCCGTCCTCGAAGACCACCATGGAGGCCACCACGTTGGTTCCCTGCACGTGGGAAATGTCGTAACACTCGATGCGCATCAAGGCATCGGGAAGGTCCAGTGCCTCCTGCAGCTGCTGCAGGGAGGCGGATCGCGTGGTCAGGTCCCCGGCGCGGCGAGACTTGTGGAGCGCCAGCGCCTGACGGGCGTTCTCGGACACGGTTTCCAACAACTGGGCCTTGTCACCGCGCTGCGGAACCGAGATTGTGACGCGGGAGCCACGGAGTTCACTCAACCAATTCTCGAGCTCCGGGGCCTGTTCCGGTTCCGTGGAGACGTACACCGTACGGGGCACCGTGTCCTGGCGGTACGCCAGTTCGGCCGTGCGCCTGTGTTTGGCCACGGTGTCCTGGCTGCCCTGTTGTGCGGTCTTCCTCCCCCGGCGCTGGGTTTGGTTCAACTCCACGGTGGCTTCTCCGTAGGCCTGCTGCAGCAGGTGTTCGACGAGCTCGCCGGTCGAGACTTCTTCGACTTTCTCGGTGATCCAGCCACGCTGACCGCGGATGCGTCCGCCGCGCACGTAGAAAACCTGCACCGCGGCCTCGAGCTCGTCCTCGGCCAGTGCGAAGAAGTCCGCATCCGTGTTGTCGGACAACACCACGGTGTTGCGTTCAAAGGCCTTTTCCAGTGCCACCACGTCGTCGCGGCGAGCCGCCGCGGTCTCGAAATCCATGCGCTCGGACGCCTCTTGCATTTGCCGCCCGAGTTCGCGGATGTAGGGCTTGGCGTGCCCGGACATGAAACGGCACAGATCCTCGGCCAGGGCCCGGTGGTCCTCACGGGAAATGGTGCCCACACAGGGGGCAGAGCACTTGTCGATGTGGGCGAGCAGGCACGGCCGCCCGGTTCGCTCGGCACGTTGGAACACGCCCTTGGTGCACGTGCGCACGGGGAAAACACGCAACAGGGCATCCAAGGTCTCCCGGATGGCCCACGCCTGGGAATACGGGCCGAAGTATCGGTTACCCGGCTTCTTGTCCCCGCGCATCACCATTGCGCGGGGCACAGCCTCCGCCATGGTGATCGCCAAGTACGGGTAGGACTTGTCGTCGCGATAGGCGATGTTGAACCGCGGTGAGAATTCCTTGATCCACGTGTATTCGAGCTGCAGCGACTCGAACTCGGATCCAACCACCGTCCATTGCACTGCGGCCGCGGTGGTGACCATGGCACGCGTCTTGGGCGAGAGCTGATGGAGCGGCGCAAAGTAGGACGACACCCGATTACGCAGGTTCTTGGCCTTGCCCACGTAGATGACACGACCGTGCTCGTCACGGAAACGGTAGACCCCGGGATTGGTGGGGATGTCCTGGCGAGCCGGCTTGTAGCTCGCCGGATCAGCCACGCTCGGAATCCTTCTCCGCGGAAGGCGACTGGTTGTAGGTGTCCTTGCGCGGTTGGCCGGACAGCTCCGCAATCGCGTCCATGACCTGGTTCGTGAGCTCCTTACGCATCCGACCGTTGTGCTTGGGGCCGGTCTTGGGAACCTGAATGGGGTCCCCCACATGGAGTTCGAAGCGCGCCGGGCGGATCACGTTGGACCCGGGCGGCTGCAACCGCTGCGTCCCCACCAGGCCCACGGGGACCACGGGAGCGCCGGTCATGTACGCCAGGTACGCAACGCCGTTGCGGCCCCGGTACAGGTAGCCATCGCGCGAACGGGTGCCTTCGGGATATATGCCAAAGATATTGCCCTGTTCCAGATGCTCGAGCGCGGGAGCCAGTGCCGCCACGGAGTCGCTCTGCTGACCGCGTTCTACCGGGATCACGTCGATCATTTCGAAGAGTTCGCGCATGACCCGCCCCTTGATTCCCGGTGTGGTCAGGTACTCAGCCTTGGCAATGAACTTGACGCGCCGGGGCATCATCACGGACAGAATCACGGAGTCGAGGAATGACAAGTGGTTGGACGCGATGATCACGGGCCCGTGGCCGGGGACCTTGTCCGTACCACTGACCACGGGTCGGCACAGGGCTTTGAACGCCGTGGTGACCGATGTTTGCAACAATCGATATTTGTCCATGGTGCGAGCTATCCCTCCCCGGAATCGTTGTACCGGTCAGTCCATGCTGCCAGCTCCGCGGCAGAACTGACCACTGCCACGCACAGTTCCGCGAGCTCGCCGGGTTGTCCGAAGCCCCAGCCCGCACCGATACAGTCCAGCCCGTGGGCGTGGGCACCCTCGGCATCGTAGCTGCGGTCACCGATCATGACCGTGCGTTGGGGATCAGGCTCGCTCACGTCCAGTCGACGCAGCGCCTCCCCAATGATCTCTGGCTTGTCGTGCAGGGCGGTGTGGCCCTTCTTGGGCTGCGCCAAGTCATCCGCTGCACCGCTGATGGTCTCGAAGTATCCGCTCAATCCGAACCGATCGACCACCTGGACGGCAATGCGTTCCGGCTTCTGAGTCGCGACCGCTTGCCGGACTCCCAGTCTCTGCAGCCTGCCCAGTTCTCGTTCGATGCCCGGGTAGGCGCGAGTTCGTTGGAGCCCTTCCGTGAGGTATCCGGCCCGGTAGACGGAGATCACCTGAGGGATCTGATCTTCCGGCACCTCGGTGAAGTGCCGCAGCGACTCTCCAATGGGCGGGCCCACGAAACGTTCCAGGTTCTCCGGAACGGGAAAGCCGCACGTCCACAGCGCGTCGGCAATGCCTTCGGTGATGGCCCCGGCCGGATCCAGGATGGTTCCGTCCAGGTCCCACAACACCACGGGAGTCTGAGGGTTCACGGGCGCCTTCTCTCGGTCATTGCGCAGTTATTACCGGATGATCTCCGGCTCAGTGCTGCGCGGCTGCTTTGCGGTCTGCCGACGTTTGGAGAACTTCGGCCAGGAACTGACCGGTGAAGCTGTCCTTGTTCTTGGCGACGTCCTCGGGAGTACCTTCGGCAACGATGGTGCCGCCACCCGAGCCGCCGTTCGGTCCGAGGTCGATGACCCAGTCCGCTGACTTCACAACGTCCAAATTGTGTTCGATGGTCATGACACTGTTGCCCTTGTCCACCAGGGATTGCAGCACCATGAGCAACTTGCGGATGTCCTCGAAGTGCAGGCCCGTGGTGGGCTCGTCCAGCACGTAAATGGTGCGCCCATTGGAACGCTTCTGCAGTTCCGCCGCCAGCTTCACACGCTGGGCCTCGCCACCGGAAAGTGTGGTCGCCGGTTGCCCCAGACGCACATAACCCAGGCCCACCTCAACCAGCGTGTTGAGATAGCGGGCGATGGCCGTGAACGGAGCGAAGAACTCGGCGGCTTCCTCGATGGGCATGTCCAGGACTTCCGCGATGTTCTTGCCCTTGTAGTGAACTTCCAGGGTCTCCCGGTTGTACCGGGCGCCCTTGCAGACCTCGCACGGAACGTAGACGTCCGGCAGGAAGTTCATCTCGATCTTCAGCGTGCCGTCACCCGAGCACGCCTCACAGCGGCCGCCCTTGACGTTGAACGAGAACCGACCCTGCTGGTAGCCGCGGATCTTGGCTTCCTGGGTGTCCGCGAACAACTTACGGATGCGATCGAACACGCCCGTGTACGTAGCGGGGTTGGAGCGCGGGGTACGGCCGATGGGGCTCTGATCCACGTGCACCACCTTGTCCAGGTGGTCCACACCGTCGATCCGCTTGTGGCGGCCCGGTACCTGCTTGGCGCCGTTGAGCTTATTGGCCAACGAGGTGTAGAGGATGTCGTTGACCAGTGTGGATTTACCCGAACCGGAAACACCGGTGACCGACACGAACACGCCCAGGGGGAAATCCACGGTGAGATTCTGCAGGTTGTTCTCGCGCGCGCCCACCACGGTCAGTTGGCGCTTCTTGTCAATCGGACGACGCCGCTCGGGCACCTCGATCGACCGGCGTCCCGACAGGTAATCCGCAGTAATGGAGTCCTTGTTCTCGAGCAGTTCCTCGTAGGTGCCGGAATGCACCACGTCGCCGCCGCTCACACCCGCGCCCGGCCCCACGTCCACGATCCAGTCGGCTTCGCGGATGGTGTCCTCGTCGTGTTCGACCACGATCAGCGTGTTACCCATGTCTCGCAACCGGGCCAGAGTTTCAATGAGCCGCCGGTTGTCACGCTGGTGCAGACCGATGGACGGTTCGTCCAACACGTACAACACACCCACCAGGCCGGCGCCGATCTGTGTGGCCAAGCGAATGCGCTGGGCCTCTCCACCGGACAGGGTGGCCGCCGCGCGTTCAAGGTTGAGGTAGTCCAGGCCAACGTCGATCAGGAATGTCAGACGAGCAACGATTTCCTTGAGCACCTGGTCACCGATCTGGGCCTCTCGGTCGGTGAGCTCCAGCGACTGGAAGAATTCCAGGGAGTCACGCATGGGCAGGTGGGTTGCCTGGGCAATGTTGAGCCCGCCCACGGTCACGCCCAGGATGGTGGGGTTCAGTCGAGCGCCGTCACACGTGGGGCACGCGATCTGCCGCATGTACTGCTCATAGCGGTCCTTCGCATGGTCCGATTCAGTTTCCTCGTGCTTGCGCTTGATGTACCCGAAGACACCCTCGAAGCCCTGGGTGTAGCGGCGTTCGCGGCCCCAGCGGTTCTTGTAGGAGACCGTGACCTTGTAGTCCTTGCCGTTGAGCACGGCCTTCTTGGCCTTACTGGACAAGTCCTTCCATGGGGTCAGCAGATCGAAACCGACCTCTTCCGCCAGGCCCGCCAGCAAACGGTTCCAGTAATCGCTGGTCGCCTTGCCCAGGGACCACGGCGCCACCGCGCCCTCGATGATGGACAGGTCCGGATCAGGGATGACCAGGTCCTCGTCAACCTCCAGACGCGAGCCGATGCCATCACAATCGGGGCAGGCGCCGAACGGTGCGTTGAAGGAGAAGGAGCGGGGCTCGATCTCGTCGGTCTGCAGCGTGTGCTCGTTGGGGCAGGCCAAATGTTCGGAGAACATCCGGCTGTTGCCGGCCCACGGCGTTTCCTCACCCTCGCGCGGGACCAGCTCGATGACCACGCGGCCCTCGGCCAGGTTCAGCGCGGTTTCCACGGAGTCAGTGAGTCGCTGGCGTGCCTCGGCCTTGACCGTGAGGCGGTCCACGACCACGTCAATGGTGTGCTTGTACTGCTTCTTGAGCTTGGGCGGATCATCCAGCTGGACGGTGTCCCCGTCCACGATGGCGCGCGAGAAGCCCTGTGTGCTCAGCTGTTGGAAGAGATCCACGAACTCGCCCTTGCGGCCCTTGACCACGGGTGCGAGCACCATGAAACGAGTGCGCTCGGGCAATTCGAGCAGTTGATCCACGATCTGCTGCGGGGTCTGCTTGGTAATGGGTTCACCACACACGGGACAGTGCGGGTGGCCGATCCGGGCCCACAGCAGACGCATGTAGTCGTAGATCTCCGTAATGGTGCCCACCGTGGAGCGGGGGTTGCGAGAGGTGGACTTCTGGTCGATCGAGACCGCCGGTGAGAGACCCTCGATGAAGTCCACGTCCGGCTTGTCCACGCGGCCCAGGAACATCCGGGCGTAGGAGGACAGCGACTCGACGTAGCGGCGCTGGCCCTCGGCGAAAATGGTGTCGAACGCGAGCGAGGACTTTCCCGAACCGGACAGTCCGGTGAACACGACCATGGAGTCGCGCGGGATGGTCAGATCCACGTTCTTGAGGTTGTGTTCACGGGCGCCCTGAACCACAATCTCGGTCAGATCGGACGCTCCGGAGGCACGCAGCTTGGGCGCGCGCTCGGACGCGACCTGCTCCGCAAGAACGGATGACGAGTGCTTTTTCACGGGGGCTTCGCGGGTTTGCTCAGACACGGCAGTCACTCTATTACTCACCTCAGACATGTAACGCTGAGCGAGGATGAATCCTCGCTCAGCGCAACGACGGACGAACTTTTATTCTCTCAGTTTTTGGGCCGGCGCTTCGAGTCGGATCGGGCCGAGCTTGCGCTGGAACCGGGGCGAGCGGCGTCGTCGACCTCTTCGGCCGGTGACCGACGCAAACCGGACGCCTGCGGGTCGATCACCGGTAGCGAACCCGTTTGCGCCGTGTGCATGCGCAAGCCGGCGGCCTCCACAGGATCCACGCGCTTGGACACCACGGACAGCTCGCCCGTTTCCGGATCGACCTCCACGATGTCCACCGTGGTGCGCAGCGGGATTTCCTTCATGAGCAGCACGCAGATGAGCGTGACCACCGAGGCGATCGCCGCGATCAGGAACAGCAGCGCGGTGCCGGAGCCGTAAGCCGAGCGCAGGGCTTCCTCGACGGCCGGCGGCAGTCCGGACATGTCGATCGAGGCGGCGTCGCCCACTTGGGACGGATCCACGTTGTGTTCGCGAGCGAAGGTCTCCATGGAACTGGTCAGGTGACGTGTGAGCACCGCACCGAACAACGAGACCGCCAGGGCGCCGCCCACGGTGCGGAAGAAAGCCACGCCGGAGGAGGCTGCACCCATGTCCTTGAGACCCACGGTGTTCTGAACCGCCAGAATGAGGTTCTGATTCAGCGTTCCCACACCCAGGCCCACCAGGCAGATGAAGATACCCACGAGCCAGACCGGGGTGGTGTGCGTCAGCGTGGCCGCGGAGAACAAGCCCGCGCCCAGGATCACGGTGCCCACGATCAGGATGCGCTTCCACTTACCGAATCGAGTGATCAGCTGACCGGCCACCATGGAACCGACGAACGAACCGATCACCTGCGGCAGCATGAGCAGACCCGACTCGGTCGGCGTGAAGCCCTGGCCCAATTGGAAGTACTGGCCCAGGTAGGTAGTGGACGCGAACATGGCCGCACCGGTCGCGATCGCGGCAATCGTCGCCAGCACGGTGGTGCGTTCGGTCATCACGTTCAGCGGCATCACGGGCTCCGGTACACGGCGCTCCACGATCACGAACAAGACGGCCGCCACGATGGTGAGGGCCACCAGGCCCACGGACTGCCACGAGCCCCAGTCGAAAATCTTGCCGGCGAATGACACCCACAGCACGAGCGAGGCCGTGCCGATGGCCAGCAAGGTCATACCGCCCAGATCGATAATGGGCTTGCGTTCCTGTTCGCGCGGCGGAATGTGCAACGTCTTGATGATCAGCCCGGCGGCCAGGATGGACAGCGGCACGGGGATCAGGAAGCACCAGCGCCAGCCGAACAGGTCCACGATCAGACCACCCAGCAGGGGGCCGAGCGACGTGGCCACGGCCATGACGGCGCCCATGTAGCCCGCGTACCGGCCGCGCTCGCGCGGCGGGATGATGGTGCCAAGAATGGTCTGGGCCAGGGCCATGAGGCCGCCCATACCAATGCCCTGGATCACGCGCGCCATCACCAACATGCTGATGGACGTGGAAAGACCCGCGGCGCCCGACCCGATCACGAAGATCAGGATCGCCAGCAACAGCAGCTTCTTCTTGTCGAAGAGATCCGCGAGCTTACCGAAAATGGGCGTGAAGATGGCGTTGGCCAACAACGTGCCCGTCACGGTCCAGGACAGTGCGGTCTGGTCACCACCGAGGTCCGCCATGATCACGGGCAGGGCGGTACCAATAATGGTCAGCGTGACCATGGCCATGAAGAAGGCCGCCAGGATCCCCGTCAGCGCCCGCAGTACATTGCGGTGCTCCTCGTCCCGGGTCTTCTTGTCCTTGCGGTCCGTGTTCCGGTCATTGCCGCGCGCAGACGAAGGGTCGACTGCTTTCATAGAACGGTGTCCTCCAGACGATGAGTCGTCTCAGTAGTAAGGGTGTGTGTGGCACGCACATCAGAATCGTCCGAGTCCTGCTGATGGTCGGAACCCTGAGGTGCGTGCGGGTTGTTCGGTTCGACCTGCGGCATGCACGTGGTCATGCGCTCCAGGCCGAGAGAGGTCAGAAAAATTTCGGTCAGCCGGTTGAGGCCCTGCCGGGTCTGTGCGGCATCGTGCTCGTTCAACGCACCCAGTCGGTCGATCAGGCGTTGCGTGTCCGCCTCCAGATGGTCCGCCACGGCTTCGCGTCCCTGCCGCGTGATGTGAACGAGTTGCGCACGGCCGTCCTCCGGGTCCGGCGCTCGCTCGATGAATCCGAGTTTCTCGAGATGACTCAGCTGACGGCTCATCACGGACGCACCCAACCCGGAATCGGCCCCGATGTCCTTGGCCCGGCGTGCGGGCACGGAAGCCAAATGACTCAACAGGCTCATCTGCACCACGGACAGTTCACGCTCCGCGGTGGACTCCTTCAGGACCCGCCGCATCACCCGTTGCAGCTCGAAGAGCTCTTGGACCAACGCTGATGCGGTCTCTTGAGAAACGCTCATGGACTCCCCCGACGTGGGCTGTGCTTGTCATCAAAGTGTGTGAGGCGAACTGCGGATCCGATTTGATACACCGGCCAGAATGTCCGAACAGTTGCTTGCAGCATGCAACTATATGACGCTCTCTGTAGGGTGTCTAACTAATAGAGCGTGGGTTCCATCACGGTGCGAGGGACACCACGTTTGAAATGCTGAGTGCACATTGGCCCCTCTCGCCGTACTGGGCCTACACTCGTGGCATGATCGCCACCCAGACCGAGGTAACCGAGCTCTCTGAGATCACCATCCGCCGCATCTCAGTGAGCGAGATGGACAACAACGTGTACCTCCTCACTTCCAAGGAACACGGCACCCAGGTGCTCATTGACGCCGCCGACGACGCCCGTGCCATTGCCGGCATGGTGGCCGCCGGTTCCACTGACTGCACCGATTGGGCAAACCTTCAGCTCATCATCACCACGCACTCCCACTGGGACCACGTGCGCGCTCTGGGCAGCGTGGCCACCCACTCCGAAGCCATGACCGCGTGCGGTGCCGCTGACGAAGACGACATCGACGTGCCCATGGATCTCACGTTCAACAACGGGGACACGGCCGAGTTGGACGGTTTCGAGCTCGACGTCATTGAGCTGCGCGGCCACACCCCCGGTTCCATTGCCCTGGTCTACCGCGACCCGCAGGGACCGGACCACATCTTCTCCGGTGACTCGCTGTTCCCCGGGGGTCTGGGCAAGACCAACTCCCCCGAGGATTTCCAGCAGCTCTACCAGGACGTCACCGAACGCATTTTCGACGAGTTCGACGATGACACCGTGGTGCATCCCGGTCACGGCAAGCCCACCACCATCGGTGCCGAGCGCCCGCACCTCGAAGAATGGAAGCAGCGCGGCTGGTGACTTCGCCCGCACGACAGCGTGACCCCGCGGCCGCCACCGCTGACCGTGCCGCCTACGTAGCGGTGCTGGTCTTCCCCGTACTGGTGCTTGCCGGTGGTGCCGCGGGATATTTCTTTGCCCCGACCGTCCAGCAGGCCTCCGGTTGGACCAACACGTTGCTGGGGCTGGTGATGTTCGGCATGGGCCTCACGCTGCGTCCCCTGGATTTCGCGTTGGTCGTCAAACGGCCCGTGCCCATCCTGGTGGGCGTGGCAGCCCAATACATGGTGATGCCGTTGCTCGCGCTGTTCGTGTGTTGGATGCTCCAACTACCACCAGAAATTGCCGCGGGCGTGATCCTGGTCGGCTGCGCTCCGGGCGGTACGTCCTCCAACGTGGTGTCTTTCCTGGCTCGCGGCGACGTGGCCGTCTCGGTCACCATGACCTCAATTTCCACGCTGTTGGCGCCGCTGTTGACTCCGCTGCTCACTTTGTGGCTCGCGGGTCAGTACATGCCCCTGGACGGCGGTTCCATGGCCATGTCGATCGTGATGATCGTGCTGATTCCCGTGGTCGCGGGAATCGTGGTGCGCTTGGTGTTGTCTGGATTGGTCGAGCGACTGCTCCCCGTCTTGCCGTGGCTGTCGGTCCTGGGGATCGCGGCGATCGTGGCCATCGTGGTCTCCGGCTCCGCCGACAAGATCATCCAGGCGGGTTTGCTGGTCCTGCTCGCGGTCGCGATCCACAACATGCTCGGCTATACGTTGGGCTACCTGATCGGCCTCTTCACGGGCCAGCCGGCTTCGGTCCGCCGGGCCACCGCCGTGGAAGTGGGCATGCAGAACTCCGGTTTGGCCGCCGGCCTGGCCGCGCAGTACATGTCCCCGCTCGCCGCCCTGCCCGGCGCCGTGTTCTCCGTCTGGCACAACTTGTCCGGCGCGGTTTTCGCGTTGCTGTGCCGCCGCGCGGATACTCGCGCCGCCGCTCGTTCAGTTTCTACCGACGACGACGCTCGCGCTGGTTCCTGATTGCCCGGTCTATGACTGTCGGCGGGTATGGATAGGCTTGCGGTGATGAAACTCCTGGACGCCCTTGCCCCCGAACTCTCCGCCCCCGGTCACCACTACCTGCGCGGGGACTTCGCCTCTAACCCGCTCAGCGACGATGAGATCTACGAGGGCTTCCTCGGGTGGATCTCATCTCGGGACATGGAGCTGTACCCCGCCCAGGACGAGGCCGTTCTGGAGGTCGCCGGGGGTTCGAACGTCATCCTGGCCACCCCCACCGGTTCCGGCAAGTCCACCGTGGCCGTGGCGGCACATTATGCCGGTCTGGCCCATGGTCAGCGGTCCTACTACACCGCCCCCATCAAGGCCCTTGTGTCGGAGAAGTTCTTCGACCTGTGCGACATCTTCGGCGCGGAGAACGTGGGCATGGTGACCGGCGACTCCTCGGTCAACCAGGACGCTCCCATCGTGTGCTGCACGGCCGAGATTCTCGCCAACGTGGCACTGCGCGAAGGCCCGGACGCGGACGTGGGCGTGGTGATCATGGACGAGTTCCATTTCTATTCAGATCCGCAGCGCGGTTGGGCGTGGCAGGCGCCGCTCATCGAACTCCCCCAGGCGCAGTTCGTGCTCATGAGTGCGACCCTCGGCGATGTCACTCGGATCGAGGAGCGACTCACGGAGGTCACCGGTCGTGACACCAAACTGGTCACCTCCGCGGACCGCCCGATCCCACTGCACTACTACTACTCCGAGCGTCCCATCCACGAGGAGCTCGAGGACCTCTTGAGCACTCACCAGGCCCCCGTGTACGTGGTCCACTTCTCCCAGCTCCAAGCCGCGGAGCAGGCCCAGAGTCTCATGTCCGTGGATGTGCTGACCAAGGAGGAGAAGCAACGAGTCTCCGAGCTCATTGCGGGCTTCCGGTTCTCGGCAGGGTTCGGCAAGACTCTCAACCGTTTGGTCCGCCATGGCATTGGCGTGCATCACGCGGGCATGTTGCCCAAGTACCGCCGGCTCGTCGAACAGCTTGCACAGACCGGCCTGCTCAAGGTCATTTGCGGCACAGACACCCTGGGTGTCGGTATCAATGTGCCTATTCGCACGGTGCTCATCACGGCATTGTCCAAATTTGACGGTGAACGTACGCGCCGCTTGAGCGCGCGTGAGTTTCACCAAATCGCAGGGCGTGCCGGCAGAGCCGGATACGATACCGCGGGCACCGTGGTGGTTCAGGCTCCCGAACATGTCATCGAAAACGAACGGGCCATGGCCAAGGCCCGCGCCAAGCACGGCGACGATCAGAAGAAGCTGCGTCAGGTCACCAAGAAGAAGCCGCCGCAGGGCTTCGTCTCCTGGAGCAACAAGACCTTCGACGCTCTGGTCGCTGCCCAGCCCGAGCAACTGACCTCCTCCTTCACCGTGACGCACTCCATGGTGCTGAATGTGCTGCAGCGGTCCGGGAACAACCTGGCTGCCGGTTATCACCTGCTCAGCAATATCGACGAGGCGCATCCCCGCAAGCGCGCCCTGCTGAAGCAGGCTCTCGCGATCCTCCGGGAGCTCATTCGGGCGGAGGTGGTTGTTCGACGACCCGAACCGGACGACACCGGCCGTCGGTACAAGGTTACGGTTGAATTGCAGGAGAACTTTGCGCTGAATCAGCCGCTGTCTCCGTTTGCACTGGCTGCTCTCACCATCCTGGACCCCGAGTCGGAAACGTACGCGCTCGACGCCGTTTCCGTCATTGAGGCGACACTCGAGAAGCCCCGGCAGGTGCTCAACCTGCAGGAGAAGAAGGTCAAGGGTGAGGCCTTGGCCATTATGAAGGCGGACGGCGTGGAGTACATCGAGCGCATGCGCGAACTCGATGAGATCACCTATCCCCAGCCCCTGCGTGAACTGCTGGAGAAGGCCTTCGAGACCTATTCCAGTTCCGCGCCGTGGGTTTCCCAATTCGAGCTCTCCCCCAAGTCCGTGGTGCGGGATATGTACGAACGCGCCATGACCTTTGGCGACTACATCCAGTTCTACGGGCTGGCTCGCTCTGAGGGCATCCTGCTGCGCTACCTCTCGGATGCCTACAAGGCACTGCGGCAGACCGTCCCCGTGGACGCCACCACGGAAACGTTGACCGACTTGATCGAGTGGCTCGGTGAAAGCATTCGCCAGACGGACAATTCCCTGCTCGACGAGTGGGAGAAATTGGCCTCCGGTGAGGAGTCCCCCATGGGCACCAGTGCCGACTCGCTCGAAGAACTCGTCGAGGAGCAGCCCGAAGGGGTTACCCGCAACACCCGGGCCTTCCGCGTCATGGTGCGCAATGCGATGTTCCAGCGTGTCGAACTGTTCGCACAGGAGAAAGAGAAAGTGCTCGGGGCCCTGGACGAGGCTGCCGGGTGGGATCGTGATCGTTGGGCGGATGCCATGGACGCGTATTTCGACGAATACGACGACATCTACACGGACGCTCAGTCCCGTGGGCCGGCGCTGATCCGCATCGATGAGAACCCGGAAGGGCTCAGCGGCTACTGGACCGTGGCACAGGTCTTCGACGATCCGGAAGGTCATCACGACTGGGGCATCAATGCCCGCGTGGACCTTGCCGCCTCCGACGAGGACGGTTTCCCGGCGATACTTGTCGACAACGTGGGCAACATCGCGGAAACGGGTCGCAGCTGACCATCATCGTCGGCAATATGCAGCTCTTAGTGCATATATGGAGAGTATGCAGTGCAAACCGCATGTAGCATGGCGGCAGACGAAACCGGCTACGAACTGACTGCGAGGATGAGGGCGTGTACGCACTGACCGTGGATCGCCGGGCCTCCCGTGAGGACCCCGAGTCACTGGCGATGCTCGAGCATCGTGACCGTTTCGCGGCCGCGTTTCCCAAAGCGCGCTTGGACTGGCAGATCAGCGCGGGCGACGAGCTTCAGGCTCTCTACGAGAACGCGGGAGACACGCTCACCGTGCTCCTTTCCCTTGCCGACGAGGGTGAGTGGCACGTGGGCCTGGGCATCGGGCCAGTGACTACTCCTCTTCCGGACAACGTCAACGAAGCCACCGGTTCCGCTTTCGTATCCGCGCGCGAGGCCGTCAGCGCCTCCAAGGAAAGTGGATATCCGGCCGTACGCGGGTCGGAGTGGGCTTCCCACGCGCAGGCCGTCCTTGCCCTCGCATGCGCCGTGCGAGAACGCCGGACGGACACAGCCCGGGAAGCAACAGATCTGGCCGAACAGGGCTACACCCAGCAGCGGATCGCCCAGGAACTGGACATCGCTCAATCCTCGGTCTCACGCAGGCTGTCTTCGGCTCTCTGGAGCCAGGAGCACTCCGTGCACCCCACGATTCTCACGTTTCTCGAACTGGCCAACGACCGCTCGGAGGACCGGTGAAGATCTCCCGTATTTTCCTGGACGCCGTCCTACCGGCAGTCCTGGTCTTGACCACCATCGTGTGGACGGCCATGGCCGGTACGGTTCCCCGTGAATGGGCCTACCCGGCGCTACTCGTGGCGGGAACGCTCTCCGGGGACCTCGTGGTGCGGTGGGTCTTCAACCTGGCCGATGTGTCCAGCGAACGCCCCTCACCCGGCCCCAATCCTTGGAGCAGCCAAGAACCGCCGGCTGAACCGGTCACTCCCCCGTTGCGAGGTGGGTTGGTCATTGGCTTCCTGGAGCGGGCGGCCACCATTACCTCACTTCTGACGGGTCACGTGGCCGGCATCGGTGTCGTGGTGGCGGTGAAAGGTCTGGCCCGCTACGGGGAATTCACCAATGCACGGCAGCGAGAGCAATTCATCATTGGCACCCTGGTCTCGCTGTTGTGGGCCGCGCTCTTCGCCGGCGCGGCGCTGTGGTGCACCACGGACCCCGGTCCCTTCGGAGCG
>NZ_BAAAQA010000015.1:328338-343848 GCF_039531425.1 Kocuria atrinae
TACTCAGGCTGATTCGGGATGGTTAGCGGACCGAAGACGAACCTCCCGATGAGTGGCCCTCAGGACCGCGCTCGTCCGCGGCCTTACCGGTGGGCTGCACCGTGGCCGTGGGGGCAGCCGAATCCACGTCATCCTGGTCGAGGTCCGGGGACGGTGTCTTGACCTCGCCCGTGGATTCGAATTCCTGCTGCTGACCGTGCACGGTATCCACCATGTTGCGGAACTTGGCGCGGGAGTCGATGAGCTCTTCCTTGTGCTTCTCCGAGATCTTGGGGAACTGCTGGGTGAGTTCGGCGATCTTGGTGGAGATTCGGGTGCGCTCCTCTGCCGGGGCGTCCTTGGGCAGGGCCAGGTACTGCTCGGACAGGTCCAGGGTCTTCTGAATAATGCGCAGGGCACGACCCTTGGGGCTGTACAGGGAGGCCAGCACGGTGATGACCAGGACCGAGATGATCACGGTCAGGGACAGACCAATACCCACCTCGACCACGGGAACGGGCTCGCCGTTGTTGATGAACGGGAGAGTGTTCTCGTGCAGAGCGTGCAGCATCAGCTTGATACCGATGAACAGCAGGATGAGCGAGAGGCCCCACGAGAGGTAGATCAAGCGATCCAGCAGACCGTCAATCAGGAAGTACAACTGGCGCAAACCCATGAGGGAGAACGCAGTGGCCGTAAACACGATGTACGGCTCCTGGGTCAGACCGAAGATCGCGGGAATGGAGTCCAGGGCGAACAAGATGTCGGTACCGCCGATGGCCACCATGACCAGCAGCATGGGGGTCATGACCTTCTTGCCGTTCTCCATGGTGAACAGCTTGTCGCGATCGTAGTAATCCGTGGTCGGCAAAACCTTCTTGGCCAACCGCACGACAAAGTTGTCCGCTTCATCCGATTCCGATTCCGAATCCGTGACTTCGCCCTTGATGAGCTTGCCGGCGGTGTAAATGAGGATCAAACCGAACAGGTAGAAGACCCACGAGAACGCGTTGATGGCCGCGGCGCCGATGAAGATGAAGACGGTACGGGCGATCAGTGCGAACACAATGCCGAACAACAGGACCTTCTGCTGGTCCTCACGCGGCACCTTGAAGGAAGCAATGATGATCAGGAACACGAACAGGTTGTCTACCGACAGCGCCTTCTCCGTGATGTAACCGCCGTAGTACTCAGCCGTGAGCTGCGGGCCGTCCATCCAGAGAATGACCAGACCGAAGAGCAGAGCAATACCCACGTACACGGCCGACCAGATGGCGGCCTCTTTAATGGTGGGTTCGTGCGGTTTCCGTACGTGGAAGAAAAAGTCATAGGCCAAGAGACCCAGAATCAATGCAAGGGTGATGCCCCATTGCAGGCCGGTAATTTCCATGTGTCAGCACTTTCCGTTAAGAGATCCGGTTCATTACCGTGGGTCTCTCCACCGTTCGACGCTCGCCCGACTCACTTCTGAAAGTGGTCTTGGCACCATGGTGATCGGTTGCTGTGCCCGGAGTGGCATCCATGCCGCTCGTGCTGACGTTCACAGTTCTTAGGGATACTCCCCCACGTTGTGGTTCGACCTAGTTTACACAGCCGCCGGGGCTGGTCAGGCGTGACCGGCATCTTTCATGCGCCGCAGTTCCTTCTTGAGGTCGGCCAACTCGTCTCGCAACCGGGCAGCGAGCTCGAACTGCAGCTCGGCCGCCGCGTTACGCATTTGCTCGCTCAATTGCTCAATGAGTTCCACAAGATCCTCTGCCGGAGCAGCCTGAACACCGTCTCGCAAGAGCTTGGACTCCGCCTTGGAGGCCGCTTCTCGCTGGTCGTCCGAGGCCCCCTTCTTCTTACCGCCCTTGACCGGAGCGGTGTGGTCGTTGGCGGCGGCTCGCTGAGCCAAGAGAGTCCTGGTGTCTTCATCCTCGCGGGCCAGCTGATCGGTGATGTCCGCGATGCGCTTGCGTAAGGGTTGCGGATCGATCCCGTGTTCCTTGTTGTAGGCCACCTGGATCTCACGGCGACGATTCGTCTCGTCGATGGCCGTTTCCATGGAGTCGGTGATCTTGTCCGCGTACATGTGAACTTCGCCGGACACGTTACGAGCTGCGCGGCCAATGGTCTGAATCAACGACGTGGTGGAACGCAGGAAGCCTTCCTTGTCTGCATCCAGGATGGCCACGAGTGAAACCTCCGGGAGGTCCAAGCCCTCACGCAGCAAATTGATACCCACGAGCACGTCGAAGGTGCCCATCCGCAGGTCCCGCAGCAATTCCACGCGCTTGAGCGTGTCCACGTCCGAGTGCAGGTACTGGACACGCACCCCGTGTTCCATCAGGTATTCGGTGAGGTCCTCGGCCATGCGTTTGGTGAGCGTTGTGACCAGTACGCGTTCGTTCCGTTCCACGCGCAGCTCGATTTGTTCGAGCAGATCGTCGATCTGCCCCTTGGTGGGCTTCACCACCACCTGCGGGTCCACCAGACCGGTGGGGCGGATGATTTGCTCCACCGCAGAATCCACCTTGGCCATTTCGTACTTGCCCGGTGTAGCGGACATGTACATGGTCTGTCCGATGCGTTCCAGGAACTCATCGAATTTCAGAGGGCGGTTGTCCATGGCCGAGGGCAGACGGAAGCCGTGTTCCACCAGGGTGCGCTTACGGGACATATCCCCCTCGTACATGCCGCCGATCTGGGGCACGGTGACGTGGGACTCGTCAATGATGAGCAGGAAGTCGTCCGGGAAATAGTCCAGCAGACAGTGCGGTGCGGAACCACGCGGGCGGCCGTCAATGTGCAACGAATAGTTCTCGATGCCGTTGCAGTAGCCCATCTGCTCCATCATTTCGAGGTCGTAGGTGGTGCGCATGCGCAGCCGCTGTGCCTCAACGAGCTTGTTCTGGGACTCCAGTTCCTGGAGGCGTTCCTGCAGCTCGTTCTGAATGGTTTCCACCGCCCGGGCCATGCGTTCTGCGCCGGCCACATAGTGCGAGGCGGGGAACACATACATTTCCTGTTCCTCGTTCACGATCTCCCCCGTGAGCGGGTGCAGGGTGTAGATCGACTCGATCTCGTCCCCGAAGAACTCGATGCGGATGGCCAGTTCTTCGTACATGGGAATGATTTCCACGGTGTCCCCGCGTACGCGGAACGTACCGCGGTGGAAATCCACATCGTTTCGGGCGTACTGCATGTTCACGAACTGGCGCAGCAGGTCGTCACGGTCCATTTCCTGCCCCACGGCAAGGGTGACCATCTGCTTGACGTACTCTTCCGGCGTGCCCAAGCCATAGATGCACGAGACCGTGGAGACGACCACGGTGTCGCGGCGGGTCAGCAGCGAGTTGGTTGCGGAGTGGCGCAGTCGCTCGACTTCCTCGTTGATCGAGGAGTCCTTCTCGATGAACGTATCGGTCTGTGGGACGTAGGCTTCAGGCTGGTAGTAGTCGTAGTAGGAAACGAAGTATTCGACCGCGTTATTGGGCAGCAGTTCACGCAGCTCGTTGGCCAGCTGCGCAGCCAGTGTCTTGTTCTGCACCAGCAACAGAGTGGGTCGCTGGACGGCCTCGATGAGCCACGCTGCGGTGGCCGACTTACCGGTACCCGTGGCGCCCATGAGGACGACATCTTTTTCGCCGCCCTGAATGCGTTCGGTCAGCTCCGCAATGGCCTTGGGCTGATCGCCCGCGGGCTGGAATTCGGAAACCACCTCGAACGGTGCGACGACGCGATTGATTTTCTGAGCCAGCGACATGCCACCAGAATACGCGCCCCCTCCGACACGCTAACCGCGCTGTGAGCGCCACCAATCATCAACCTGACGCAGCAGATCAGCCACCGTTCCAGAGTTGTCGAACACCGTGGTTGCCGCGGCCCGGCGTTGCGCATCCGTGGCCTGCGCGGCAATCCGGCGTCGCGCATCGTCGGGCCCCATTCCGCGATCGGTCACCATGCGACGCACCCGCTCCCCGATCGGTGCCTCAACCACCAAGACCTGGTCCATGTCCCTGTGCTGGCCGGTCTCGACCAGCAGCGGCATGTCGTAGACGATGACCGATCCGGGCGCTGCGCCCGCGATCAACCGAGCGGTCTCATCACGAACCAGTGGGTGAATAATGCCGTTCAAAGCTTGAAGTTGCAGTTCATCGTTGAACACGATGTTCGCCAACTCTTGGCGCAGCAGTTCGCCGGTCTGTGGGTCGATGACCGAAGTGCCGAAGTGTTCCTGGATCGCCGTGTGTCCGCGCTCCCCGGGTTTCTGGAGCTCACGAGCGATCGCATCCGCGTCGATCACCACTGCCCCCAGTTCGGCCAGGCGCCGGGAGACGGTGGACTTACCGGAAGCGATCCCCCCGGTCAGGCCCACCGTCTCCGTGGCTCGGCTGGACTCCGCAGAACGAGTATCAGTCACGAGCCGCTTCACTCTTCTCGGCGATGTCAGGCACGGCAGGCACCACGTACTCGTCCCAGATCCGCTGCACCTGGGAGCGGAGGGACTCGTTGTCGCCATCGTTGACCACCACGTCGTCTGCGATCTCACGGCGTTCGTCGTCGCTGGTGGAATCGTCAACGCGCTCCCACGCTTGTTCACGAGTCATGCCCGATTCCTGCACCAAGCGCTCCACTCGCATATCCGCGGGTGCCTCCACAGCGATCACGACGTCGAATCGTTCGGACTGACCCGATTCCACCAAGTCTCGGACGTCCTGAACGAGGACCGTGTCTGGGCCGGCTCGACGGCCGCGGTGGCGGGATTCTTCTCGCACCAGCGGCAGCACGAGTTCGTTGATGCGTTCCCGTGCCGTGGAGTTATTGGATTTCAGGTCGATCAGGGCGGCCAAGTCCACGGATCCGTCGGGAGCCGTTACGGCGTCGCCGAACATTCGGACGATCTCATCGTGGGCTTCGGTGCCCTGTCGCAGGACATGGGCCCAGATTTCGTCGTTGTCGACCACCGTGGCGCCGAGGTCCCTGAAGGCCCGGGCGACCGTGGTCTTGCCCGAGGAGTAACCTCCGATGAGGGCCATCTGCAGGACCGGCTGGCCTTCCTTCTCGCGCTGCCAGTGCCACGTTCGAGGCTGGTGGGTGTTGTGCTCCGGCTCCGTGCCCACCTCGTACTCGGGGCGCATCACGTAGTCTTCAACCGCGGTGGAACCGTCCCGGGCCCGTCGGTGGTACTCCTCCACGGGCAGCACCTGCTTCCACTGGCGTGTCCGCATGGGCTTGACCGTTCCGGCGTCCTCTCGAATGGCTTGGAACAACATGATCGCCTGGACGAACGTCATAAGCATGACGGGAGCACCGATCACAATGATGACTTCCTGCAGGGCGGCCAGCCCGCCCTCACCGGAGGTCGTGATGATGGCGGTACACACCGCGCCGACCGACAAGGCCCAGAAAACTCGCTGCCGCCTGGGTCCTTCATCCTCGTAGCCCGATGCCATGGAATCCATCACCAGGGCACCCGAGTCGATGGAGGTGATGAAGAAGACCGTGATCACGATCAGGGCCAGGACCGCAGTCACCTCGAAGAGGGGGAAGTTCTGCAACAGCTGGAACAGCGCCGCTTCCACGTTGCCCTCGTCCACGATGGTTTCCGTCATGGATCGCTCGGTACCCGGGGCGCGGTCGATCTGGAAGGCGCTCAGACCGTAGATCCCCATCCAGATCACCACGAACACGGAGGGCACACCCAAAACGCCGAGCACGAACTGGCGAATGGTGCGGCCCCGAGAAATCTTGGCCACGAACATGCCTACGAAGGGCGCCCAGGTCACCGTCCACGCCCAGTAGAAGACGGTCCAGTCACCGGACCATTCACCGTTTCCGAACGTGTCGTTGAAGAACGCCAGCGTGGGCAGTGCATTCAAGTAGCTGCCGGCGGATTCCACGATGCCGCGCATGAGCTGCATGCTGGCGCCGGCCATGAGGATGAAGACGAGCAGGGCCACCGCGGCAATGATGTTCACGTAGGACAGTCGCTTCACGCCCTTGTCCATGCCCGCCACCACGGACGCGAGTCCCACGGCGGTCACCACGGCAATGATGGCTGCCTGGATCCAACCCGCCATGGGAATGCCATACACGTAATTCATGCCGCTGTTGATCTGCATGGCCCCGAGACCCACGGAAACGCCCAAGCCAAATACTGTGGCCACAATGGCCAGGATGTCGATGGCCTTACCGATCGGACCGTGGATGCCGTCGCCCAGCAGAGGCTGGAACGCGGAGGACACTCGCGGCGGTAGCTTCCGCTTGTACGTGAAGTACCCGAAGGCCAGGCCGGGCACGATGAAGATGCCCCACATGTGCAAACCGAAGTGGAAGTTGGAGATGTTCAACGCTTCCACGGCCGCCTGGTCAGAGAACGCTTCCGTACCGTACATGGGTGGATTGGCGTAGTGGTTCATGGGCTCGGCCACGCCCCAGAACATCAGGACCGCGCCAAGGCCAGCGGCGAAGAGCATGCCGAACCAAGCGATACCTGAATACTCGGGCTCGGAATCGTCGTCGCCTATTTTCAATCGGCCGTACCTACTAATGGCCAAGGCGATCGCAAAAACAACCATGGCCGTCACGCTGAACGTGAAGAACCAGCCTGCCTCGTAACGAAGCGCGGTGGAGGCGGCTCCGAAGAACGCTTGAACTTGGGTGGGGAAGATTCCCATGGCCGCGGTGAACAGGATGATCAGTCCCGCGGAGATGAAGAAAATGGAGGGGGTGGTTCTCAGGCCTAGTCGATCGTGCAAACGATTGAACATGTTCCATGACTTCCGAATTGGCGGAGCCGGCACCGTGAGACAGATCACGACCGGATGACAACGGTCCATAACTGTACCGACCCGTCACGAACTTGCGGATATTGGCGCACCTTCAGCCACGACCGTTACTTCTTCGTAACGTTCTCTCGTCACTGGCTGGAAACGCGCACCAAGATCAGCCGAGTCCCTCCCGCACACCGGGGCGGAACGCAACGAACAGCCAGATCCCATTGACTAGCACCAACGCGATGCCGGGGAGCCCCAGCATCAGATTTCCCGGTGCGACCACTGCCGACAAGGCCGCGTGGATTAACCCCACGGTCGCGAATACTGCGCCGGCATACCAGCCTTCGCGGAGCCGCTTGCGCAGTGGGATGTACACGGCCATGTACATCCCAACCAAGAGGATCAGCCCGACCACCGCTCCGACCCAGTACGCGCTTTCCGGCGGCGCACCGAACGGCGCATCCTCGAAGGCGCGATGAGTGACCTGACCGGTGATGATGTTGGTGATGACGGTCGTGAGGTACAGCAAGCCGGACACAACGGTGAGCGTCAGCAGTTTCCTCACGTGATTGTCGACCTCGGGGTCGATCTGTCGATTGCGTGCCGATGAACCGAGAGATTCTTCACGCCGTGTTGTCGTGCTCATGGTGGCTACCACTTTCTCGAGTGCTATTGCACGCCATGTTCCTCCCAGTGCTCGTGTGATACAAGGCACATGGCAAGGCTCCTGGGAAGTAACCTCGCGTCGCGGGTCAGAAGTCGTGCGGTGGCCGCACCCTAGACTGGTGGCCATGCCCATCGACCCGAACGTTTCCTATACGGTGCTGCGCGCAAGTTCCGTCCACGAACACGAGATCGAGATCAAGAAATCCCGATTCCTTGCACTGCTGAAACGGGTCGATTCAGAGGACGGTGCCCGAGACTTCATTGCCTGCACCAAGGCCCAATACCGCGACGCCCGGCATCACTGTTCGGCCTTCCTGCTGGGCCCCACTCGCGAGACGGGTCGCACGTCCGACGACGGCGAGCCGTCCGGCACCGCGGGCATGCCCATGATGCAGACGCTGACGTCCCACAAGTCACCGACGCAACGCGAACAGGAACTCGAGGGCGACCTCTCGGACATCTGCGCGGTGGTGGTTCGCTGGTTCGGCGGGGTCAAGCTCGGTGCCGGCGGGCTGGTCCGTGCTTACTCCGGGGCGGTTGCCGAGGCGCTCGAGACCGCCCCGCTCAAGACCCGCATGCGGTCACGTTCCCTCTCCGTTCGCCTCGACCATTCGGACGCCGGTCGCATCGAGGACGACGTGCGCACGGCCGGGTTCACGGTGCTGCCCACCAGTTATGAGGCCGACGCCGCCGTGCTCACCCTCGCGGTTCCTGATCGTGAGACCGATGTGCAGGAAGCACTGGACACCGTGACCTCCTTGACGGCAGGAAACTACACGCCGGAACTCGGTGGCGTCGACTGGCACGATATCCCCTCGCTGTAGCTCTGTCCGAGCTGCACTCCCGCCAGCAATCCGCGGCCCCTCCTCCCCCGCATCAGATGATCACCGGCCACCGCTAACGTCGCCCGGACATGACAGAACCCCGCACGGCTATACCGTGCGGGGTTCTGCGATTCAGATGTGCAAACCGCCGGAGCGGCTCAGCTCACCCTGTGACTCAGTTGCCGGTCAGCTTCTCGCGCAGAGCAGCCAGAGCTTCGTCGGAAGCCAAGGTGCCTGCGTCCTCGGCCGGAGCCTCGGAGGAGTAGCTGGTCGGAGCGGCGGGGCCGGAGTTGCTGCTGCTGGAGTTCGAGGAGGAAACGGCTGCTTCCTGGTCCTCGGCCAGGTGCTTCTGCACCTGCTCCTTGTGAGCTTCCCAGCGAGCCTGAGCGTCAGCGTACTGCTGCTCCCAAGCTGCGCGCTGCTCCTCGTAGCCTTCGATCCACTCGTTGGTCTCGGGATCGAAGCCCTCGGGGTACTTGTAGTTGCCCTGCTCGTCGTACTCGGCAGCCATGCCGTACTGAGCGGGATCGAACTCGGTGGACTCCGGATCCACGCCCTCGTTGGCCTGCTTCAGGGACAGCGAGATGCGGCGACGGTCCAGGTCGATGTCGATGACCTTGACGAACAGTTCCTCGTTGACGGAGACAACCTGCTCTGCCATGTCCACGTGGCGCTGTGCCAGCTCGGAAATGTGCACCAGGCCCTCGATGCCGTCTTCGACGCGAACGAACGCACCGAAGGGAACCAGCTTGGTGACCTTGCCCGGGACAACCTGACCCAGGGCGTGGGTGCGTGCGAAGAGCTGCCAGGGATCTTCCTGGGTGGCCTTGAGGGACAGCGAAACACGCTCGCGGTCCATGTCCACGTCCAGAACCTCGACGGTGACTTCCTGGCCAACCTCGACGACCTCGGAGGGGTGGTCGATGTGCTTCCAGGACAGCTCGGACACGTGCACCAGGCCGTCGACGCCACCGAGGTCCACGAAGGCACCGAAGTTGACGATGGAGGACACGGTGCCGGTGCGGACCTGGCCCTTCTGCAGCTGCTGCAGGAAGTTCGCGCGGACCTCGGACTGGGTCTGCTCGAGCCAGGCACGGCGGGACAGGACCACGTTGTTGCGGTTCTTGTCCAGCTCGATGATCTTGGCTTCGAGCTGCTGGCCGATGTAGGGGGCCAGATCGCGGACGCGACGCATCTCGACCAAGGAGGCCGGCAGGAAGCCGCGCAGGCCGATGTCCAGGATGAGGCCACCCTTGACGACCTCGATGACGGTACCGGTAACGACGCCGTCTTCTTCCTTGACCTTCTCGATGTCGCCCCAGGCACGCTCGTACTGAGCGCGCTTCTTGGAGAGAATCAGGCGACCTTCTTTGTCCTCTTTGGTGAGAACCAGAGCCTCGACCTCATCACCCACGGCAACAACATCGTCAGGGTTGATGTCGTGCTTGATGGACAGCTCGCGAGAGGGGATTACGCCTTCGGTCTTGTAGCCGATGTCCAAGAGGACCTCGTCGCGGTCGACCTTGACGACGGTGCCTTCCACGAGGTCGCCGTCGTTGAAGTACTTGATGGTTGCGTCGACAGCGGCGAGGAAATCGTCTTCAGTTCCGATGTCGTTGACGGCAACCTGCGGGGTGGTGGTGGTCATGTAGTAGGGACTCCGATGGATTAGTTTGAATGGTCTGTGTTCACCGCTTGGGCCTCGTAAGGCCCGTAGGGCAATGAACTAAACGTGCTTTGGGCGCGCGAATAAATACGCACTGCCCCAGTCTAGGCATCAAGGCCGGGTGGTTCAAGCTACTTAGAACGGTGAGATGCAATACGGATGATCCGAGGTGGACATCAGCGACTGCAGGTCGTCCAGCGCAGCCAGGTCCCGCACCTTGATCAGCCCGGCGTAGTAGAGGGTCGAAGCCTTCACCGCACCCAGGTACAACGACCCCAGAGCGTCGATGTTCATGGCGACATCTGCACCGTCGGGCAACTCGACGCGAGGCATGGACTTGCCCGCGGCGTCGTCGTCGGTGCGGGGCCGGTCCCCCACCCGCTCGACCACGGGCTGATCGCCGGTCGTGTCGATCGTGTAGAGACCGTCCGCGAAGCCGAGCGAATCCACGAGCGACACGGTGACCTTGCGGTGTGACCGGTAGGGCCGGGCGGACAGTGCCGCCACGGGATCCAGGATGCGCAACCACAGGCGTTCGTAACGCTTACGCACCTCGTAGTCGGCCATGTCCACCATGCCCCACATCAGCGGATCTTCCATCTGCGCGTTGGGGTGCCGTACCTCGGTGACCAGATCCAGTCCGCACAGGTATTCCCAGAGAGCGATGCGAACCTGGGCGCTCGGGGACACCAGATCCACGACGTCCAGTGTTCCCTTGAATCCATTACCGCGAACGAACTTGTAGCTGACGTAGCCGTCCGCGCGTTCGTTCTCGTCGTAGTGAACCGCCGTGCGAATCTCGGGATCGGCTTTGCCCGTGTGCCAGTCGAACTGACCGCTCACGTAGTCCCACCACTTGCTGGTCCTCGTGAGCGACCCCGGAGTGAGTTTGTGGAACTCCTCGAAGACGTGAGGTGCCAGCTGCGCCACGGCCTGGTTGTCGGCCATTTCCACACGGCCCACGGAAGGCGCCTTGAGCTTGAGACCGGATTCGGCCGCCACGGCCACCGAGGTGTTGAACGTGCCGGCGCCGAATCCGAACCGGCCATAAATGGTGGCCTCAGATGCCGTGAGCGCGGCAATCGGGAAACCTGCATCGTGCGCCTCGGTGAGATCCGCGGTCATCATGCGGCGCAGGATCCCGCGACGGGCGTGCGTGGGACGCACTGTCACCTCGGAAACCAGCCACGCCGGCAACTGGATGTCCGCCCCCAGTGTGAGGCTGGAATTCCACGAGCAGTACGTGGCAACGGGGCGCTCGTCCCCCAGTGCCGCACGCGGCACCGGGTCCTGGCTGTAGACCGCGCGCAGTCGAACGCCTTCACCGTTCAACCAGACGAGATCCTTCTCGAGCGACTCCTTGGAGGGTTCCGGACCGTGAAAGCCCTGACTGACCGCGCGCAACCACTCGACCGCTTCCGAGTTCTCGTCGATCCCGCCGGTTCCCGCACCAAATGTCTTGACCTGATAGGCGTTGCCCTTGGCGTTGTACTGCTCGGACCGGGGTTCATGGGCCGGGTGCGTGGTCATACGTGGTTTCCTCCTGGGGTAAGAACGAATGTATTTAGTGCGCGGCCTGTTGCCACGTGCGGCCGGTCCCCACGTTCACATCCAACGGAACCGTGAGCTCGGCGGCGCTGGCCATTTCCTCGCGCAGGATCTTCTCCACTGCCTCGACCTCACCGGGGGCGACTTCCACGATCAATTCGTCATGAACCTGCAGCAGCACCCGCGAACGGAGATCCTGCTCGCCGAGAGCGCGGTCCACACCGATCATGGCCTTCTTGATGATGTCCGCAGCAGATCCCTGGATCGGGGCGTTCAGGGCGGCACGTTCCGCGGCCTGGCGTGCGAGCCGGTTATCGCTCGTGAGCTCCGGAAGGTAACGACGTCGACCCTCGATCGTTTCCGTGTATCCCTTCTCCCGGGCCTCGTCCACGACACCGCGCAGGAAGTCCCGCACACCGCCGAAGCGCTCGAAGTACTCGCTCATCATGGTCCGCGCCTCATCCACCGGGATGTTGAGCTGTTGGGACAGGCCGTAGGAACTCAGGCCGTAGACCAGCCCGTAGCTCATGGCCTTGACCTTGGAACGCATCTGAGCGGTGACCTCTTCGGGTGCCACGTTGAACACGCGCGAGCCCACGAAACGGTGCAGGTCCTCCCCCGCCCGGAACGCCTCGATGAGTGCCTCGTCCCCGGACAGGTGCGCCATGATGCGCATTTCGATCTGCGAGTAGTCCGCGGTCATGAGGGTCTCGAACGGGCCTTCCTCGTCCGAACCGACCACGAACACGTTGCGAATACGCTGTCCCTGCTCGGTGCGCACCGGAATGTTCTGCAGGTTGGGGTCCGTGGAGGACAGGCGCCCCGTGGCCGCGACGGTCTGCATGTAGGTCGTATGGATCCGGCCGTCGTCGGCAATCGCCTTACGCAGGCCTTCCACGATCTGCTTGAGCTTGGAGTATTCGCGCCAGTTCATGAGGGCCACCAGGAACCGGGAGCCCTGGGTTTCGGGATCAACACGGCCCAGCAGGTCAGCCACTGCGGCGGCGTCCGTGGTGTAACCGGTCTTGGTTTTCTTGGTCTTGGGCAGCCCCAGTTCCTCGAACATCACGGCCTGCAACTGCTTGGGCGAACCCAGGTTGACGGTCCCTTCGATCTGCGCCTGGGCCATCTCCTTGTTCTGGTCGATGGGTTGCTGAAGATCCTTGTACAACTGGTCGATACCTGGTTTGTCGATCGCAACGCCCAAGTTCTCCATGCGCGCCAGGATCACGGCCAGGGGCATTTCGAGTTCTTCCAGCAAGGGCAACTGGCCGTCCGCTTCCAGCAGAGCACGCAGGTGCGCACTCAGCTGGGCGCACGCGGCACCCAGGCTGGCCTCGCGCTCCAGCACCTCGTCCGGGATCCCTTCCAGGCCCTTGTCCTCGCCCAGGTCCAGTTCGGTCTGGGCCGCCTTGCCCTTACCCGACGACGCCGCTGCGCCTCCCACCTCGGGCACCTCAAGTTCCAGGTGCTGGGCCAGTTGGGCGTCAAGGTCGTAACTGCGCAGCGCCGGTCGCACGAGGTATCCGGACAGCTGAACGTCGTCGTACACGCCGTTCAGGGTGATGCCGCGGTCCACCAGACCGTGGAACAAATCCTTCAGGCCGTCCACGATCTTCAGCTGTCGGTCATCCTCGAGCCACTGGTCTACGGCGTTGGCCAGATCTTCATCCGCCGCGACCAGGTCGACCACGGCCGCGGTGTTCGCGGTGAACACCAGTGCCGTGACTTCCTGGCCCGAGGCCGCCTTGGGGTCCGGAAGCAGGCGTCGAACCACCGCGGGCGATTCGGAGTCCTTGTTCTCCTCGAGCCATTGCTGCCACTGCTCCACCGTGGACACGCGGTGCACCGCGCTCACCACGGGAGCGTCTGAGCTGGGAGCGCCGTCGTCGGCATTGCTGAAAGCATCAAGCAGACGGCCACGCAGACCGGAGCCGAATTCCAGTTCGTCGAAGACCTCGTCCACCTTGTCGGTGTCAGGGACCGGCAGCGCGGCACGGTCGAATTCGATATCGAGGTCGAGGTCGGTCTCAAGCCGGTTGAGTTTACGATTGCGGCGAACGAGCTCGATGTTCTCCCGCAGCGCTTTGCCCTTCTTGCCCGTGATCTTGTCCGCGTGTTCGAGCACGGATTCCACGGTGCCGTAGGACGTGATCCACTTGGCCGCGAAGCCTGGGCCCACGCCCGGGACGCCGGGAAGGTTATCCGCCTGCTCACCCGTGAGCGCCGCGAGATCGGGGTAGTTCTGGGGGGCCACCTTGTACTTCTCGTACACGGCCTGGGCGTCCATGCGGCGCAGATCAGACGGGGTGCGGCCGGGGTACACGATGTTGACGTGGTCGTTGACCATCTGGAACGCATCGCGGTCCCCGGAAAACACCAGGACCTCGAAGTCTTCAGCGGCGCCGCGCGTGGCCAAGGTGGCCAGGACGTCGTCGGCCTCGTAACCCTCGAGGGTAACCACCGGGACGCCCAGTGCTTTGAGAATGCGTTCGATGTTGGGGACCTGGCCGTGGAATTCCTCAGGGGTCTCGTCGCGGCCGCCCTTGTAGTCGCCGTACTCCTGGGAGCGCAGCGTGGGTCCTTCCAGGTCGAAGGACACGATGAGATGCGTGGGCTGATAATCGCGGATCAGCTTGACCATGGTGTTCACGAAGCCGTAGACACCCTCGGTGTGCACGCCCTCGGACGTCACGAATGCGGGGCCGTTGCCGTACTCGGCGGCACGCGACAGCGCGAAGAAAGCGCGGAAGGCCAGCGAATGGCCGTCGATCAGGAGAAGTCGCTGCTCCGGGCGGCGGACCGTGCCCGGCAGCGTGATCTCCTGGGGGGAATCGGTCTTCTCCCCGATCACCACCACGGGATCAGCGGGGGTTTCCTGGCTTGCGTTGGTCTGGGCGTCGCTCGTCTCACTCACCCGTCCATCCTAGGCGCTCATCCGGAACGCTCGAAGAAGTGAGTTATCAGGCCACCTGGTTGATGATTGCCTCGGCAACCTCTCGCATGGACAACCGGCGGTCCATGGACGTCTTCTGGATCCAGCGGAACGCCTCGGGTTCGGACAGGCCCATCTTGGTCTGCAGCAGGGATTTGGCGCGCTCCACGAGTTTGCGGGTGGCGAACTGTTCCTTCATGTCCGCGACCTCGTTCTCCAGGGCGGAGATCTCCTCGAAGCGAGACATGGCAATTTCGATGGCCGGCACCACGTCATCCACGGTGAAGGGCTTGACCACGTAGGCCATGGCACCCGCTTCACGGGCACGTTCGACCAGTTCGCGCTGACTGAAGGCGGTCAACAGCACCACCGGGGCAATGCGTTCCTCTGCGATCTGCTCAGCAGCCGTGATGCCATCCATCACGGGCATCTTCACATCCATCAACACCAGATCAGGGGTGAATTCACGAGCGAGCTCCACTGCGCGCTGACCGTTCTCGGCCTCGGCCACCACGTTGTAGCCTGCGTCGCGGAGCATCTCCACGATGTCCATGCGGATCAGAGCTTCGTCCTCCGCGACCACAACGGTCTTGGCGGGGGCACTCGAGGGAGCGGGAGTGGACGCTTCGGGCGATTCCGTCACGGGGGAACTCCTTGGTTAGCAGGGGAATCAAACTGAACACCGCATCAAACCACGCCATCGCGACAGGTCAGGCATGAGACACGCCACACGGTGGCCGTGCGCGGTGCGTTGGTCTTCAGTCTACCGCTCATCGTGTAAGCTGTTATCCGCTGCTCACAGCTAACGGTTGTGAATTTGCATTTCACTTGCCCAAGTGGCGGAATTGGCAGACGCGCTGCACTCAAAATGCAGTATGGAGACATGTGTGGGTTCGAGTCCCACCTTGGGCACCAGATGATCCCCGGAACATTCACCTGTTCCGGGGATTTTTCATGTGCCGATAGAACCCTCCCCCACATCTCATGTTTCCTTGGAGCCCTTTCAGCCGCCCCAAAGGGTTCTCACGGCCCCTCAGACGTGCGGCAGGGTTCTCAGGGCGCATCAGATGCATGGCTGGGTGCCTGCCGCGCATCAGCAAAGGCCCACGCACGACGACGGCGACCCGCGCA
>NZ_BAAAQA010000015.1:343884-411445 GCF_039531425.1 Kocuria atrinae
GCGCGGGTCGCCGTCGTATCTCAACGCGAGGAACTAACCGATCACGGCTCGCGCCAAGCGGCGGAACCGGGAAGGCTCTCGCGCCACGGGCCCACACGCTCGTGCTGTTCGCGGGCAGGAGCCTCGCCGGCGTCGTCGAGGTCGCCCACGCGGTGGACCTTGACCAAGTTGGTGGAACCGGCCACGCCCGGGGGCGAACCGGCGCAGATGATCACCAGATCATCGGGACCGGCCAGGCCCTTCTCGAGCATGTAGTGGTCCACCTGCTTAGTCATCTCATCCGTGTGGTGCACCTGCTTGACCATGATGGGATGCACGCCCCACAGCAGCGACAACAGTGCCATCACGTTCTGCACGGGGGTGAACGCCAGGATGGGGCGGCTAGGGCGCAAGCGGGACAAACGTCGTGCCGAATCGCCGGACTGAGTGAACGTACAGATGTAGTTCACGTCCAGCTGACGGGACATGGTCACGGCCGCCCGCGTCACGGCGCCGCCGCGGGTGCGGGGTTCGGTGCCCAGCGGGGGCATACGATCCATGCCCTGGGTCTCGGTGGCCTCGATGATCTTGGCCATCGTCTCGATGGTCTGGACCGGGTACTTACCCACGGAGGTCTCACCGGACAACATGACGGCATCCGCACCATCGAGCACGGCGTTGGCGCAGTCGGAGGCCTCGGCGCGAGTGGGGCGCGGGTTGTCGATCATGGACTCGAGCACCTGGGTGGCCACGATCACGGGCTTGGCCCAGCGGCGGGCCAGCTCGATAGCGCGCTTCTGCACGATCGGCACGGCCTCGAGCGGAAGCTCCACGCCCAGGTCACCACGGGCCACCATGATGCCGTCGAAGGCGTCGATGATTTCGTGGAGGCTGTCCACGGCCTGCGGCTTCTCGATCTTGGCGATGACCGGGATCTTCCGGCCTTCTTCCTTCATGATTTCGTGCACGCGGGTGATGTCCTTGGCGTCACGCACGAAGGACAGGGCGATGATGTCCACGCCGCGCTGCAATGCCCAGCGCAGGTCCGCCTCGTCCTTATCGCTGAGCGCGGGAACGTTGACGGCCACGCCGGGGAGGTTGATGCCCTTGTGGTTGGACACGGGTCCGCCCACCACGACCTCGGTCTCCACGGTGGTGTCGGTGACCTTGGTGGCCTTGAGCGCCACCTTGCCGTCGTCGATCAGCAGCGGGTCGCCCACGTTGACATCGCCGGGCAGACCCTTGTGCGTGGTGGAGCAGAGCTCCTGGGAACCTTCAACGTCCTCGGTGGTGATGGAGAACGTGTCCCCCACCTCCAGGTTGTACGGACCGTTCGCGAAATTGCCCAGACGGATCTTGGGGCCCTGCAGATCGGCGAGGATGGCCACCGTGGTGTCGAGTTCTTCGCTGGCCCGTCGCAGGTTCTCGTAGGAGGCGTTGTGAACGTTGTGATCACCGTGGCTCATGTTCAGGCGAGCCACATTCATCCCGGCCTTGATGGCCTGGGCGAGGTGCTCGTACGAGGAAATAGCCGGGCCAATGGTGGCCACGATCTTCGCTCGACGCATGGGTGAATCCCTTTCGGTCGGAGACTACAGGGGGAAAACAGCAAAATGGCCGCGTTGAAACAGCATGTAGCTGCTCCAGCACGGCCACTTTGCCGGAATTCAATTTCCAGCTTAGCAACGGGGACTAAGGATTGATACGGCCTGGTAGCCGGTTTCCTCGGCTTTAGCTAAAGGCTCAAATCAATCGCACGTTCCGACGGCGCCACGGGTTGCGGCAGACGTGTCTGGCCGGTCAGGTGACGCTCCACCTCGGCCGCGCACGCACGGCCTTCGGCAATCGCCCAGACGACCAGGGACTGGCCGCGGCCGGCGTCGCCGCACGAGAACACGCCGTCCACGGCGGTCATGTACTGCTCGTCGCGCGCCACGTTGGTGCGGCGGTCGAGTTCCACGGACAACTGTGAGGTCAATTCATCCGACTCATTGCCGGTGAAACCGAGCGCCAAGAACACGAGGTCCGCGGGAATGATCTTCTCGGTGCCCTTCTTGGGAGCCCGGCCACCATCGTCGAGGTACTCGGTTTCGGCAACCTTGAGGCCGGTCAGCTGGCCGTTCTCATCTCCCACGAACTCCACGGTGGACGCGAGGTAGGTGCGCTCACCACCTTCTTCGTGGGACGAAGAAACCTCGAAGACCTTGGGCATCATGGGCCACGGTTCCTCGTCCGCCCGGTCCACGGGTGGCTTGCGCCCAATGGCCAGCGACGTCACAGACGCTGCTCCCTGCCGGTGGGCGGTTCCAATGCAGTCGGATCCCGTGTCGCCACCGCCGAGCACGATCACGTTCTTGCCCTTCGCGTCGATCAGATCGGGCACCTCGTCACCCGCCACCAGGCGGTTGGAGCGCACGAGATAGTCCATCGCGTGATGGATGCCCTTCAGATCGCGGCCGGGGATGTCCAGCTCGCGGGCGCGAGTGGCGCCGGTGGCCACGATCACGGCGTCGTAGCGGCGCCGCAGGACGTCCCACGTGATGTCCTTGCCGATTTCGACGCCGGTGCGGAAGCGCGTGCCCTCCGCCGCCATCACGTCCAGGCGGCGGTCCACCACGGATTTCTCGAGCTTGAAATCGGGGATGCCGTAGCGCAGCAAACCGCCGATGCGGTCATCGCGCTCGTAGACGGCCACCGTGAAACCGGCCTGGGTCAGTTGTTGGGCGGCAGCGAGACCCGCGGGGCCCGAACCGACCACGGCAACCGTCTTACCCACCAGGCGAGCGGGGAGGAACGGCTTGACGTAGCCCTCGTCGAAGGCCATTTCACCGATCTCGTACTCGATCTGCTTGATGGTCACGGCCGGCTGGTTGATGCTCAGCACGCAGGAGGACTCACACGGCGCCGGGCACACACGACCCGTGAACTCCGGGAAGTTGTTGGTCGCGTGCATCCGCTCCGCAGCGTCACGCGTCTGATCGCGCCACACCAGGTCATTCCATTCGGGAATCAAGTTCCCCAGCGGGCAGCCCTGGTGGCAGAACGGCACACCGCAGTCCATGCAGCGACCGGCCTGCTCGTGCAGTGTCTGCGAATTCTGCCGTTCCTGGACCTCTTTCCAGTCCATGATGCGGACGGGAACCGGCCGCTTGGGTCGGTCTTCGCGGTGTCGAACTTTCAGAAAACCACGGGGATCAGCCACGCGTGGTCACCTCCAAAATCTTGAGCCAGGTGCCGTCGCCGTCCGGATCGTCTCCGGCGGCCTCGGCCTGATGGCGCAGGGCCAGAACCGCGGAGTAGTCCCGCGGCAACAGTTTGGTCATGCGCGCAATGGTGTCATCGGCGTTCTCGAGCAACGTGGCTGCCCATTCCGATTCGGTTTCTTCGCCGTGGCGTTTGATCAGACCCAGGACCAGTTCACGGTCTTGATCGTCCAACGTGGCCACGAGCAATTCACCGGATTCGCGGGCCTGCTTGTTGATATCCGACTCGTCCAGGTCCAGCACGTAGGCCACGCCTCCGGACATGCCCGCGCCGAAGTTCCGGCCCGTCTCCCCCAGGATCAGGGCGACGCCGCCGGTCATGTACTCGCAACCGTGGTCACCAATGCCCTCGACCACCGCGGTGGCGCCCGAGTTACGCACCAAGAACCGCTCGCCCACCGTGCCGCTGAAGAACATCTCGCCACTCGTGGCGCCGTAGCCGATCACGTTGCCGGCAATGACGTTCTCGTGGGTCGGGAAACTCACGTCGCGCGGGGGTCGGACCACGATGCGGCCACCGGACAATCCCTTGCCCGTGTAGTCGTTGGCGTCGCCTTCGAGTCGCAGCGTGATTCCGCGCGGGATGAAGGCACCCATGGACTGGCCCGCTTCACCCGTCAACGTGACGTCGATGGTGTCATCGGCGAGCTCTTCCAGGCCCAGTGCACTCGTGACCGTGTACCCCAGCATGGTGCCCACGGCGCGATCGGTGTTGATCACCTTTTCCATCACGCGCACGGGCTCGCCCTTCTCGATTGCGGGAGCGGCCAGCGGAATCAGCTTGTTGTCGAAGTGATCCTCCAGCTCGTGGTCCTGGGTGCGCGTGTTCCGCAGTCCGTCCTTGAGACCCGGGGACTGGAACGAGTCCAGGATGGGGCTCAGGTCCAAGCCCTTGGCCTTCCAGTGGTCGATCGCCTCGCGGGTGCGCAGCACTTCGGCGTGGCCCACGGCCTCCTCGATACTGCGGAAACCCAGCTGGGCCAGGTATTCGCGGACCTCTTCCGCAATGAACTCGAAGAAGTTCACCACGTGTTCGGCCTTGCCCGTGAAGCGGTTGCGCAGCTCCGGATTCTGAGTGGCCACGCCCACGGGGCAGGTGTCCAGGTGGCACTTGCGCATCATGATGCAGCCCTCGACCACGAGCGGTGCCGTGGCGAAACCGAATTCCTCGGCTCCCAACAGTGCCGCAATCACCACGTCACGGCCGGTCTTCAACTGACCGTCCGCCTGCACGACCACCCGTTCGCGCAGTCCGTTCAATCGAAGGGTCTGCTGCGCCTCAGCCAAGCCCAGCTCCCAGGGCATACCCGCGTGCTTGAGCGAGTTCAGCGGGGCCGCTCCGGTACCGCCGTCGTGTCCGGAAATCAGGACGACGTCCGCCTTGGCCTTGGTCACACCCGCTGCCACGGTGCCGATCCCCCGCTCGGAGACCAGCTTCACGTGCACGCGGGACCTGGGGTTGGAGCGCTTGAGATCATAGATCAGCTGCGCAAGGTCCTCGATCGAGTAGATGTCGTGGTGCGGCGGGGGCGAAATCAGGGACACGCCGGGGGTCGAATGACGCGTGCGCGCAACCCACGGGTAAACCTTCTGTGCCATCAACTGGCCACCCTCGCCGGGCTTGGCACCCTGGGCCATCTTGATCTGCAGGTCGTCCGCGGTGGCCAGGTACAGGCTGGTCACACCGAAGCGACCGGATGCAATTTGTTTGACCGCCGACCGGCGCTCCGGATCCATCAGGCGCTCCGGATCTTCACCGCCCTCACCCGTGTTGGACTTACCGCCCAGCCGGTTCATGGCGATCGCGAGCGTCTCGTGGGCTTCCATGGAAATGGAGCCGTAACTCATGGCACCGGTCGAGAACCGCTTGACGATCTCGCTCACGGGCTCCACCTCATCGATGGAGATGGGTTCCCGATCGGATGTGAAGCTCATCAACCCGCGCAGCGTGGCGATCTCCCTGGCCTGATCGTCCACGCGAGCGGTGTAGGACTTGAAGATGTCGTAGCGGCCGGTCTGAGTGGCGTGCTGCAACCGGAACACCGTGTGCGGATCGAATAAGTGGCGCGGGCCTTCGCGACGCCAGTCGTACTCGCCGCCGATCGCCAGATCCCGGTGGGGCTCAGTGACGCCGTCCTCCGGGTAGGCCAAGCGGTGGCGGGAGGCGGTTTCCTCCGCAATGACATCCAGCCCCACGCCCTGGATCTGAGTGCGTGTGCCGTAGAAGTACGCGTTGATGAGTTCGCTCGACAGGCCCAGCGCCTCGAAGGTCTGGGCACCGCAGTAGGACTGCACGGTGGAGATGCCCATTTTGGACATGATCTTCTGGACGCCCTTACCGAGCGCCTTGATCAGGTTGTAGACGGCTTCTTCTTCGGTCACACCGGTGATCTCACCGCGGCGCACCAGCTCTTCCGCCGATTCCATGGCCAGGTACGGGTTCACGGCGGAGGCACCGTAGCCCAGCAGCAGTGCCACGTGGTGGACCTCGCGCACGTCGCCGGATTCCACGATCAACGCGATCTTGGTGCGGGTGGCCGAGCGCAACAGGTGGTGGTGCACGGCCGAGGTCAACAGCAGCGAAGGAATGGGTGCCCAGCCACCGTTGGAGTCACGGTCCGAAATGATCACGAACTGAACGCCACGGTTGACCGCGGTGGAGACCTTCTCGCAGATTTCCGCGATCCGGGTCCGAAGGGATTCCTCACCGCCGTCGGGTCGGTACAGGCCACGCACCTTCAACGTGAGTGCCGCGCCGTCCTCGTCATCCAGGTGCAGGAACTGATCCAGCTGATCATTGTTGATCACCGGGAAGTCAACCTTGATCAGGCGCGTTTTGGCCTGCTGTGTGGCCAACAGGTTGGCCATGGGTCCTACAGCGCCCGTCAACGACGTCACCAGCTCTTCGCGGATCGCGTCCAGCGGCGGGTTGGTCACTTGTGCGAACGACTGCACGAAGTAGTCGTAGAGCAACCGGGAGCGGTCCGAGAGTACGGCCACGGGGGTGTCGGTACCCATCGCATAAATGGGCTCCGCTCCGGCCACGGCCATGGGCCCGATGATCTTCTTGAGCTCTTCTTCGGTGTAGCCGAAGGTCTTCTGGCGCAATCGCACCGAGGACGCCGGGTGGGTCATGTGCTCGCGTTCGGGCAGTTCACCGATCGGGACAATCGAGTCCTGGACCCAGTCGCGCCACGGCTTGGCAGCTGCGAGTTCGGCCTTGATCTCGTCATTCTCGACAATGCGGCCTTCCTCGGTGTCCACCAGGAACATGGTTCCCGGGGACACGCGGCCCTTGCGGACCACCTTGCGATCACCAATGTCGATCACGCCTACCTCGGAGGCGAAGATGACCAGGCCGTCCTCGGTCTCCCAGAAACGGCCCGGCCGCAACCCGTTGCGGTCCAGCACGGACCCCACGCGCTTACCGTCCGTGAAGGAGACACATGCGGGACCGTCCCACGGCTCCATGAGCGTCGAGTGGTACTGGTAGAAAGCCCGCAGGTCCGGGTCCATGGACTCATGATTCTCCCACGCCTCCGGGATGAGCATGAGCATGGTCTCGGTCACCGGCCGGCCCGCTAACTGCAGCAGCTCGGCTACCTCGTCCAGGGACTGCGAATCGGAGGCGCCCTCCGAGCAGATCGGGAACAGCTCCTCGGGGTTACGCCCCAGCACCGCACCCGACATCGAGGACTGGCGGGCCCGCATCCAGTTGCGGTTACCCATCACGGTGTTGATCTCGCCATTGTGAGCCAGCGTGCGCATGGGCTGGGCCAGCGGCCACGAGGGGAACGTATTGGTCGAGAAGCGTGAGTGCACCACCGCCAGCTTGGTCATGAACCGCTCGTCGGACAGATCCGGGTAGAACGGCTGCAATTGCGCGGTGGTCAGCATGCCCTTGTAGACCAGCGTGCGCGAGGAGAAGCTCGGGAAGTACACGCCAAACTTGTTCTGCGCGCGCTTGCGCACGCGGAAAGTCTTCTGGTCCAGTTCCAGCTGCAAATGCGTCGGGTCGAACGACGACGCCGCGCCGGGTTCAAAGAGGCTCGCGCCCCGTGCGTTGTGGCGTTCGTCCGCGACGAAGAACTGCACGAACGTGGGCATGACGGCCCGCGCAGAGGCGCCCACGGCGTCGTCGACGATCGGAACGTCACGCCAACCGAGCACGCGCAGGCCCTCCATAGCCGCGAGTTCTTCGAGGGCGGTCTTGAGTGGTTCCAAGTGCTGGCCACCCGTGGGCATGAACGCGGTACCGACCGCGTAGGCACCCGCCGGTGGCAACTGGAACTTGACGGTGTCCCGGAAGAAGGCGTCGGGAATCTGCGTGAGGATGCCGGCGCCGTCCCCGGTGCCCTCATCGCCGCCCACCGCACCGCGGTGCTCGAGGTTGCGCAGGGCGGTGAGTGCTGCCTCCACGATGTCGTGGGTCGAGTTGCCGTCAAGAGTGGCCACGACGGCCAGACCGCACGCGTCCTTCTCATCCTCACCGCGATACAAACCCTGATCCTCGGGCTGAGCGGAGAAGGTCCGGAACGGGGATTCCGCGGGAGGCAGCTCCGAACGTGAGTCAGGGTGGCCCGTGTCGCGGTTGACCGCGTCGGTGACGATTTCGGTCACGGGGGCTACTTGATTGACTTGGCTCATAGGGAGCTCCTCACCGGGTTGGTGGGCAGGTCTGAAGTGTCAACGATGCCCGAGCAACAGGGGTGAAGTGCGTACGGACATCATCCGATCCAGATGACAAAAGTGTCCGCGGCGCTGCGAACCAATGAGTCGAGCCTCGAGAGACCGACGGATCAAAACCGAACGGGGAACTCGCATGATGACGAATCCCCGGTGCGGCGCACGGGTAATTTACCACGATCCGAAATCGCGTTGTGATGGGCGACACCCCACCGAAAAACCCCCGGCGGTAGCCGGGGGTTCACCGTGTTCGCCGCACTCAGCGAAGCGCTGAGTGTGCGGAGCCATTCGTAAGTAATTCAGGATTTCTGCGGACTCTGGTAGTTATTGCGGCAAATAGTGCAATGCCGAACAAGATGAGCGCCAATGACGTCCACACATGGACTCTTTGGCCGGCGATCATCATGGCAGGATCGATGCGCAGGAACAGCTCGATCATGAGCCGCCCCAGGCCGTAATAGACCAAATACAGTGCGAACACACGACCGTGTGTGAGCTGCAATCGCTTTCCGAGTGTGATCAGAATCACCACGCCGGTCAGATTCCAGAGGCTCTCGTACAGGAAGGTCGGGTGGAACAGCGTGTCCGCGGGAAGACCATCCGGGAAGTTCGCGGACGTCGGATCGATCTGTAGTCCCCACGGGAGATCGGTGGGTTTACCGAACAGTTCCTGGTTGAACCAGTTACCCCAGCGACCAATGCCCTGCGCCAAGAGGAGCGACGGTGCAACGGAGTCCGCGAAGTACCACAGGGGTACACCGTTCTTCCGGGACACGAGCCACGCCGCGCCGGCTCCAAAGAGCACGCCGCCCATGATGCCCAGGCCGCCCTCCCAGATCTTGAACGCGTCGATCGGATCCGCGCCGGGTCCGAAGTACCCGGCCGGGTCCGTGATGAGCACGTGGTAGGCACGGGATCCGACGATCCCCGCGAGCACGGCCCAGAACACGATGTCCCACAGCACGTCCGGGTCCTGGCCCCGGTCCTTCCATCGGCGCATGGTGAGCCACACGGCCGCTGCCATTCCCAGCAGGATGCACAGAGCGTAGAAGTGAATGGTCAGAGGTCCCAGAGGGATGCCACTGATGCCAGGGGACGGAATGGCTGCGGCAATCACCGGAGGCATCAGCCGCGACCGGAGAGTTCGGCGGCCAACTGACCCACGGCCTCGGGACCGCCCTCGCCCAACGCGCGCACGAGTGCGGTTCCCACGATCACGCCGTCCGCGTAGGCGCCGATCTCCTCGACGTGACTGCGATTGGACACGCCCAGACCCACGCACACGTTGTCGGCGCCGGCTTCTCGGGCGCGTGCGACGACGTCCTCGGCGGCCGAGGACACCTGGTCGCGGGCGCCGGTGACGCCCATAATGGACACCGCGTACACGAAGCCGGAGGAGGCCTTGACGGTCATGTCCATGCGCTCCCGCGTGCTGGACGGTGCGACCAGGAAGATCCGATCCAGCCCGTATTTCTGCGAGGCCTCGAACCAGTCGCCGGCCTCATCGGGGATGAGGTCCGGGGTGATGATGCCCGCTCCCCCGGCCTCGCACAGCCGACGGGAGAATTCGTCCACGCCGGTCTGCAGCACCGGGTTCCAATAGGTCATCACCACGGGCACGGCGTCAGTGCGCTCGGCCACCGCTTGAACGACCGTGAACGCATCGGCCACGCGCACACCGTTGGCCAGGGCCTGCGTGGTCGCGTTCTGGATCACTGTGCCGTCCATGACGGGATCCGAATACGGGATACCGATCTCAATGATGTCCGCGCCGTTCTGGCCCAGGGCCACGGCGGCTTCCACTGACTCGTCCACGGTGGGGTATCCGGCCGGCAAGTAGCCAACGAGTGCGGGGCGGCCTTCCGCCTTGCATTCGGCGATGCGTGCGGAGAGCTTCGAGTCTGGATTACGGGTGAGATCCTTGGGGAGGATGCGTTCTGCCAAGCCGCCTACTCCGGGACTGACGGTTTCGGGAGCGCTCACAGTTGTTCACCTTTCTGACCGACCTGCTCTTCGTGGCTGTCCTCGGGGAGCATGTCGAACCATTCCGCGGCCGTGGCCACATCCTTGTCGCCGCGTCCGGACAGGGACACCACGATGATCTTCTCCGCCGCGGCCTCCGGGCCGAGGTCCTTGACCCAGCGAGCCGCGAGCTCGCGGGCGCCGGCCAGAGCGTGGGAGGACTCAATCGCGGGGATGATGCCCTCGGTGCGGGACAACAATTTGAAGGCCTCCATGGCCTGACTGTCCGTAATGGCCTCGTATTTCACACGACCGATCGCGTGCAAGTGAGAATGCTCAGGGCCCACGGCCGGGTAGTCCAGACCCGCAGAAATCGAGTGCGACTCAATGGTTTGCCCGTCCGTGTCCTGCATGAGGAACGTCTTGGCACCGTGCAGCACTCCGGGGCGGCCCAGAGTGATGGTTGCCGCGTGACGGCCGGTGTCCACGCCGTCGCCGCCGGCTTCGTTTCCGTACAGCTCAACCTCGGTGTCGTCCAGGAAGCCGTGGAAAATACCGATGGCATTGGAGCCACCGCCCACGCACGCCGTGACGGCGTCCGGCAGACGCCCGGCCTGCTCCAGGATCTGCTCGCGAGCTTCTTCACCGATCTGCTCGTGGAAGTAGCGCACCATCGAGGGGAACGGGTGAGGACCGGCGGCGGTACCCAGCAAGTAGTGGGTGGTTTCCACGGAAGCCACCCAGTCGCGCAGGGCTTCGTTGATGGCGTCCTTCAGTGTGGCGGAACCGTGGGATACCGGTACCACCTCGGCGCCGAGCAGTCGCATGCGCGCCACGTTCAGGGCCTGGCGTCGGGTGTCTTCCTCGCCCATGTAAACGCAGCACTCCATGCCGAACAGCGCGGCCGCGGTGGCGGTTGCCACGCCGTGCTGACCGGCGCCGGTCTCCGCGATCAAGCGGTTCTTACCCATGCGCTTGGCGAGGAGTGCCTGGCCCAACACGTTGTTGATCTTGTGCGAACCGGTGTGGTTGAGGTCCTCGCGCTTGAGGAACACTCGCGCCCCGATTTCCTTACCGAAGCGCTCGGCCTCGGTCAGCAGGGAGGGTCGTCCGGAGTAGTCGCGGGACAGCCGCTTGAACTCTTGCTGGAACTCGTCGTCGACTCGTGCCTTGTCGAAGACCTCGGTCAGCTCGTCCAAGGCGGCCACCAGCGATTCCGGCATCCAGCGGCCACCGAAGTCACCGAAATACGGACCGGGAGCGTGTTTGAGGGACTCGTCACCGGCGCCGGGCGAAGCGGCGCCGTCGGCGGCAAGCTGCTGGGCGGCGAACTCGGCCTGGGCTGCGGGGGGCTTCTTGCCCGCCAGGAAATCCGCGCGGGCGGCGGCGCCCACGTCGCGGAATCGGGAAATCGTTTGGGCGGGGTCGTCAGACTTGACCAATACTTCGCCGGTCAGCACCGCATTGGCACCGTGGCCCGCGTAGAGCTTGATCTGGTCCTCGCCGGCCACGCCGGACTCGGCAATGATCACGGCATCCGTGGGGATCTGGTCCGCAAGACGGCCGAACGTGTTGACGTCCACCTCGAGCGTCTTCAGGTTTCGAGTGTTCACCCCGATGATTCGTGAACCGACCGCAACGGCCCGCTCGATTTCCTCGGGGGTGTGGGTTTCGACCAGTGCGTGCATACCGAGCTCGTGAGTCAGCTTCAGGAACGCGCGGAGGGTCTCATCGTCCAGGGCAGCCACGATAAGGAGCACCATGTCAGCACCGTGGGCGCGGGCTTCCCAGATCTGGTACTCGTCCACGGTGAAGTCCTTGCGCAGGACCGGAATGTTCACGGCCTGGCGCACGGCGTCCAGGTCAGTGAGAGACCCGCCAAAGCGGCGCTTCTCGGTCAGCACGGAAATCGCGGAGGCGCCGCCTCGTTCGTAGGACGCCGCCAGTGACGCTGGATCGGTGATCTCCGCCAGCGCCCCCTTGGACGGGCTGGAGCGCTTGACTTCTGAAAGCACCTGGACCGACCCGGAGTCGCTGCCGCGCAGGGCACTTTCCGCATCCAACGCGGGAGCCTGAGTCCTGGCGGTGCGCTGCAATTGCTGCAGACTCACCACCGCGCGGCGCGCTTCAAGATCTTCGCGCACTCCCTCGATGATCTGGTCCAGCACCGTATCGGTGCGTTGCTGACTCATGAAAATCCTCACTTATGTCTGTCCCGTCATTGGCCCGACAACATGCGGCCCGTATGACGATGACCAGTTCCACAGGTCTTGGAACTGGTCATGGTCTTGAACCGGTGGCGCGTGGGAACGGCCACCGGCGCTGAGATCACGCGGCTCAGTGGTTGAGTTTCTCGCTGCCCTTGCCGTGGCCCATGGCCTTGAGGACTGCACCCACGATGAGGCCCACCACGATCAAGCCGATGCCCACCACGGTGACGGGGGTCGAGGCGATGGTGAAGCCCACGCAACCCACGATCACGCCAACCGCCATGATGGCGATGCAAGCCCAGGCGGCAACGGTGTTGCCGTGGCCGACAGCGGCCGTGTGGTCCAGGATGACTTGGTTGGTGTTCGACATGTGTGTCCACTCTCCCGTGCCGGTTGAGCCGTGCGGCTCATACAGTGATCGGCGCGCGTTGGAGCGCACCGGAAATTCTTTTGGTCCCATTGTGCCATTACCCCGGTACTTGATGGTTCAGCACCACGCACACATTACTCATGAGGTCACGGCCCGCGGGTGGGGTCCTCACCCCGGGTGAAAGCATCCCACGCATCGATGTCATCGGAGTGCTCGGTGGTGACCTTCTCCCCCGCCGAGGTCGCTTTGTTACCGGCCAGCGCGTCACGGTCGTAGCGCTGTCCAGACTTCTTACGCGCGTTCCGTGCGACCAGGACCAGCCACAGTCCGCACACGATCAGCGCGGCAGCGGCCGCCACCGCGAGCCAAGGGAAAACGGTCAGCGCGAATTCGCCACCGGTGCCCACGGCGCCGGTCTGCGTGCCCACGGTGCCGCGGGCGGCGTTCTCCGGGTCGGCCGTCACCGCGAGAATCGCGAAGATGGCGCCAATTCCTGCCAGGGACACCACCGCACCCACGATGGTCCGCAGCACCCGGCCCGCGAGGGTGGAGGCCACCGCGGCGGCACCCGCAACGAGACCCAGGGCTGTGACGGCCGGAGCGGCGTCGGAACCCGCGACGTCCACCGTGATCGGCTGCAAAGTGGTCTCCACGGTCGCGTGGATCCAGGTGGCCGCGGAGGCAGCGAACAGTCCGATCGCGCACACCAGCGTGGCCAGAACTGCGGGTGCCGTACGACGCAACACGGTGGTCCTTTCTACTGCAGAAGGTGGTAGCGGGTCAGCGCGAGAGGTCGCGCAAGGACTCGGCCACCAGGGCTGCCCGCAACGGTGCGGTTGCCTTATTGAGGGACTCGAGGGCTTCCGTCTCCGGGTCCGAGTCAGCCACGATACCGCCGCCCGCCTGGACGTAGGCCGTGTCATTGACCAGCAGAGCGGTGCGGATGGCGATGGCCATGTCCATGTTCCCCGCAAAGTCCATGTAACCGACCACGCCCCCGTACACGGCACGGCGCAGCGGTTCGTATTCATCGAGTAGCTGCAGGGCGCGGGGTTTGGGTGCGCCGGAAAGCGTGCCCGCCGGGAAAGTCGCGGCCAGAACGTCGTACGCGGACACGCCCTCACGCATCTTGGCGACCACCGTGGAGCACAAGTGCATGATGTGGCTGAAGCGCTCGATCTCCATGAACTCGCTGACATCCACGGACCCGGGCACAGCCACCTTGGACAGGTCATTGCGGGCGAGGTCCACGAGCATGAGGTGCTCGGCACGCTCTTTCTCGTCCGCGAGCAGATCGTGGCCGAGGGCCACGTCCTCGTCCACGGTGGCGCCACGTGGCCGGGAACCCGCAATCGGGTGCGTCATGGCCTGGCGTCCCGTCACGGTGACCAGCGCCTCCGGTGAGGACCCCACGATCGAGTAGGGGCGACCGTGCGCGTCTTCGAACGAGTAGAGGTACATGTAGGGGCTGGGATTGATCCGGCGCAAAGTGCGATAGACGTCCAGGGCGTCCGCGTGGCATTCGGCCTCGAAGCGCCGCGAGACGACCACCTGGAAAATATCCCCGTCGACAATGGCCTTCTTGCCGCGGTTGATCGCGTCGATGAACAACTCACGGTCCCACGACTGTCGGGCTGCGCCCTCGATGTCCGTGATGTCCTGGGCATTCGGGTCCATGACGGAAACCGTGGAGCGTTCGAGCGGGGTGGCCAGGCGGCTGACCATCTCACGCAACCGAGAGACCGCGTCATGGTAGGCGGCATCCACGTTGTCGTCGGTGCCATTGACGTTCACGGCATTGGCCACCAGCATCACGGTGCCCTCGGTGCTGTCGTGCACGGCCATGTCCGCGACCAGGTTCATGGCCAGCTCGGGCATGTTCAGGTCGTCCTCGGGCGGATTGGGCAGCTTCTCCCAGCGGCGCACGGCCTCCCATCCCACGAACCCGACCATTCCGGAAGTCAGCGGGGGCACGCCCTCGAACGGCTCGGTATGCAGTAGGTCCATGGTCGCCCGTAGAGCATCCAAGGGGTCTCCGGTCACAGGCGCACCGGCCGGCGCCTCCCCCAACCAATGCGCCTGCCCGTCCTTCGCCGTCAGTGTGGCGAACGAGCGAGCGCCCACGAACGAGTACCGCGACCACACGCCGCCTTCGGCCGCAGATTCCAAGAGGAACGTGCCCGGAGCGGGTTTGCCGCCGCGCACCACGAGGGAGCGGTAGAGGCCGATGGGCGTCATGGAATCCGCGAGCACCGTGGTGCGTACGGGAATCACACGCCGCGTGGCGGCGTACTCACGAAATTCCTGCAGGGTGGGGGTGATGGTGCCGAGCTGTTGCATTTAAACCGCCTGTTGAGCGTTCAGGTCACGATCGTCGAAACACGTGCGCGCGCCCGTGTGGCACGCGGCACCGGTTTGATCGACCTTGACGAGCAGGGCATCGCCGTCGCAGTCGAGGCTGACGGAATGCACCTTTTGAATGTGGCCGGAGGTGTCTCCCTTGCGCCAATACTCCTGGCGCGACCGCGACCAGAAAGTAACGCGGCCTTCCGTGAGGGTGCGGTGCAGGGCTTCGTCGTTCATCCAGCCGAGCATGAGCACGTCACCGGTGTCGTACTGCTGGATCACGGCCGCCACGAGCCCCGCCGAGTCCCGCTTGAGACGGTGTGCGATCTGCGGATCAAGGTGACTGTCGAAAAATTCTCGGGGGGTGTTCTCCACGGTGTTCAACTCTTCCGTGCGCATCAGCGCACCTCATACCCTGCTGCGCGCAGAGCGTCCTTGACCTCGGCGATCGCACCCACGGGCCCGAAGTGGAAGACCGAGGCGGCCAGAACGGCGTCGGCCCCGGCCGCAACCGCGGGCGGGAAGTGCTCGGGGGCGCCCGCACCGCCGGAGGCGATCAGCGGGACGGACACGCGTTCGCGCACCGCGCGGATCATCTCCAGGTCGAAGCCTTCACGGGTGCCGTCGGCGTCCATGGAATTGAGTAGGATCTCCCCCACCCCGCGTTCCTCGGCCTCCTGGCACCAATCCAGTGCGTCGATGCCGGTGAGCTTGCGGCCACCGTGCGTGGTGACTTCGAAGCCCGACGGCGTGTTGCCCGTGCGTTTCGCATCGCACGAGAGCACGAGCACCTGGTTGCCGAAGCGATTGGTGATCTCGTTGATGACCTCGGGCCGGGCGATGGCAGCGGTGTTGATGGACGCCTTGTCCGCACCGGTGCGCAGCAGCCGGTCGACATCCTCCGGGGTGCGCACGCCGCCGCCCACGGTGAGCGGAATGAAGACCTGTTCGGCGGTGCGGGAGACCACGTCGAACATGGTGACCCGATCACTCGAGGACGCGGTGACGTCCAAGAACGTGAGCTCATCAGCGCCCGCTAGGTTGTATCGGGCGGCAAGTTCAACCGGATCACCGGCGTCGCGCAGATTCTCGAAGTTCACGCCCTTGACCACGCGACCCGCGTCCACATCGAGACACGGAATCACTCGTACGGCCACACCCATAGTGCTGTTCCTAACTACTTGCTGAAACGTGGAGCGCTTGCGCGTTAGATCCGGGCAGCCTGAATGGGCGAGACCAGGATCGCGCGGGCTCCGGCGTCGTAGAGGGCGTCCATGATGTTGTTGGTGTCGCTCTTACGCACCATGGCGCGTACGGCCACCGAGCCGTCGCGACCCAGCGGGGCGATGGTGGGGCTCTGCATGCCCGGAGTGATCTTGGTCGCGGCTTCCAAGTGGTCCTCGGAGATGTCGTAGTCCATCATCACGTACTGCCTGGCAACGAGGACGCCGCGCAGGCGGCGCCGCAGCACCTCGAGACCCTCCAGCTCCCCTTCCTGCTGACGGCGGATCAACAGCGCTTCGGAGCGCATGATGGGCTGGTCGAAGATTTCCAGGCCGGCCGCGCGCAGCGTGTTACCGGTCTCCACAACGTCCGCAATGGCATCAGCCACACCCAACCGGATCGAGGATTCCACGGCACCGTCCAGGCGGACGACCTCAGCGTTGACACCCTGCTTCTCCACGTACTTCTTCAACAACAGGTCGTAGCTCGTGGCCACGCGCTTGCCCTCGAGTTCCTTGACGGAGGAGAACTGGCCGATCGGCCCGGCCAGGTGGAACGTCGATCGGGCGAAGTCCAGCCCGAGGTCCTCCGCGGCATCCGCACCGGAGTCCAACAGCAGATCACGGCCGGTGATCCCCAGATCCAGGGTGCCACCGCCCACGTAGATCGCAATGTCCCGGGGACGCAGGTAAAAGAATTCGACGTGATTGTCGTTGTCGACCAGCACCAGCTCGCGGCTGCTGCGCCGCTGCCGGTAACCGGCCTCGGTGAGCATGGTGATGGCGGCTTCGGACAGCGCGCCCTTATTGGGCACGGCTACTCGCAGCATGGGGTTCCTTTCCAAAGGGCTGGAATGGGGAGGGCCGGCCGTGACCGGCCGAGGATCACAGGTACTTGTAGACGTCTTCGAGACGAAGGCCCTTGGCCACCATCATGACCTGCAGGTGGTACAGCAGCTGCGAGATTTCCTCGGCCGCTTGATCATCGGTTTCGTACTCGCACGCCATCCAGACTTCGGCGGCTTCTTCCACGACCTTCTTCCCGATGCCATGGATTCCCGAATCCAATTCTTTGACGGTTCCGGAACCCTCCGGACGGTCAGCGGCTTTGTGGGTGATTTCGGCAAACAGGTCTTCGAAGGTCTTCACCCCTTTAGGGTAATGGTTTCCTCCGCTATGAGTTGAACCGTGGCGCGGGCCGGGCCTCATACCCCGAGTTCACGCAGGGTGAGGGCGGTGCGTACGGCGGCCTCCGCGGCTTCGTAACCCTTGTCCTCGCTCGAGCCTTCCAACCCGGCGCGATCCAGGCCCTGTTCCTCGGTGTCGCACGTGAGCACCCCGAAACCCACGGGCTTACCCGTGACCACGGAGACCTCCGTCAGACCGGTGGTCGCCGCGGAACACACGTAGTCGAAGTGCGGTGTGCCACCGCGGATGACCACGCCGAGGGCCACCACGGCATCCGCCGTCTCAGCGAGTCTGCGGGCCGCCACGGGGAGTTCGAAGCTACCCGGTACACGCGCCTCGATCACATTGCCCACTCGCGCATCCTGGAGGGCTCGGCGTGTGCCGTCCAACAGGCCGTCCATGATCCGGTCATGCCAGCTGGCCGCGACGACCGCCACGGTGAGTTCTTCGCCGTCGAGTTCGCCGGCGTTGGTAACGGGGGCTCCGTGTCCACTCATGAGTGTTCTCCTGTGTTCTGTTTCAGTGTGCTTAAGTTCGTGACGGTGTCGTGGTGTTCGATGCTTCCAGGCGCGATCGAGGCAAGTTCCGTCAGATGGTGGTGCATCCGGTCACGCTTGGTGAGCAGGTACCTGAGGTTCTCTTCGCGCGGCGGGACCTCGTGGGACACCACGGATTCCACTGTGATCCCCAAGGCTTCCAACTTGCTGACCTTGTCGGGGTTGTTGGTGAGTAACCGGATGTGGGTCAATCCCATTTCCTTGAGGATCCGTGCGGCCGCTGTGTAGTCGCGGGCCTCGGCGGGCAGACCGAGCATCGTGTTGGCCTCCACCGTGTCCGCGCCGCCGTCCTGCAGTTTGTAGGCCCGCAACTTGTTGATCAGGCCAATCCCGCGTCCCTCGTGATTGCGCAGGTACAACACGGTGCCACCGTGCTGCGCGATCCGTTCCAGCGCCAGATGCAATTGGGGTCCGCAATCGCAGCGCCACGAACCGAACACGTCTCCCGTGATGCATTCGGAATGCAAACGGACCAGTGTCGGTTTGCTTGCTTCTTCCGCACTGGTGGGTGTGGCGCTCAACGAAACATGTTCGGCGGCCGCCCTGCCATCGGGCTCGGGCACCAACCAGCCCATCACGGAGAACGTGCCGAATTCGGTGGGGATGGACACCGGTTCCGAGTGGTCCAGGGATTCGGGTCCCGCGCTCATGCGGACAGGTCCCGGTTGTGCGCGGGGGCTTCTGCCGACCGCGCCGCTGCCTCACCCGCCGCGCGTTGTGCCAGGTAGTCGACGAGGTCCTCAATACTGATCATGAACAGCCCGTGCCGGTCGGCGAACTCGCGCAGCGCCGGCGCGCGGAGCAGTTCCCCCTGATCATCCACGATTTCCGCAATGGCGCCCACGGGTTCACAACCGGCCAGGCGCGCCAGCTCCACGGACGCCTCGGTGTGGCCGCGACGTACCCGTACCCCACCGTCCACGGCGCGCAGCGGCAGGATGTGTCCGGGGCGGGTGAGCTCTGCCGGACCGGTTCCGGAATCGGCCAGCAAGCGCGAGGTGAGGGCGCGGTCAGCAGCGCTGATGCCGGTGCTCACGCCCACGCGGGCATCACAGGTCACGGTGTAAGCGGTCCCCTTGGAGTCCTCGTTGTGCTCGGTCATGGCGGGAAGGGCCAGGGCATCGGCCCGGTCGTTCGACATGGGGACACAGACCACACCGGAGCTGTGACGGATGGTGAACCCCATGAGCTGTTGTGTGGCGTGCTGGGCTGCAAACACCAGGTCGCCTTCGTTCTCGCGGTCCTCGTCGTCCACGACCACTACGGCCTGGCCCGCGGCAATGGCCGAGACGGCGGCGGGCACGGGGTCCAGGCGCACTCGCGCCGACGCCGCCGGGGACGCGTACGCGGCCAGCCGCTCCGCGTACTTGGCGAGCACGTCCACCTCGAGGTTCACCACGGCTCCCTCGGTCCGGAGCCCCAGGGTGGTGGCGCGCAGGGTCTCGGGAATGAGCCCCACCTCGAACCAAGCGGGGTCCTCGGACGCCGGATTCACTGCGGTCACGGTCAGGGACACGCCGTCGACAGCGATAGAGCCCTTGACCGCGATGTACTTGGCCAGGTCGGTGGGAACCTGGATGCGCACGGTGTGCCAACCGGTGTGTTCCGTGCGGGAGACAACCGTGCCCACGCCGTCGACGTGGCCCTGTACCACGTGACCGTCCAAACGGTCACCGGCAGCGGTGCAGCGCTCGAGATTCACGCTCTCGCCCTCGGACAACTGCCCCAAGGTGGTCAGCCGAAGCGTCTCCCCCATGACGTCAGCGGTGAATCGGCCGGCCCCGGACTCGGGTGCGGGCACGGCGGTGAGGCACACGCCGTTGACCGCCAGAGACCCTCCGTGGGGAAGATCGGAAATGATGTGCCCCGCGTCCACGTGCAGCCGTGCGGCGTCTTGTGCGAGTCGCTCAATGCGCTCCACCGTGGCCTGTGCCGCCACAATTCCGGTAAACATGTACTGCTCCTTAGTGCTGAACTACTTCGAGGCCGAGACCGCGGCGGGTCGTAAATGCCATGCGACGTCTGATCCCAGGGTGCGAACCGGGGGTCCGGCCACGGGATCGGAACGCCAGCGAGCGGCGTCGGCGAGGGTCTGTGTGTGCTGGGACGCGAGAGAGGGTTTTCCGTCTCCCAGGATCAGCGGTGCTTGGTAGAACCACAGTTCGTCCACGAGGTCTGCGGCGAGAAAGGCTGCGCTGAGTGTCGGACCGCCCTCGACCAGCACGTGGGCGGCGCCCAGCGCGCGCAGCCGGGACAGGGCCTCGACGGGATCGTGGGTGTTGAGCCACACGAAACGGCCATCGGTGGTCTCTGCCCCGTCTCCGGAAGCGATCACCCCGCGGCGGACCCGGGCGTCGTGGGCCACCGGGGTGCGGGACATGACCGCCCGTAAGGGCTGGTGGCTGAGGGGGTTGCCCTGGGCATCGCGGGCCGTCAGCGTGGGATCATCCGTTCGGGCCGTCCCGCCGCCCACCAGAATGGCATCCACGCGAGCTCGAATCTCATGACCGGCCTCCCGTGCCGGCGGGCCTGTGATCCACTGACTGGTTCCGTCCGGGGCAGCCACCCGGCCGTCCAGGGACTGAGCGATCTTGAGCGTCACGAACGGGCGGTTCTGGGCCTGAGCGGTGAACCAGCGATCGTTGAGGTCCGCGGCCTGCGCCGCCATGAGCCCGTGTCGCACCGAGACCCCGCGGTCCGCCAGGAACTGGCCTCCCCCGCGGGCTGCCTCCGTACCGTCATGTAGTGCGAAGATGACCCGTTTGATCCCCGCGTCCAAGATCGCTCGCGTGCACGGGCCAGTTCGACCAGTGTGGTTACACGGTTCCAGCGTGATCACCATGGTCGCGTCCGTTAGATCGGTGCCGGTCTCACGGGCCTTCCGGAGCACGTCCGTCTCCGCGTGGAGCGTGCCGGCGCCACTGTGATGGCCGGTGTGCAGGATCCGTCCGTTCGCGTCCAGCAACGCCGCGCCCACCACGGGGTTTGCGCCTCGCACACCCAGTGCAGCGGCCTCGAGCGAGGCCCGCATGGCCGTGTGTTCAGCGGGGCTGAAGAGGTGGTCGGTTCGGTGCTGCGCGGGAGACGTCACTTGGAGTCATCCCCCATTTTCAGGTGCAGATCCGGGAACCCCGTCTCGATCGTGGCGCGCTTGCGTTGATTGGAGTTCACCCGCCACCACACGAAGAAGCCCACCAGAGTGAACGCGCCGTAGAACACGTACATCAGACCCGAGGCGTAGTAGCCGGCGGAGAACAGTAACGGCACACCCACCAGATCCACGGCCACCCAGATCAGCCAGAACTCCACCCAGCCCTTGGCCATGCCGTAGGTCGCCAGCAGTGAACCCATGAAGATCCAGGCGTCCGCCCACACCGGCTCGTAGGATCCCAGCGCACGGAAGATGGGGGTGAGTAGTGCGGTACCGAAAACGAGTGCGGCAATCAAGAACAAGCGTTGTTTACCGGTGGCCCAGCGGGGTGTCACGGCTTCTTGGTTGTTACCCCTCGAACGGCGCCACTGCACCCACCCGTACACCGAGACGGCAATAAACATGACTTGGCGACCTGCTTGGCCCAGCAGATTGACCGGATTGGGGGTGTCGAACACTGCGCCCAGGAACACGGTCAGCAAGATGAGATTGCCGAGGATACCGATCGGCCACGCCCAGATCTTGCGGCGCATTCCGCCGAGTGCGGACAGCAGACCGAATACATTACCCAGGACTTCACGCCACAGAATGAATCCGTCACCGACCTGCAGTTGCGCATCGAACAACCAGCGCAGAACGTCCACGGTATTTCCTCTCGCCCTCAAACCTTGTGGCTCCGGGGCGGAGATAACGGGTCACGCTCATGGGTCTGAGCATCGCAACGGCACCCCTTTGTAGAGGGTGGCGAGCCGAAATCCACGTGTGCCTACCATCCAGACTGTGACTGTCGGTACCGGAATTTCACCGGTTCGGCCGTTCCCGCTTCATCGCGTGACTCTTTGCAATGAGCGTTCACGGTTCGCGGACTGTAACCGCCGGTTCGGACTTTCACCGACCCCGGAACACGTTGTGATCTGCATTATGCCACGCTGTGCGCGATTCGCACGAAAGTTCACGCGCGGTGCGGCGCCCTCGGCGGCCCACTAGGGCTTGGCAAGCCGGGGCTTTCCGCCCCGTCAGGCCGACTGGTGCGCCCTGGCTGTTTCGCGCAGAGCGTCGATGGCCGCCGCTGGATCCTCCTTGCCGTAAACAGCCGACCCGGCCACGAACGTGTCCGCGCCGGCCTCCGCGGCTCGCACGATGGTCTCCTCGGTAACGCCCCCGTCCACCTGCAGCGCTACCGTGCCACCGTGGGCCTTGACCGCCTGCGCTGCGCGGCGCAGCTTGGGCAGCGTCACATCCAGGAACTTCTGACCGCCGAAGCCGGGCTCCACGGTCATGATGAGCAGCATGTCCAGCTCGGGCAGCAGATCAATGTATGGCTCGATAGGGGTCGCCGGACGCACAGCCAATCCCGCTCTGGCCCCTGCCACCCGCAATTCACGCGCCAACTTGATGGGCGCCGTGGCGGCCTCCGCGTGGAAAGTCACCGATGCGCAACCGGCTTCGGCGTAGGCAGGAGCCCAACGGTCCGGATCCTCGATCATCAGGTGCATGTCCAGCGGAACGGGGCTGACCTTCTGCAGACTTTCCACCACGGGAAGTCCCAGCGTCAGATTCGGAACGAAGTGATTGTCCATCACGTCCACGTGAGCGGCATCAGCGTTGGAAATGCGCTGCAGTTCCTCGGCCAGGTGAGAGAAGTCTGCGGACAGGATGGACGGGTGGATGGCACAACGGCTCATGGTGTCTCCAGGGGTGTGAGGGTCAGGCTGATTTCCGAACGGCGATCATGAACATGGCGTCCGTACCGTGCACGTGGGGCCACAGTTGCACGCTGCTTCCGCCGTGCGGCCAGTCGAGCTCGGCGGACCGTTCGCCTTCCAGCGCACCGGGAAGGGCTGCACTGCGGGCGTACTTGGCGGTGTCCAGGATCTCGGCATCCTCGCGAGACCCCACGATGTCCGAGACCACGTCCAAAGTTTCCGCGGTGTGCGGTGAGCAGGTCGCGTAGAGCACCACACCGCCCGGCCGGGTGGAGTCCAGCGCTGCGGTCAGCAGTTCGCGCTGAAGCGATCCCAGCTCGGCGACGTCCGCGGGGCTGCGGCGCCACCGCGCCTCCGGACGGCGCCGCAACGCGCCCAGCCCGGTGCACGGCACGTCCACGAGAACACGGTCGAATCCGGCGGGCATTTCGTCGGGAATGTCGCGGCCATCGCCCACCCGCAGGGTCCAAGCCCGTTCCGGTACTGCGGCCAAGGCCTGTTCCACGAGGTCCGCACGGTGATCGCTGACCTCGTTGGCGTAGAGCCGGGCGTCCTGCTGATCCGCCAACGCGGCCAGGAGGGATGCCTTGCCACCGGGGCCCGCACAGAAGTCGGCCCACATACCGTGGTCGTCATCAACCGGCACTTCTGCCATGACACGGGCCACCAGTTGGGAGCCGGCATCCTGCACGCGCACGGTGCCCTCCCGGGTCCCCGGAATCCGGTGCACGTCTCCTCCGGCGCTCTCGGCACTGTCCGCCACGAGCGTTCCGGGTGTCGCGCCCTCGCGCACGGCCGCGTCCAAACTGCCCAGGTCCGGAAGTGCCACCAGGTGCACGCGGGGCGGTGCATTATTGGCCTCCAGAAGATCTTCGATCTCTTCCGGGGCTCGTCCGCTCATACGCAACGCTCGACGCAGCGCACGAACCTCCCACGCGGGGTGGGAGTAGCGCACGCCCAGTTTGCGCAGGTCATCCGACTGCTCCGATTCGAGCTGATCGAGCCACTCCTCGGTGCTCTGGCGCGTAACCTTTCGCAGTACCGCATTGACCAGACCCGCCGGCCCCTGACCGATCTCGCCCCGGACCAGGCCCACGGTGGCGTCCAGGGCCGCGTGGTCCGGAACGCGCATGGCCAGCAGTTGATGCACACCCAGTCGCAGGGCGTCCAAGACCTGGGGATCGAGCTCCTTGAGTGGGCGGTCCACACAGTGTTCGAGGACTGCGTCCCAGGTGCCCTGACGGCGCATTGCGCCGTAGGCCAATTCGGTCGCGAAGGCGGCATCTCGCTTGTCCAACCGGTTCTTACGCACCAATTGGGGCAGCACCAGGTTGCCGTAGGCATCCTCACCGTTGACGGCGCGCAAGGCCTGGTAAGCCGTCAGCCGCGCAGGGTCCGACGAGCGACGTCGTTGCCCCGGGGCCTGCGCCGAGAACGGGCGATCCTTCTGAGCGCGCCGGTTGCGCTCGTGCCCCTTGGCATTGCGGTAACCGCGCTCGCTCATACGAAGACCACCTGTTCACTGCGTTGCTGGCCGCGCGCCCAATCGAGAGCGGCCATGGGTTTCTTGCCGGACGGCTGCACCCGTGTCAATTCCACGCCGTAGGAACCGGTGCCGACATAGACCGCACCGTCCCTGAGCTCCACGTGACCGGGAGCCAAGCCAGTGATGTCCGGGGCCGGGATGACGCGCTCAAGTTTCATCCGCTGACCGTTGTATTCGGTCCAGGCTCCCGGTTCCGGTGTCACGCCGCGCACGTGGTGAGAAATGGCCACGGCGGGATGGCTCCAGTCCACCCGCGCCTGGGCGCCGGTGAGTTTGGGGGCGGAACTGGCCTCGCCTTCCTGGGGAACTGGCTTTGCCTGACCGGTCGCGACCGCCACGAGAGAATCCGCCAACAGGGACGAACCGCTGTGGGACAACCGTTCCAGAACGGCACCGGCGGTGTCCTCCGAGCGAACGGGATCCGTGAGAGTTCCCACGATGTCTCCCGTGTCCATGCCCTCGTCCAGGACGAAGGTGGTGGCACCCATCATGGAGTCACCGGCCATCAGGGCCCGCTGTACCGGGGCGGCACCGCGCCACTGCGGCAACAGGGAGAAGTGCAGATTGATCCACCCGTGCTCGAAGGCCTCCAGTACCGGGCGGGGCAACAGGGCTCCGTACGCGACTACGGCCGCAATCTCCGCGCCGGTTGCGCGCAATTGGTCAACCAGCTCCTCGGTGGCCCGGTTGGCCTTGAGCGTGGGAATGCCCAGTTCTTCGGCGCGCTGAGCAACCGGTGACGGGGTCAGAACTTTCTTCCGTCCCACCGGCGCATCTTCACGGGTCAAGACGGCAACAACGTCCAGCTCGTCACGTTCAACCAGAGCGTTGAGAGGGATCACCGCTGTGGCGGGAGTTCCGGCGTAGAGAACCTTCAGGGGTTGGGCCACGATCAGGAGTCCTTTCCGCGGGTGAAAGCCGAGCCCGTAAAAGAGGAGCCGGTAAAGGATGATCCGGTGGAAGTTCTCGGGGCCGTCTCGGCAGAGGCACCCAGTCGCTGAGCTTCGCGTTCCCGAGTCACTGTGTCCACGATGTCCTGGTACTCGGGAGCCCTCATGGCGCGCATCGCCTCCTTGCGAACCTCACCTTCCAGCCGATCGACGAACAATCTCCCGTGCAGGTGGTCCGTCTCGTGTTGGAAGCAGCGCGCGAGTAGCCCTGTGCCTTCGCGACGCACTGGGTCGCCGTTCATGTCCACGCCCGTGATGGTCGCGTGATTGCGCCGTGGTGTGTCGTAGCCGGGCCCGGGAACCGACAGGCAGCCCTCGCCACCCTCCTGGGGCTCGTCCCCCACGTCAAGAACGGGGTTGATCACGTGGCCGGAGTCGTCACCGATGTCCCACGTGAAGATCCGAAGCCCCACGCCAATTTGCGGTGCCGCCAGCCCCACGCCTTTGACCGCGTACATGGTCTCGAACATGTCACTGATCAGAGTGCGAAGGGATTCGTCGAAGTCCGTGACGGTGAGTGCCGGTGTTCTGAGGACGGGATCGCCCTGGGTTCGAATGCGCAGAATTGTCACTGCGAAGCGCTCTCCTCGGTTGCCTGGTTCTGGGGTTCCTTCAAGTCTACGGTCACGGCCATGGCGCCCCTGCCCACCGGGTTGTGTTCGAGCGGCGGCGGAACGATGGCGCGCAGTTGCTGACCCGCGGCTTCGATCTCTGCCGAGCGCGCCCACACCTTGGCCAGGGCACAGAACTTGAACCAGTGTGCGGGCAGCTGGTCCGGGACCGCTTGGACCGACAAGGCTTCTGTGTCACCAATGGCGACCGCCATCAGGACTTCTGCGTTGGAGTATTCCCAGGGCTGCCAATCACCGGTCGCAGCATCCACCAAGGACTCTTCGGCCTTCAGACCGGCCACGAGCTGGGTGACCACCTTGGCATCCGGCGCCTTGACCCGGCCATTGCGGTCCGTGCCGCGCGTCTTGTAGTCGATCAGACATACCTTGCCACCGATCCGCGCCACCAGGTCCAGGGTGCCCGCGTACCCCACGGTGGAATTCCACACGGTGATCTCAGCCGCCAGCGGCTCGGGCCGGTACAGCTCCCACCATTGGTCGGCACTGTCTGCGAAACGGGATTCCTGGTTCTCCGCCAAGGTCTCCCGTGCCTGCTCCACACGGTGCCCCTGCCCCATGGCCCTCAATGCCAGTTGTTCACAGTAGTCATGGACGCGATCGCCTCGCTCGGCGGCGCGGTCCCTGTGACGCTCAGCCGCTTTGGCCGCGTGATTGACCAGGGCGCGGCGGCGTCGTGAATCGCGCAGAGCGTCGGGAAGTTGTGGATCCGCGGCCAAGGCCTGCGCGGCGCTATAGCCGTACCAGCCGCCCAGATCATTGGATTCACAGCCGATCACCGTGGTGATGGACGGAACCTGCGGATCCTGCCCCTCGGCACGCGCGTACATGCGTCCGTAGGGAGTTTGTTGGGCCAAGCGTGGTTGCGTCATGGGCATCAGACTACGACCCGGTTCCGACAGGCACACGAACGCTCATCTCGCGCTCTTCCCGGAATGCACAAGGCCCCGATTCCTCCTGGAATCGGGGCCTTCATTGTGCGCGATACTGGGATCGAACCAGTGACCTCTTCGGTGTGAACGAAGCGCGCTACCGCTGCGCCAATCGCGCTTGCAACGTTGAAAACCATAGAACACTTTTTGGTCACATGCCAATCGACTGCGGTTCACCCCCGCCTCATCCGCATCGATTAACCGGAGGGACCCGCTGGCGTCACCGTCGATTTGCTCGATCGAAATTGTGTGGGTAATGTTCTAGCTCGTTGGCACAGCCGAGAACGGCGAAGCGATCAATCCCCACCGGTTGAAAACTTCACGGAACAGGCGCTGACGGACTGTGATAGAGTTTCCGCTCGGAAGAGCGGCAAACCGGTTCACGGAAAGTCATTCATCCAACAATGCGGACGTAGCTCAGCTGGTAGAGCATCACCTTGCCATGGTGAGGGTCGCGGGTTCGACTCCCGTCGTCCGCTCGCAGTAATCGACAACCATGTCGAGACCTGAGACCCTGTCCTACAAGGATCTGGTCCCGGTGGGGTGGCCGAGTGGTTAGGCAGCGGCCTGCAAAGCCGTCTACGCGGGTTCGAATCCCGTCTCCACCTCGGTGCTAACCACCCTCGCTCGACGAGATTGTTTGAGCGCGATTGGCGCAGCGGTAGCGCGCTTCCCTGACACGGAAGAGGTCACTGGTTCGATCCCAGTATCGCGCACCACGGAAAAACCCCGGTACGAAAGTGCCGGGGTTTTCGCATGCCCGGGCTCCCCCGCCCCACGCGCATCTGAGCTCCCCACATCCGAGGCTCCGTGAGAACCACACCATGCACCTCATGCGCCGTAAGAGCCTTTTCTCGGCGCCGAAGAGGTCCTGGCACAACATCATGCGCGTCACAGGGTTCTCACGGCGCGCGGCATGCGTGAGGCCCGGGCGAACCCGGGCCTCACGCGTTTCCATGTCGATAGGGCGAGCGATTTACTCCGGCTCGACCACACCGATCGCCACGGCCAGGTCCTGCCAGCTCATGCCCACACACTTGAACACGCGTGGGCGATCGAGGTCAGGTTTGGTGGCACCGGTGACGATGTCCACCAGATCCACCAGGGCGTCCTCGGCCAGGGAGCCGTCGTTGACCGCTTGAATCACGTCGCCGGCCTCACGCATCGCGGTGGTCCGGTCCTCCACGACCACCTGGGCGCGTCCCATGAGCGTGGAATCCAGCTCGCGGAATTCGGGTTCGTGCGAGCCCATGGCAACCACACACGCGTTGTCCGGCACGAGCGCGCCGTCGAAGAGTGGTTCGGCCGCCGACGTCGTGCAGACCACCACGTCCGCGTCACTTACCTCGGTCGCCTCTCCCGATCGTGCCGTGAGTCCCAGCGAACGCGCATGCTCGACGGCCGCGTCCACCTTCTCGGGAGTACGACCACACACGACCACGTCCGTGAAAGAACGGATCTTGGAGAATGCCTCGATATGGGACAGTGCCTGCGGCCCGGTTCCGAACATCACGAGCTTCGAGGCGTCCGGCGCGGCCAGGTAATCGGCAGCCACCGCTGAGATCGCGGGGGTGCGCAGCGTGGTGAGCACGTTGCCCTCCATGAGCGCCTGAACGGTCAGGGTCTCGGAATCCATCAGTACATACGTGGCCTGGATGCGCGGTAGACCCTGCTCGGGGTTCTTGGGCGACACCGAGGCCACCTTGATGCCGGCCCAATCGCCGAGTACCGAGGGCATGAGCAACAGGTGACCCGTGCCGGCCGGGATATTGCTCCGCGCCGGATCGTCTTCCGGACGGAACCCGGAGGCGAGCGTGTTTTCCAGGAGTGTGCGGGCCCGGTCCACGGACACGCCGGCCAGGATCTGGTCGGAGGTGTACCACGCAGGCGATCCCGGACCTCCCACATTCTGTTGGTTCTGGTTCGACGTCGTATCGGCGGTCATGAAGCGGTTCCTCCTACGGATGCGGGTGCGTCAGAAATCATGGGCTCCTTGGCGGCCTCACGCTTGGCGATGGCCGGGGCGAAGAGCACCGCGGTCAGCGAGATGATTGCGGTCAGCACGAGGTAGAGCGCAATGGGCAGCCAGGCGCCGTCGAACTCGTGGAGCAACCAGGTGGCGATCAGCGGTGCGGTACCACCGGCCAGTGCGGCGCCGATCTGGTAGCCGAGCGTGACGCCGGTGTAGCGGACGCGGGCGGAAAAGATCTCGGAACACAGGGTGCCCAGGGTGCCGGTGACCGGAGGCCACACAATGCCTAGACCAATAACCACAGCGGCGAACAGCGCCCAGTTCTGCTCCAGGTCCAAGAGCATGAAGAACGGGAAGGCGAATATGGCAATGGCCACCGCACCCGCGAAGTAGACCTTGAAACGGCCAACGCGGTCCGAGAAGGCACCCATCACAGGAATCAACAGCGTGGACAACGCTGCGCCCAGGCTTACCGCGTTCAGCGCAGAGGACTGTTCGTAGTTGAGTGTGCCCGTGGCGTACGAGACGACGAACGTGGCAAAGATGTAGAACGGAGCGGTCTCCACGACCTTCACGCCCACGGCGACCAACACGGCCCGCCAGTGGTACTTGAGGGTTTCGGCCCGGGGGCAGCTTGGGGATGCTTCCGGATTCCTTGGCGGCCTTGAAGTGCGGGGTCTCCCCCAGCCCTCCGCGGATCCACAGGCCCACGGCCACCAACACGATGGAGGCAATGAACGGAATGCGCCAGCCCCACGTGGTCAGGAACTCGGTGCCGAACGCGGCCATCGCGGCAAAGGCTGCGGAAGCCAGCAACATGCCGATAGTGATGCCCATCTGGGGAACGGAACCGAACAGGCCGCGTTTCTTGGGCGGGGCGTACTCGTAGGCGAGCAGCAAGGCGCCGCCCCATTCACCACCGATAGCCAGACCCTGGATGATGCGGCACACGATCAACAGGATGGGGGCCAGAACACCCACCTGGTCGTAGGTGGGCAACAAGCCGATGGCTACGGTGGCGACACCCATCATGGTCAGCGTGGCCACGAGCGTGACCTTACGGCCCACCCGGTCACCGAAGTGCGAGAACACAATGCCACCCAGCGGGCGGATGAAGAACGTGAGGGCGAGCGTGAGATACGCCAGCATTTGCGAGATGTACGGATCGTCCGTGGGGAAGAACTGTTCGTTGAAAATCAGCGCGGATGCTGTGGCGTACAGAAAGAAGTCGTACCACTCGATGGTGCTGCCGGACAGGGAGCCGGCCATCACACGGAAATTGGTTTTCCGGGTTTCCGCGGCTTGTGGGTGTGCGTTACTCATAGGACCTCCAGGTGGGTGACCCGTAACATAGTAAAATGTTACATATTAGGTGGCCAGTCACTGGGTCTCTGCCGCCGCCTTATTGCCCACGCCAGAAGATTCCCCCGCTGCCGGTTTCAGTCCTCGCCGGAACCCGCCCAAACGCCCGCAATGTGACCGAGGTGCCTGGTCATGACGGCGTTCATCGCCTCCGAATCACGATCCCGAAGAGCATCCACGATCTGCAGGTGCTCCCGGGCGGTATGCGTCAGCTGGCCCGTGGCCACCAGGTCCTTGAGACCCGTCAGACGAGACATGTAGCGCAATGAACGCACATGCCGGACGGCAATGTCGTTACCCGTGGTCTCCAACAGACCCAGGTGCAATTCCATGTCCAAGCGGATGAACTCCACGAGTTCCCCGTACTGAGCCACATCGATGCTGCGCTGGGCCACGTGGGCCGTGTGCTCGAGCACCTCGGGTGCCACTCCGTCCCGGGCCACCTGGGCCATCAACGGGATTTCAATGAGAGAACGCAACTGCAAAATATTGGCGCGGGTTTCCGGGGAAATCTCGACCACGCGGTACCCCTTGTACCGGATCGGTGACACGTGCCCCTCGGTAGCCAGATCCAACATGGCCTCGCGCACCGGAGTTGCGGAGACCCCGAACTCGGTGGCCAGCACCGGCGCGGTCAGAACTTGGCCGGGTTCCAGATCACCGGCAACCAGCGCGTGGCGCAGGCTGTTGGCCACTTGCTCCCGCAACGGAATCGAGTGACCCTTTTCCAGCCGAAGGGAGCCCCGTGCGCCCTTGTCATCCGGGGATTGACCGTTGAGAGAGACTGCCATGTTTTTATGATGCCCGTTTCAGCTGGGTTTTTGGGAGAGATGACGTGGACTCAGGCGTTTCCTCTTGTTTTGCCCGGTTGCCGCCGTGTTAAGGAACCGCCCCGCCCGGACAAGTGGTCCGGGCGGGGCGGCAACGCTGCGTGAGCGATCAACCGTTGAAGATCGACCGATCACGTATTAGAGCATGCAGGAGACGCAGCCTTCGATCTCGGTGCCCTCCAGCGCGAGCTGGCGGATCCGCGAGTAGTACATGGTCTTGATGCCCTTACGCCACGCGTAGATCTGGGCGCGGTTGATGTCGCGGGTCGTGGCGGTGTCCTTGAAGAACAGCGTGAGCGACAGGCCCTGGTCCACGTGCTGGGTAGCAGCGGCGTAGGTGTCGATGATCTTCTCGTAACCGACCTCGTACGCGTCCTGGAAGTACTCCAGGTTCTCGTTGTTCATGAACGGCGCTGGGTAGTACACGCGACCCAACTTGCCTTCCTTGCGGATCTCGATGCGCGAGGCGATCGGGTGAATGGAAGACGTGGAGTTGTTGATGTACGAGATGGAACCGGTGGGCGGGACGGCCTGCAGATTCTGGTTGTACATACCGTCCGCCATGACCTTGGCCTTGAGCTCACGCCAGTCGTCCTGGGTGGGCAGGGCAACGCCGGCCTGCTCGAACAGCTCACGCACGCGCGCCGTGGCGGGCTCCCATGCCTGGTCCGTGTACTTGTCGAAGTACTCGCCCGAGGCGTACTTGGAGTTCTCGAAGCCCTGGAAGGACTCACCGCGTTCCTTGGCGATCAGGTTGGACGCCCGAATGGCGTGGTAGGTGACCGTGTAGAAGTAAATATTGGTGAAATCGATGCCCTCTTCGGAGCCGTAGTAGATGTGCTCCTTGGCCAGATAGCCGTGGAGGTTCATCTGCCCCAGGCCAACCGCGTGCGACATGTTGTTACCGCGACGGATGGAGGGAACGGAGTCGATGTTGGACATGTCCGAGACCGCCGTCAGACCGCGGATGGCGGTCTCGATGGTTGAGCCGAAGTTCTCCGATTCCATGGCCATGGCGATGTTCATGGAGCCCAGGTTGCAGGAGATGTCCTTGCCGACCTCGGCGTAGGTCAGGTCCTCGTTGTACACCGAGGGCTCGGAGACCTGCAGGATCTCGGAGCACAAGTTGGACATGATGATCTTGCCGGCCACGGGGTTGGCCTTGTTGACGGTGTCCTCGAACATCACGTACGGGTAGCCGGACTCGAACTGCACCTCGGCCAGCGTCTGGAAGAACTCGCGAGCGTTGATCTTCTGCTTGTGGATCCGGGAGTCCGCAACCATCTCGTGGTACTTCTCGGAGACGTTCACGTCCGAGAAGGGCACGCCGTAAATGCGCTCCACGTCGTACGGGGAGAACAGGTACATGTCCTGGTTCTTCCTGGCCAGTTCGAACGTGATGTCCGGGATGACCACACCCAGGGACAGGGTCTTGATGCGGATCTTCTCGTCAGCGTTCTCACGCTTGGTGTCCAAGAAGTTGTAGATGTCCGGGTGGTGGGCGTGCAGGTACACGGCACCGGCGCCCTGGCGGGCACCCAGCTGGTTGGCGTAGGAGAAGGAGTCTTCCAGCAGCTTCATCACGGGGATCACACCCGAGGACTGGTTCTCGATCTTCTTGATGGGCGCACCGGATTCACGCAGGTTGGTCAGCGCGAATGCCACACCGCCGCCGCGCTTGGACAGCTGCAGCGCGGAGTTGATGTTGCGCCCGATCGACTCCATGTTGTCTTCGAAGCGCAGCAGGAAGCACGAGACGAGCTCGCCGCGCTGCTTCTTACCGGCGTTGAGGAACGTGGGGGTGGCGGGCTGGAAGCGGCCGGTGATGATTTCTTCCACGAGCTGCTCGGCCAGGGCCTCGTCACCGTCCGCCAGGTACAGCGACACCATGACCACACGGTCCTCGAAACGCTCCAGGTACCGCTGACCGTCGAAGGTCTTGAGGGTGTAGGAGGTGTAGAACTTGAACGCACCCAGGAAGGTCTGGAAACGGAACTTGTGCGCGTAGGCCTGCTTGGAGAGCTTCTTGACGAACTCGAAGCTGTACTTGTCCAACACCTCGGCCTCGTAGTACTGGTGGTCCACCAGGTACTTGAGCTTCTCTTCCAGGTCGTGGAAGAACACGGTGTTGTTGTTGACGTGCTGCAAGAAGTACTGACGCGCGGCCTGCTGATCAGCTTCGAACTGGATCTGGCCATTGGCGTCGTACAAGTTCAGCAGAGCATTGAGCTCGTGGTAGCCCAAGCCGCGGTAGCGCTCGGGGCAGGTGGGATCTTCGTGTCCCGGTTCAACGCTCAGTCCCGGGGCTGCATGGATGCTTGCCAAAACTTGTCCAATCCTAGAGTGACTTTTTCTACGTCTTCATCAGTGCCCATGAGTTCGAACTTGTAGAGCAGGGGCACCTGACACTTCACGGCCACTTTTTCCGCCGCTACGCAGAACAGTGATCCGAAGTTAGTATTTCCCGCGCCTATGACACCCATAAGGTGCTGGCGGTTGACGGGCTGGTTGAGGAATTTCACAACCTGAGGGGGGACCGATCCGGCGCCGCCTGGTCTGCCGTAGCTGGGTACGGCCAACACGAACGGCTCAGTGAGCTCGGGCGCTGGTTCGGAAGTTTTCAAGGGTAACCGCAGCGACCTGACCGGAAGTTTCTGAATGAACCGATCAGTGTTGCGGGTGACCGAGGAGAAGTACACCACCAGAGGGGAGTCCTCCCTCGCGGTGACGTCGAGTCGATGGTTTTCGCGTTCTTGAGCCGCGGCCAACACGGTGGCCAAAGTGCTCATGGCGTGTCACTTCGATTCTGACTTGCAGGTTACGGTGCCGGTTGAAAAATTCCGACGCCGCCGCGGTAATTCGCGAGCGGGCGTCGGCTTTTCGACGGCTACGGGTTTAACGCTACCGCCCTCAGGCGGAGAGCAGAACAGCCAGGGAGCTGATTTTGTCCGGACGGTAACCGGACCAGTGCTCCTGGCTGGTTTCCACCACGGGGACCTGCTGGTAGCCCAGGCTCACCACGTGCTGGTAGGCATCCTGGTCCTCGGTCACGTCGACCACGGTGTAGTCGATGCCCTTCTTGGTGAGGGCTCGGTAGGTGGCGTTGCACTGGACGCATGACGGCTTGGAGTAGACGGTGACGGACATATCCCAATCCCCTCGAAAACTAGTGGCGGGAGTACTGCGCTTCCGCGGCGATCGGATCACTTCCGGTGTGTTGCCGCTGGTTGCGTCAAGTGCTCTGTATGACTGCGTCAATACTACATCTAGTGTCAGGCAAAGGAAGCGGCCCCAAGATGATGTGGTGACCACAATCCACAGGTGTCTCTCGGTTATCCCCTCACTGTCCACAGGGCGGTGCTGAATCAGGCGCGAGATCTCGCGGAAGTCGGCCCTCCTGTGGACAACGGTAGAGGCGTTGACCACACCCGAAAATTAAAAAACCGGCGTGTCGAGAACCCTCTCGGCACGCCGGTTTCGGTGTCAGATGACCCTTACAGCAGCCCCGCTTCTCGCAGCTGGGCGGAGATGGATGCGCCGTCGTTACCTTCGATCCACAAGGTGCCCTCGGGGATCGACACGGTGCGGTCCTCGGTGGCGCGGGCACCGGCCGCCAACACCGCTTCGGTGGGTGACAGGTTGCGGATCACGATGGCCGCCACGGACTCCGGGTGGCGCTGCGCAAAACCGGAGTAGATCTGCGGATCGTGCTGACCGTCGTCGCCAATGAGGATCCAGCGCACGTGCGGGAAGTTCCTGGCCAGTCGCTGCAGATTCTGAACCTTGTGCTGGGCCCCGGAGCGGAACCAGCGGTCCGTGGTGGGCCCCCAGTCGGTCAGCAAGAGCGTGCCGGCGGGGTACGCGTTGCGGGTCAGGAAACGCCGCAGGGTGGGTGCCACGTTCCAGGCACCGGTCGACAGGTACAGGAACGGTGCCTTGGGGTGATGGTTGCGCAAGCGTTCCATCAGTACAGCCATGCCCGGGGTGGGGGTGCGCGCGTGCTCATTGAGGACGAACGAGTTCCATGCCGCCAGCATGGGACGCGGCAGGGCCGTGACCATCACGGTGTCGTCCACATCCGACACCACGCCGATGGCCTGATCCTCCGAAACGACGGTGACCGTGGCCTCGGTGACCTCGGAACCGTCGGTCTGCATATAGACGGTGTAAATACCCGGTTCCATGCTGACTTGGAGGTCCACGTCGATCACGCCGCCCTTGTCGGCCATGAGGTGGAACTCGTGGTCCCCCAGCCACACGTTCACGTGGGCGAAAGCCAACGGGATCGAAGTAAAGGAACGCCAGCCGCGAATGAACTCGTCGGATTCATCGGTATCCGCAATCAGCTGCCGCGTCTTGAGCAGCACACGCCCCAGGACGCGGACGTGCCTCGTGCTGCCGTACCCGTCGAACGCGAGCATGGTGGGGATGTCACCACGCTGTTCCGCGCGCGCCTGTCGCCACCGGTGCAGCCGTTGCTCCCACCGGTAGCCGATGTTGATGGCCTCTTCCGTGACCTGATCTACGGTCTGGAAAAGGTCCCCGCTACCGGTGTGTTTTGCCATGCCTCACAGTCTTCCACAGCTGTTCCCTTCCACGACGCCGCCGCGTCCCGTGCCGCAGGGCGGTCCCGGTCCGTGGCGGCCTCAAGGTTCCCGACGGCGCCCGAGGTTCGCGAGCGCCGTCGGCGGGGGCCTAGCCGCGAACGTAGCGCGGGAAGCGCTCAGGGCGGGCGATCGGCTGGGTTTCGGGGGCCATGTCGATGCCGAGATCCTTGGCGAAGACCAGGCGGGTGCCCGTGTAGACGCGCTCGGTGCGTTCGTTGAGTTCGAACACGCGAGCCCCGCGCAGGGTGTGTTGGTCACGGGTGCCGTCGTTGAGGCCGTACGTGCCGAAGCCGGTGCCCGGCCCGTAGCCGAGTTCGATACCGAAGTAGTTGCCCATGTAGGTGTTGATGTGGTCGTGGCCGCAGTACATGCCCAGGATGTCGCCGCGTTCTTTGGCTGCGGCGTAAATACCGGAGTTGATCATGGCGGTGTAGACCCCCTCGTGCTTCTCCCCCACGATGCCGTGGCGCTTCACGGCGGCGGCATGACCGTCGTCATCGGAGCTGAACTGCTGGCCGTACCACATGTGGTGGTGTTCCCACGTGGGGATATGGAAGTACATGAGGCCGGGGACCTTCTTCCCGTAGCGGCGCTCGGTCTCCGCGGAGAGGTCGTTGTACCAGCGGATCTGTTGGGGCCGGATCCAGTCGTAGCCCATGAGTCCCTCGCGGTCCTGACCGCCGGGCTTGTCCTCCGCGTAGCGGCCGGAATCCAGCAACCACACGGCGAAGGCCGGGGCGTTGCCGCGGGAGGCGCGGATCAGCAACTGGGCGTTGGACGAACCGAAGACCTTCTGGTCATCGCCGGGATTGAGGTTGTGCTTGTACTGGCGCACGAACTCGACCAACTGCGGTTCGTACATGTTGGTTCCGTTGTCCTCGGTGGAGTCCTCGTCGTGGTTACCGAAGGTCACGGCCCACTTGATACCCCGAGACTCCATGGGCATGACCACATTGTTGATGGCCTGCTTGACCTCGCGGTCGGTGCGCGGGGACCCGTTGATCACGTCCCCGTTGATCAGCGCGAACTGGGGCTTCTCCCGGTCCAGGACCTTGCCCATGAACTCGAGGGTGCGGCGGTCGGTGCGCGGGCCGTCCTGGGTGTCGTTGAACTGGACGATCTTGAACTTCCCGTTCTTGCCGAAGGACAGCGGCATCTGGCCGTGTCCTCGGCCGCGACGCTGGGGCGCGGTTGCCGGGGCAGCCTGGGCAACGGCGGGTGCGGCGCTCAGGACGCCGGCGGCGGCGAGCGCGCTGCCTCCGGTGATCAGGTTCCGGCGGCTGGGGCGTGGGGTGTTCTCGGACATGTCGTGCTCCTGGTGTGATGGAATCCGGGCGGCCGTGGGCGGCTGCTGGCTCACACCGTAGGGAGGTTGCGTTAAGAGCCCGTGACCTGTGGTTTTCGTGCAGGTGCACGGCTGGGTTTGGGTTGGGAACCCAGCACGGTGGTGGGATCGGGCAGGGTCTCCGGATGGGCCATGTCCCACGCTTGTACTGCCTGCACGCCGATGCCCCGGGGACCCGTGCGGCGGGTGTGGCCGTGGACCAGGAGCATGGTGGGGGCGAAGAGTACGGGGCCGGACAGAGCCTGGGCTTCGTCGAAGAAGGTACAGTCCACCGCGCCCGAGCCATCGTCCACGGAGATGAACACCACGCGCTTACCACTGCGCATGGGCGGGGTCATGGTGGACACCCGCACCCCGGCCACCACCACCTCGGTGCCGTTGCGTAGCCCCAGTAGGTTTTCGGCGCGGGTGACCCCGTAGGAGTTCAAGAGGGCCGCGTGGCCGTCCATGAGGTGGGCGGAGACCTCGATGTTCATGGTGTCCAGTTCCGCACGGACCTTTTCCTCGGTGCTTGGTTCGGGCTGTTCCGGCGGCAGCCCGGTCAGTTCCAGGTCCCCCAGGGGGAGGGCCAACTGTCCCGGACCGGGTTGGCCCTTGGCCGAGGTGCCGCGGGAGGTGGCCGGTTGATCGGCCCGTCGGGTCAGGTGACTCACCAGGTCGGTGCGGGACGCGCGAGCGCCGGAGGTGTTCAGGAGACTGTCCAGGGCCCCGGCCGAGGCCAGCCGCTGCAAGCTCCGTCGGGAGGGTCTGGCACGGGTGCGCACATCCGTGAGAGTGGAATAGGGCTGACCGGCCACGATCCGTTCGATTTCCGTGGTGCTGATTCCGGTGATGCTGGTGAGGGACATCCGGATCCCCCAGGAACCGCCTCGGGTGTAGGGGATGCCTTCGTCCAGGTCTCCGGGTTCCACGGTGCCGGGGCGCGCGGTCACGGGTTCAATGCGGTGGTGGTCCACGCTGCGGTTGATGTCCGGGCCCAGCACGGGGATACCCATCCGCCGGGCCTCCCCCACCAGCAACCGAGCCGGGTACATGCCCGGATCGTGTTCCCAGACCCCGGCCATGAAGGCCTCCGGGTGGTGGGTCTTCAACCACGCGGACTGGTAGGTGGGTACGGCGAAGGCCACGCCGTGGGCCTTGCAGAAACCGAAGCTACCGAACGCGTGGAGGATGTCCCACACCTTGTCCACGGTCCCCGCGTCGTACCCCCGGGCCAGCGCGCCGCTGCGGAAGGCATCCTCCACACGCTGTTCGGTCTCCGACCCGAGCCTGCGCCGCCATTCGTCCGCGGTGGCCAGCCCGCAACCGGTCATCCGGTCCATCATGCGCATGATCTGCTCGTGGTAGACGGCCACCCCGCGGGTTTCCTTGAGGATGTCGACCAGGTCCGGGTGCGGGTATTCGGGTGTGCTCCAACCGTGGCGGGAGTTGAGGTAGGGGCGCACCATGGACGCTTGCATGGGACCGGGGCGGAACAGGGAGATGTCCACGATCAGGTCGTTGAACTCCTCCGGGCCCATGGTTCCGATGAGTTCACGCTGGCCCGGGGATTCGATCTGGAAGCACCCCAGGGTGTGGGTGGAGCTGATGAGCCGGAAAGTATCCGGATCATCGCGGGACATCGCATCCAGGTCCAGCGCGGGGCGATCCGGTTCCATGCGTGCCACCTCTTTGACGGCGTAGGCCAGGGTGGACTGCATGCGCACGCCCAGGATGTCGAGCTTGATCAGGCCCATGGGATCCATGTCGTGCTTGTCGAACTGGGACATGGGCAACCCGATGCCGCTGGCCTGCACCGGCGTACGGTTCAGCAGGGTCGCGTCCGAGAGGATCACCCCGCACGGGTGCATGGAGATGTGGCGGGGCAGCCGGTCCAGGCGTTCGGTCAGGTCCACCAGCAGGTCCAGTTGTCGATTGGCCTTGAGCTCGTCCGCCAGCCGGGTCAGTTCCGGGCGGTGCGCGATTTCCTCGCGCAGGGTGGCCCCCGGAACTCGCCACAACTGGGCTGCCACGTGGTCCACGAGCTCCTGCCCCAATCCCAGTGCCAGACCGGCGTCCCGCACCGCACCCCTGGAACGGTAGGCGTTCTGCATGCTCATGAGCGTGACGCGGCTGCTGCCGAAACGCTGGAAGATCTCGTGATAGATCCGGTGCCGCTCCGCGCTCTCCATATCGATGTCGATGTCGGGCAAGGTGCTGCGCCGTGGCGAGAGGAAGCGTTCGAACACCAGGTCGTACTCGAGCGGGTCCACCGGGGAAATTCCTAATAGGTGCACCACCAGGGAGGAGACAGCCGACCCGCGGGCCGCGTGCCGAACCTTCAAATGCGTCATCAGTTCGGAGACTTCGGAGACGGTCAGGAAGTATCCGGCGAAGCCCAATTGCGCGATCACGTCCAGCTCACGCTCCATCCGCGAGCGCAGTGATTCCCCGCTCAGACCGGGGACGGTGCGGTCCCAGTCCTGGTGGGGGTGGAACCGGTCCAGGCCGGTGTAGCAGCGGGTCCTGAGCTGGGCGTTGGGGTCTCCGGTGAGGCCGATGACGGAGGCTTCCGGGATCACGGGCTGCCCCACCCGCAGATCCGTGACGGGGTCCTGGCTGCATTGTTCGGCCAACCGGTAGGTGTCCGCGAGCAGTTGCGCGGCCCCGGTGGCACCGAGGTCCGCGGCCGAGGAGATTTCGTGGGCGAGCCGGGTCATTTCCGCGGTGTTCTTGAGCCAGCCCTGCCCGGTGGGTTGCAGCACCCCGGGGTCCGAGCCGGCCAGTTCTTCCAGGGACATGAGGGTGCGGGCGGCATCCAGCACGTCCGCGGTGACGGCTTGCCCGGGGTGGGCGTAGCGCACGGCGTTGGTGAGGATCACCGGCAGCCCGGCCTCGCGCCCCACGGTGAGCATCCGCACGGCGTGGCCGGTGCTGAGGGTGCTGCCCTGGGGCGCTAGGTGGGTTGCGGTCTCCACTGTGAGACACCCGGCCGGTAGTGCGCGTTTCCACGCGCGCAGGGCCGTGCGCGCAGCCCGGTAGCGGCGCCGAGCCAATAACGACCCCACGTCCGAATCCGGCCCCGTGAGCACCACCAGACCCGGCCTGCCCCCGGACGCCGCGCGGTACACGTGGCGGGCGATCTGATCCCGGGTCAGCCCGATGGGCCGGGCGGCATGATGGTCGTGGCTCCGGTGGGCCGCGGAGACCAATCGGCACAGAGCCGCGTACCCGGCTCCCCCGTTGCCGCCGGTGGCCAGTACGAGCACGCGTCCGATCACTCGGGCCGGGGGTGCACTGCCCTGCCCGGACCGGCCGGGCTGACCGAATTGACCGGATTGACCGACGGTCGCTGAACGGGCCCGCCGCGCCGAGGCCACCGGACCCAATAACGCCAGGTCCACTCCCAACACGGGTGCCACACCGTGCTGCTGGCAGGCCAGCACGTGTTTGACCGCCCCGTACAGCCCATCCCTGTCGGTGCACGCCAGAACCTGCGCCCCGTAGGAGGCCGCTACCTGGGCGAGCTCTTGGGGGCGAGCCACACCGTAGTGCGCGCTGTAGGCGGAGGCCACGCGCAAATGAGGGAATTGCATACCTCATATTCGAAACTTTGTTCTATTAATGTCAAACCGCCTGGTCAGCCAGCAGCCACCATTGGCCGGTGATCTCATGGCGCACCAATTCCAGAGTGCGCGGCTCCACGGCTCCCCGCTGTGCGGCCTGGACACGCCAGTGCTGCCGATCCACCACGGACTCCCCACTCTCCCGAGGAACCCGCTCTTCCAGCTCCCACCAGCGGCGACGTTCGTACCAGCGCTGCGGCGGCGCCGTGACGCGATGAAGCCGACCGCGGAAGACCAACTCGCACGGGGCCCCAAACTCATCACAGTGCACCTCACAGGGCTGCCCCCATCCCTCGTGGACCCGCACCGTGCCGCGCGTTTCCTCCCGCGTGGAGCACGTATTTTCCGCCGCAGTCAGTACCGTCATGACTCGTTCACCCTCCCGGTGTATTCGAAACTTTATTCGAGTACTGTGAGAGTGCCAAGGGTCGCTGACACGCATAAGCGGCCCGTCCCCAGGCGGCTCCGAAAGGTCCCTGAAGACCCAGCAGAACCCGGAAGAGCCCGGAAACGGCAACGCCGCCCGGCCAAGGAGACCGAGCGACGTCGTCGTGAGTATGAAGTTGTGACAGACCGGTCGCGACTACGAAGGAGCGCGGTTATGAGGTGTATCGGCCCGGCTTGCCCAGCAGCACGCCCACCACCGAGATCGCGCAGCACGCGGCGAGGAAGAGTGCCGCCGCCCAGGTCTGTCCGCCGGTGGCGGTGATCAGAGCCGCGGCGATGAGCGGGGTGAATCCTGCCACGATGGCCCCGTTGGCCTCGCGCGCCAGGGCAATGCCGCTGAACCGTTCGGCGGCGGGGAACAGACCCGCCAAGTAGGCGCCCTGGGAACCCGAGGTGCAGGCGATCACCACGCCGTAACCCACGGCGATGGCCACCGTCGCGGCCACGGTGCTGCCCGAAGACAGCGCCGCGAACAGCGGGAACGCGCCCGCCGCGCCCAACAGCGAGCCGAAGGCCAGGACGTTGCGCGCACCGAAGCGGTCCGCGGCCAAACCACCCAGCGGAGTGGCCACCACACCGCACACGGAGCCGATGATCACAGCGGTCAACGCCGATCCCCGCTCCATGCCCACGGCCGGTGAGGTCATGAAGGACAAGGAGAACACGGCCAGGATGTAGTTGAGTGCGTTGTGCCCGGTGATCGAGAAGAACCCCACGACCACCGCGCGCCAGGGCAACCACGGGCACCTTGCGCCGTTCCCCGCGCTCCTTGGCAGCCTGGAGCGCGGCCAAGTACTCGGGGCTTTCCTCGAGCTTGACGCGGATGAAGATCGCCAGCGCGAACAGCACCGCCGAGGCCAGGAACGGCAGCCGCCACGCCCAGTCCAACAGCATCTGATCCCCCAGCGACGCCGCCCACAGGAACGCACCGGTGGCCAACACGATGCCGGCCGGCGGCGCGGCGAGCACGAGCGACGTCATGAGTCCACGGCGCCGCGGCGGGGCGAACTCCGCGACCAGGGTCATGGCCCCGGCCAACTCGGCACCCGCGCCCATGCCCTGCAGCAGGCGCAACAGCACCAGGAACACCGGGGCGGCCACGCCGATCGCGGCATAGGTGGGCAGCAGGCCGATGCCCACGGTGGCCACACCCATCAGGACCACGGTGAGCAGCATGGCCGGTCGGCGGCCGTAGCGGTCACCGAGGTGACCGACCAGCACCCCGCCCAGCGGGCGCGCCACGAAGCCCACCGCGAAGGTCGCGAACGCAGCAAGCGAGGCGCCGGAGTCCATTCCGGCGAAGAAGAGCGGGCCGATGATCAGCCCGGCGGCCGTGCCGTACAGCGCGTAGTCGTACCACTCGATGAGGGTTCCGGCCACGGCAGCAAAAAGTGCGCGCCCGGCCCCCGGGCGCATGGTGGTGGTGTTGTTCACGGTGAAGCTATCCCGTCTGAAATCTCCCGATCGCGCTAGCGGGACGGATAGCGACGGATGAACCGTACCTGATCCAGTCGCTGGATCTCGGGATGATCCCCCACGCCGGCGTCGTAGAACTGATCACCGGGGCGGCGCACTCCCACGGTGGCCCAACCGGTTTCCCGGGCTGCATCCAGGGCTTCGACCTGGTCGGAGAAGAACAGGAACTTCTCACGCGGTTTACCCAGGGCCTCGGCCACGTCGTGGGTGATGTTGCGGAAGGAGCTCACTTCATGTTTGGCCCCTGCCGATTCCAGGGAGAAGTGCCCCTTGATGAGCGGAATCAGGTTGCCCTCGGGCGAATGCGTGAACCACGCGCGCTGGGCGGGCAACGTGCCGTTGGAGAAGATGAACACCGGAATCGACTGCTCGGCCCAGGTCCGCAACGCGGGAATCGCGTCGTCGAAGAACGGCGAGACGAACTCCCCGGCAGCAAAGCCTTCCTGCCAGATCAACGCGTGCATCGTGCGTAGCGGCGCCGGCATCTGGCCCTCGTCCATCCACGCTTCCAGAACACCCGTGAGGTCCTCGGCCGTGGCCGAACTGTCCAGGCCGGCCATCTCGATGATCTGCCGGCGAGCGCGGGCGACCTCGGGTTTGTGGGAGTACTCCACGAAATAGCTGGCGAAGCGTTTGCGGGAATAGGGGTAGAGCTCGTCCCGGACATACCAGGTGGAGGAGAGGCTCCCCTCGATGTCGACCACGATCACATCGGGTCGGTCGAGCACCACGGCATTGGCGGCGTTGGGCTCAGGCATGGTCGGCTCCCTGCGTATTCGTTCGACAACGGTGTCTGCCCCGGTGGCCCGGGGGGTTAGCCCATTCTAGGCACCGGAAACCGAGGGAAAAAGGAGGACGCCCCCGTCGCGAGTCGAACCGCGGGAGCATGAGAACAAGCGGTCATAAATCTTCATGACTTGTGGCCCTCGATGATCGTGTGGTTAGGTTCACGCGACAAGAATCACGAGTTCCGGTGCGAAGCCCTGGCTGGCCGGACGGCAACCCTCAGACGCTGTCGTGGGGTGCCCCAGGTGATGATTCGGCCCGCGATCAGTACCGGCGCGGGCAAGGACGGCGTCCGGCTCACCCAGCATTCTTCCGTGGCGCCCCGTCATGAGGAGTGTCATGGCCCCCGCCACCGCCCCGGTGCCCACGGTCACCGATTCATCGTCTGCCCAGCAGGCCCAACCCGCTACCGATCACGCGCTGTCGAGCGTGGGAGCCGCAGTGCGCGACAAGAAGCGCGTGCTCGCCGCATCCTTCGTGGGAACGACCATCGAGTGGTACGACTTCTACCTCTACGGTGCCGCCGCGGCCCTGGTCTTCAGCCACTACTTCTTCCCGCAGGGTTCGGGCGTGGGCTCGATCATCGCCTCGTTCGCGACCTTCGCCATTGCGTTCTTCTTCCGGCCCCTGGGCGGCATCATTGCCGGGCATCTGGGTGACCGGATCGGCCGCAAGGCCCTGCTGGTCGCGTCACTGCTGATCATGGGTGTGGCCACCACGGTGATCGGTTTGCTGCCGGGTTTCTCGCAGATCGGCTGGTTCGCCGTGGCCCTGCTGGTCGCCTGCCGCATTGCGCAGGGACTGTCCGCCGGCATGGAATGGGGCGGTTCCGCGGTGCTCTCCGTGGAACACGCCCCCAAGGGCCTGCGCGGCCTGTTCGGTTCCTTCACTCAGGTGGGCTCCGCGGCAGGCATGCTGTTGGCCACCGCCTTCTTCGCCATCATGCAGGGCATCACCACCGCCGAGCAGTTCCAGGCGTGGGGCTGGCGCGTACCCTTCCTGTTCTCCGCGGTACTCGTGATCATCGGCCTGATCATCCGCGCCGGCATCGAGGATGCCGAGGAGTTCCAGGAGGTCAAGCGAGAAAAGACTGCCGCGACGTCCCCGGTGCGTGAAGTGCTCACCAACCACACCCGCGGGGTGATTGTGTGCATCGGTCAGCGCATGGTCCAGCCGGCCATCTTCTCCATCCTCACCGTCTACACGCTCACCTATGTCACCGAACAACGCGGTGCGAGCCAGTGGGTCATGATTTCCATCCTGATCGCCGCGGGCGTGGGTCTGGTGGGTGGCCCGTTCTGGGGTTGGCTTTCGGACCGCGTGGGTCGACGCCGCATTTCCGTGATCGCCGCCGCAGCCATCGGTGTGTTCGTGTGGCCCTACTTCTACTACCTGGATCACGGTCCGCTCGCACTGCTGCCGCTGGTCTACCTGATCGGCATGGCCGTGCTGCACGACAGCATTTACGGCCCCCAGGCGGCACTGTTCGCCGAACAGTTCCCCACGCACCTGCGTTACTCCGGCGTGTCCCTGGGATACCAGGTGGGCACCATCCTCTCCGGCGGCCTGACCCCCATGATCGCCGCGTGGCTCGTGGCCACCGGCGGTTCCCCCTGGCTGCTGTGCGGCTATCTGTCCCTGCTGGCCGTGATCTCCGTGGTCACCGGTCGCATGGCCAAGGACACCGTGACCGATGCACCCGAGAAATCCCAGTTCTGATCCGGAATCAACCCCGGCCCCGTCCCAGCACCGACCCGAAAGGACTCCTCTTGCCCCGCCCCTTGCTGCTCAACGCCTTCGAAATGCCCGTGCCCGTCCACCAGTCCCCCGGAATGTGGCGCCACCCCGAGGACCAGTCGCGTAACTACGCGCAGCTGTCCCATTGGGAGCGGGAGGCCCAGATCATCGAGAACGCGGGCTTCCACGGCCTGTTCCTGGCCGACGTCCTGGGACTGTACGACGTGTACGGCGGTTCCGCGGACGCCGCCCTGCGCGGTGGCGTACAGGTGCCCCAATTGGATCCGTTGATCCTTGCCCCACTGTTGGCCAAGGCCACCAGCACCCTCAATATCGGTGTCACGGCGTCCGTGACCTACGCGGCTCCCTACGACCTGGCGCGCCGTTTCGCCACCCTGGATGCCCTCACCGATGGGCGGATCGCGTGGAACGTGGTGACCTCCTATCAGGAGTCGGCTGCGCGCAATCTGGGGCTGGGACAGCAGCTGCCCCACGACCAGCGTTACGACCGCGCCGATGAATACATGGACGTGGTCTATTCGCTGTGGGAGGGCTCCTACGCGGACGATGCCTACGTCGCGGACGCCGCGAGCGGTGTGGTCGTGGACCCCGACAAGGTCAAGGGCGCGGGGCATTCCGGCGAGTACTTCGACGTCCAGGCGCCCGCGCTGGTCGCGCCCACCCCACAGCGCACCCCGTTCCTGTTCCAGGCCGGTGCCTCCCCGCGCGGGCTGAAATTCGCGGCCAAACACGCGGAGGCCGTGTTCTTCTCCGGCCCCACCCCCGAGCAGGTCGCCAAGTGGACGGCAGGTCTGCGCGAGGCCGCCGCCGAGTACGGCCGCGACCCCCGCTCGATCAAGGTCTTCACCAACGCTGCGGTGGTCGTGGCCGAGACCTCCGAGGCCGCCCGCGAGCGCCTCGAGTCTTATAAGCAGTACGTGGACGTCGACGCCGCACTCGCCCTGTTCGCCGGCTGGACCGGCGTGGACCTGTCCAGCGCGGACCCGGACGCCCCGCTCGAGCACGTGGAGACTGACGCCAATCGTTCGGCGCTGGCCTCGTTCACCAAGATGGATTCCGAGGGCGCATGGACCCCGCGCCGAGTCGCCGAGTTCGTGGCTATCGGCGGCCGCGGTCCCGTGATCGTCGGCTCCCCCGAAGAAGTCGCCGACGAGCTCCAGCGCTGGGTCGAGGTCGCGGACCTGGACGGCTTCAACATCAACGCGTGCGTGCGCCCGGCCGACTTCGAGCGCTTCGGCCAGTTCGTCACGCCCGTTCTGCGCGAACGCGGTGTACTGACCGCCGACGACGCCGCTTCCGCCACCTCCCGCACGGCCCGCGAGGTCTTCGGCGGCGCCGGTCCGCGCTTGCGCAAGGATCACACGGGGGCGAAGTTCCGAGCCTGATCCGCACGGCCGATGCCCGTTCCGGCGGCTGACCGAAATGGGTCGCCGGAACGGGCATTCGTCACGGATCTTTCAGGAGGGCAACCCGATCGACGCCCGAAAAGCAGCGGCTCCGGTGACCACCACGGGGTACGGGGCGCGCACCAGGTCCCCCGGGGCCAACAGGTACATTTCCACGTCACGCCACCCCACGCCGTCGGCGTGCACGTGGCGCCGGTATCCGTTGGGGACGTAACCGAGTTTCCGGGACACGGCCAGGGACGCCTGATTGCCCACCATGCCGCCGGACTCCATCACCTCGGCGCCCAACTCGTCGACGGCGAAGGCGAGAACCGCTTGGCGCATCAGCGTTCCGATGCCCTTGCCCTGCTCGTGCCGAAGCAACCACGAGCCGGTCTCAGCCCAGCGCCGCATGAAGGGCATGGGCTCGTCCGGGGGAATAGATGCCGTGTTCGTGGATGGCTGCCGCGATGGCGGGCACATCGACGTCCCGGACGAACCGCATGCTGAGCGGCCCACAGGAAATGCGCAGCGCGAATGGCGCAAAGACGTCTTCCAGGGGATCCTCGTGACTCATGATGGGCAGCTTAGCCGTATCAGCACTGGTCACATGGTCAATCCGCCGCTGACAGAGAGTGCCTGTCCCGTGATGTAGGCGGAGCCTTCACTGAGCAGGAAAGCCACGGTTGCCGCGATTTCTTCGGGCTGGCCCAGCCGGCGGGCCGGAATGCCCTTGGCCATCCCGGAGAACACCTTGCCGGTCATCCCCTCGGACTCGGCTGCTTGGCGATACATTTCGGTGTTGGTGGGGCCCGGGCACACCGCGTTGACGGTCAGCGGCACGGACGCATTCTCTCGGGCCACCGATTTCACCATACCCAGCACTCCGGAACGAGCCGCCGACGACGCCGCATCCCCCGTTGATCCCGCCTTGGCGCTGTCCGAGGCGACCACCACGATGCCCGCCCGCCGTCCCTTGTTCCCCGCATTGCGAAGGAAGGGCAGGGCGTGGCGGACCAGGGACATCACACCGATCAGCTCGGTCTCGATGATTTCCCGGGCCCACCCGGACTGGGTCTCGTGTAAGGGTGCGAGCTCGTGACGGTGACCGGCCGTAACCACCAGGGCGTCCAAGCCGCCGAGGATTTCCGCGGCACGCGTCACGCCCCATTCCACGGCACCTTCGTCGGTGATATCGAGGGTGAGGTGGCCCAGCACAATGCCCAGTTCATCCTTGGGGTCATCGAAGGGTCCGTCCATGCGCACGTTCCTACCCGCGACGACCACACGCGCGTCCTCGGTGACCAGGTGCTCGACCGTGGCGGTACCAATACCGCCGGCTCCGACCACCAGAATCTTCTGACCCACGTGCTGACCCAAGCTCATGTCCGTGCCCCCCGTCGTGTGGGGTTATGCCTCTGCATATGTCCCAACAAGATCGATCTTAGCTAGGCAACCGTGGCGGAGCCATTGGCCGTAGTTCCGCGAACAAGCCCGGGCACCAGTCGAACCATGGCCACCATGACCAGCAGTTCCACCAGCGTTTGAGTCACCACGACCAACGGCGCCAGGTCCATGGCCGCTGGCAGTGCAAGGGCCAGCGGGAGGATCACCAGGGAATTGCGCGTGACACCGGAGAAGACGAGGGCGCGTCTCGCGGCGACGTCGTACCCACTGCGCCGCCCCACCCACTGGCCCAGGCCGAACATAATGACCGCGAAAACGAAAAATATCGGGATCACCGCGAGCAACGCTGACAATTGGGCATTGACGTTTGCGATTTGGGAGGTGACCACCACGGCCAGGGTGAGCATCATGAGCGGGACCATTGCGGCCACGGCACTGCCCTCCAGAACGTGACCAACGCGAGTGCGGGCTGCCAGCTGAGTCAGAATGGCCGCCCCGAGTGGCAGCACGATCAACAGCGCGAACGCCTCAACGAACGGGCCAAAGTCCACAACCGTGACCATGTCCGCACCGGCCATAAGCCACAAGTAGCCCGGCAACAGCAGCATTTGCACCAGCATGAGAACCGGTGAGACCGCGAGGAGGCGGTCATTCGCTCCGCCGGCCAGGCCCGTGAAGACCATGACGTAGTCCACACACGGACACAGCAGCACCAAGAGAACCCCGGCGAGCAAAGCCTGGTCATAGGTGACGAACCGCGACAGCCCGAACACCACGATCGGCACCAGGACAAAGTTCAGCCACAGCGTGGATCGCAAGAATTTCCAGTCACGCACAACCGCATTCAAGCGGGTGAACGGGATCCCCAGGAATGTCGCGTAGAGCAACAGAGCCAGCACGGGATTAATCAGACTCTCCGCCGGGGCCGCGATCTCGGGAGACGTCAGGCCCACGATCACGGCGAGCCCGATGGAGGCGAGGTACAGCACCACTTGATGCCGCTCGAACCACTGAATCACTTGACCAAGGTTAGTTCACGCGTCGAGGGTCCGGTCATGGCCCGACATGTAGGGAGCTCCCCGTCCGTTCGGACGGGGAGCTCCTTTTAAAAGGTACTGCGGACTTACTGATCCTTGATCAGCGACAGCTCGAATTCCAGGCTGATCTTGTCACTGACCAGGACTCCACCGGAGTCCAAGGGGGTGTTCCAGGAAACGCCCCAGTCCTTGCGGTCGATGCGCCGACCGCCTTCGAGGCCAGCACGCAGCCCACCGGTGGGATCGGTGTCGATACCCAGGAGTTCCATGGGGATGGTGATAGGACGGGTGATCCCGCGAATGGTCAGGTCACCGGAGATGATGAACTGCGACTCGTCCACTTCGTCCAGCCCGGTGGACTTGAAAATGATCTCGGGGTGGTTCTCCGCGTCGAAGAAGTCAGCACTACGCAGGTGCTGATCACGCTGGCTGTTGCGGGTATCAACGCTCTGGACCTTGAGCCTGACCTCCACCGTGGAGTTATCCCAATTCTCCGTGTCCAAGTGCGCATGCCCTTCAACGTCGTTGAAGGCCCCGCGCACTCGAGTCACCATCGCGTGACGGGTGGAGAACCCGAAGCGACAGTGCGACGGGTCGATGGACCAGTCGCCGTTCAATGTCGAATCAATTGCCAAAAAAGACACCCCCATGTCAGGACCGGCTGAACTGGTGTACTCGAACGGCATTGTCCGTTCAACTTTCAACCCATGTAGTTATGCGCCATGTCACTGAGACTGCTCAGATCTTCAACCCAAAGTATTCAAAAGCAATCATTCCGGACTGGACCCTGGTCACGCTACCCCATTGTTGGTGACGCTTGAGGGAGGGCCTCCGTGTGCCTGGGCAAACTCTTCAACTTACTTGTGAGTAACGAACTTCAGTATTTTTCCACGTCACACGGCGCTGGTATAGGTCGGCCTCGCCGCGGCCCAACGCACCTTCACACGGGATGGGAGTCCGCCCTCCTAAAGATAGGGTGGAATCCATGGGCTGGCAGTACTGGACGGAATCGGCAGGCACGAGCGCGTGGCGGGAGGTGCCCGAACCCCACGCTGACATCGCCGCGGGTGAGCTGCGAGTTCGCACAGTAGCAACCGCCGTTTCTCGTGGTACCGAAACATTGGTTCACACGGGCAGGGTTCCGCAGGCCATCGCGCATCTGATGCGAGCGCCACAGCAGCTGGGAGATTTCCCGTTCCCCGTGTCCTACGGATATCTGGGTGTGGGCGTGGTCGATGAGGGGCCCGACGAATGGCGCGGTGCTCGAGTATTCGGCCTGCTGCCTCACCACACCCACCACGTGGTCACGGCGGAGGACGTCCAGCGCATTCCCGACGACGTCCCCGACCACCGCGCGCTGCTCGCCGGCGCGGCCGAGACCGGGCTGAACATTCTCTGGCAGGAGCCCCCGCGCATTGCGGACCGGGTCGCCATCATCGGAGCCGGCATGATCGGCACGGCCACCGCGCTGCTCGCCTCCGGAATGACATTGGACCGCCTCGAAGTTCTGGAAACCAACCCGGAGCGCCGCAGGCTGCTGATGTCCCTTGGCCTCACCGCCGTGGATCCGGACGAGGCGTCCCCGGACAACGACATCGTTATTCATACCTCCGGCACCGAACCCGGTTTGGCCCGTGCACTGGAGATCACCGGTGACGACGGCACGGTCGTGGAGGCCTCGTGGTTCGGTTCCCGCGCGCCCGCCGTTCCGTTGGGTGCAGATTTCCATGCCCGTCGGCTGTCGATCGTGGCCAGCCAGGTGGGCCAGGTAGCGGAGGGACGTCGGGCCCGGCGCACCCGCTCAGAGAGACTACAAACCGCGCTGCGCACGCTGCGCGATGAACGTTTCGACGCGCTACTGACTGGCGAATCACCCCGCCAAGACCTGCCCGAGGTGATGAACGCAATCACCGGGGACACCGACCTGGCTCGCTCCACCCTCTGCCACGTCCTGACCTACTGACCGGCCCGTTCCAGAGCCCCATCCACAAACCATCGCCACCCACCCGAGCAGGAGAACCATGTACAGCCTCACCGTCAACGATCACGTGATGATCGCCCACAGCCTGCCCGACGAGTTCTTCGGCCCGGCACAGGGTATGCACGGCGCCACCCTCACCGTTGAGGCCACGTTCAGCCGCGCTGAATTGGACGAGCACGCGGTGGTCCTGGACATCGGTCAGGCCATGGACATGCTCGATGACGCTCTCTCCCCGCTGCGCTACGCCAACCTGGACGAACACCCCGATTTCAAGGGCAAGCTCTCCACCACCGAGGCGACCGCGCACTACATCGGTCAGCGGCTCGCGGACTCCCTGAGCGATCAACCGGATGTCGGAATCACCGTGACCCTCACCGAGAATCCCCGCGCCAAGGTCGCCTACACAGTCCCCGGACGCCCGTGACCATACTGATCGAGCCGGATCTCGGACGCGTCAGCGGGGGGCTGCGCTACAACCGGTTCGTGGCCGACGCCGTGGGCGGTGCCATCACGCGCCAGTCCCTTCCCGGGGCGTGGCCGGATCCGTCCGCCCAGGATGACGCCGCTCTGCGTCACCTCGCTGCGCAGTTCGATGAGCCGGTCATCGTGGACGGTCTGATCGGTTGCTCCCTGAGTGATCCGCTCGACCTGACCGTGCCGGTCATTCAGCTCGTGCACGCGCCCCTGGCCTTGGCCAACCCGGCTGCGCAGGAACGCGAGCGGGCGAATCTGATGGCCGCGAGCGGCGTCGTCACCACCAGCCGGCATGCCGCTGATCAGGTGCGTAGCTTGTACGGTCTGGACGCGATCGTGGCCGCGCCGGGCGTGAAGAAGCGACAGCCTGCAGCGGGCACCGAGACCGGCGCCCACCTGGTGTGCGTGGGTGCCATTGAAGAGAACAAGAATCAGCTGTTCCTCGTGCGCGTGCTGGCCGCGCTCGCGGAGACGGGTGTGGACGGGTGGCACTGCACGTTTGCCGGTCCCCCGACCGATCCGGAGTACGGCGCCAGGTTGCACCGCGCGTGTCGCACATTGCCGCTGCAGAGCGTGACGTTGGCCGGCGAACTCGACCCGCAGGACGTTGACGATCTTTTGGCCGCGTCGGATCTCCTGCTGTTGCCCTCCCATCGCGAGGCCTATGGGATGGTCGTCACGGAAGCCGCCTCTGCCGCAATCCCTGCCTTGGTCAGCGCCAGCACGGGAGCCGAAGAGGCGCTCGGAGCTGGCCAGGCCCTGCCGTTGGTGGAAGAGCAGTGGGTGTCGGCACTCACGCGTTGGCTGACAGATACTGAGTATCGGGTCCGCCTTCGCGACGACGCCGCAAGGCTCCGGCCCGGCCTGCGCAGCTGGGAGGACACCGCGAGCGCGCTCCTGGACGCTGTGTCTTCGTGCGGCGCTTTCCCTCACCCCAAAACATCGAGCGAGAGGAACCCGGAATGATCGGCGCCGCCCAGGATTGGCTCGAGGCTCGCGTTCCTTTGGACGACGCCGCTCGACGACAGTCCCTGCCCCTTTTGGACCATGCCGCGCAGGCTCTGCTGGATGCTGACCCCACGGGGCAGGCGCCTCTGACCGTTGTGGATCTGGGCGCCGGCACCGGTAAATCAGCGGCGTGGTTCCGGCACCATCTGACCCCGCGGTTGCCCGATCGGCACATCCAGTGGCTGCTCGTGGACGCCCACGAGCCGTCGCTGGAGATCGCGAGCCAACACGTGGCGGACGCGGACACCATGGTCACGCATCTGTCGGACCTGCCCACGGCCCTGGGCGACTACCTCCCCGTCCATCCTGCCCCGGGCACGCTGTTGTTGACCTGCAGTGCGGTGGTGGACGTACTCACCCAGGACGATGTAGAAGCCATTCTCAAGACCCTGACCACATACCAGGGGCTGGGGCTGTTCCTGCTGAGCATCACTGCGGACTGGCACCTGGAACCGGCGGATCCCAGGGACAACGGACTCGCCCAAGCATTTGCCGAGCACCAGCGACAGGACGGCAAACTTGGCGCGGAAGGGGGCCAGACGATGCTGCGGGCCGCTCGAGACCACGGAGTCCGAGCCACGCACGGCAACAGTCCGTGGCACCTGATCTCACCCCGTGATGCGGAGTTCACACGGAGGTTCCTGACCGAACGGGTAGCCGCCGCCATCGAGGCCTCTCCCGAACTGGAAGATGACGCCCTTGACTGGCTCAAGACCCGCAACCAGCAGGCCGCCGAGCACCTGACCGTCACCGTGGACCACTGCGATGTTCTGGTGGATGCCCGCCACGACTGCTGACCCCGTGAAGAAACTCTGGCTCCGACGCACCGCCATGGTGGCGGCCACCCTCGTCCTGCTCTGGTTGACGGCCCGCGTGGTCGGTCTTCAGGCCCTGGTGGCAGGGGGCCAGGTGTTGACTCCGCTGACCGTATTCGCTGCACTGCTGGCGGGTCTGATCGTGGCGCTGACACAGGCGATTCGCTGGAAGATACTGGCCGCCGAGCAGCGGATTGATCTCAGCTTCCGCCGGGCATGGGGCGACTGCTATGCCTCCGCTTTCGGCAACATGATTCTGCCGGGAGGTCTGGGCGGGGACGCCGCACGAGTGGCCGTCTACCGCCACCGGGGGCGGCAGCACTGGTGGTCTCCGCTGCTGGCCGTCGGTGCTGAACGGCTCAGCGCCACCGCATGTCTGTTCATCGCTACCGCACTCGTGCTGGGAGTGAGTGCGGAACGGGGTGAAGCGCAGTGGCCGGTGGTGATCGTCGCGGCGGTAGCCGCCGTGGTGTTCCTGGCGGCGGCAATCGTTTGCTTGCGCGAACTGCCCGCACCTCGCCAGGTCATTGTGTGGGGCACCTCCGCGCTGAGCGTACTCACTCTCATTGCCCTGTTCCTCCTGGCGATGGCCCAGTTGAGCGGGCCCCTTCATGCGCCGGTCGCGACCGTGGGGTTGGCGTCCATGAGCCTGCCGGTGGGAGTGGGAGGCTGGGGCGTTCGAGAATTCTCGGTCGGCGCGCTGGCTCCGGCCATGGGCGTTCCCGCAGAGCAGGCCGTCACCGCGGCCACCGGCTATGGGTTACTCGCGGTAGTGTCCACCCTCCCCGGCGCCGCGGTTCTGACCTGGGGCGCCCGGCGCCGTGCGGTACAACAGGGCTCGACGAAGGCCGAGGCAGAACGAGACCAGAACGCGCAGACCCCGGTAGACGAGGAGCGACAGGCCTAATCCGGTTACCGGGCATCGAATTCCTGGCCCGTGTTCTGCACCGTTGCGTGCCCGACAGCCTGCGCGGCGGATTGCCCGGCAATCTGAGCGGCGTCGTGATCCCTGGCCGCTTGGCTGAGCACGAACTCGGTACAGACATCCTCCTCGAACGTGTACCGGCGGAACGGCGCACGCAGCGCCTCACCCATGACCTTCGACCCTTCGAAGCGCACTCCGGGGACCCCGTCCCCGATCAACACGGGTGCCACGGTGAGGAACAGCCGATCCAGCAGACCCGCGGAGAGGAACGCGGAGACCGACTTGCCGCCGCCCTCGACCAGGATGGAACCACTAATGTGCTCCCGAACCACGCGCAGAACCGCAGCCGGCTCTATGGAGGTGCCCGCGGCGCCGTCGGCCCCGGCCGAACTACCGGCCGCGCTCGCGGGAAGGCGCACGATCTCAACATGCTCACCACATCCGGAGGGGACCTCGGTGTCCTGGCCGACCAACCACAGCGTGCGCGCATCTGCGGACTGCAGGACCCGGCTCGCCACGGGAATCCGTGCGCGCGGATCCAGCAGAACACGCACCGGGTTCTCCCCCTGCACCGCCCTGACCGTGAGCTGCGGGTCGTCTCGGGTGACCGTGGTGGCCCCCACCAGCACCGCGTCCACCGCTGCGCGTAAATGATGTAGGTGGGTGCGGTCGGCCTCGCCGGAGACGAACTCCGCGTCCCCGCCGCGAGCTGCAATAAAACCGTCAGCGCTCTGGGCCAACTGCGCCACGACCTCCGAATTGGAGGCCAGCGTTCGATACACGGGGAAGGTGTCTTCCTCCACGGACACCCGGCCGGCCAGCGGATCGTGACGCATACGCTGGCGCTTGGTCTGCAAGTAATGAGAGTTCTCGGGTCGGTCCACGACCGGGAGTACCACCCGATCCGCCACCGTGATCCCCAGGCTGGTCAACGCCTCCGCCTTGGCCGGGTTGGAGGACAACAGCCGAACGGTCGAACACCCCAGATCTCGGAGCATTTCCGCGGCCGCGGTGTAATCCCGAGCGTCATCCGGGAGCCCCAGTGCACGGTTGGCGTCCACGGTGTCCATCCCCTGGTCCTGCAGTGCGTAGGCGCGCAGCTTGGCGGCGAGTCCGATCCCGCGGCCCTCATGACCGCGCAGGTACAACAGGATGCCGGTGCCCTCTGCGGCGATGGCTTGCAACGCGGCCTCCAACTGATCACCGCAGTCGCAACGGTGAGAACCAAGGGTGTCCCCGGTGAGGCATTCGCTGTGCATGCGCACGATCGGAGCCTCCGCCTGAGCCGGTTCGCCCATCAGCATGGCCACGTGCGTGACGTCACCAAATGTGTAGGCGCACGTGGCGAAGACGCCGTGATCGGTCGGCAACACGGTCCGGGACTCGAGGAGAAGTGCGTGATCCTGTTCTGGCTGATGCATGCGTTCCAGTCTATGGTCAGCACGCTGCTGGACCGGCCACGGGATATGTCCCGGGCGCGGTTGTGTCGTAGTTCGACTCAGTCACCGGAGCCGGCGCCTCGGCGTTCCAGCCACAGAACATCCCGACCGAAGGAATACAGCACCGACACCACTGCGGCGGCCACGCACAGCACCCCGAACGGCGGAAAAGCCACCCCAATCGGCGTGCCCGCAGCGAGCAGGAGAATGCCCTGGGCTGCGGCGATCACTCTGCGGCTCAATGACCTTGGGAGATGCTGCCGCCACGCCGGGCGGAAGGCTGCCACCAGGTGGAACGCGTAATACATCAGTCCTGGGATCAGGCACCACAGCCCCCACAGGGGAACGACACCAATGGACAGAAGGAGGATGAACAGCGCGTCCACAGTCTCGTCATACAGTGCACCTGCCCGCGTTCCGCCAGTGGTGCGGGCAATTTTTCCGTCCAGACCGTCCATGGCCAGCGCTGCTCCGCCCAGCACCACTGCGGTCCAGGTGAATCCCCGGCCGTCATCGGCCAGGAACAACGCCGTGACGATCACGATGAATCCGAGCCGCATCGTGGTCAGGTCGTCCGCGCGGGTCCATGAATCGCGACGCAACAGGCTCCGCGCAGCTCCGATCACGGTCACGAGGACACAGATCAGACCATCCATGAAGCGGGGAGACAGCAGCCAGGCGATGACCAGCGCCGAGGTGAGGATCGGTAGCGCCAGGAGTAGGCGTCGATCAAGACCATTCATCCGCTGTGCACCGACCTCGCGGCATCCCTGAGCCATCGCTTCTGAGCGCGAGTCTCCACGGCACGCGGGTGATAGTGCGCGCGGGCCCATGCCACGGCGGCGTCGGTGGCCACCCCCGGTCGACGACGCCGCGCTCCAGTCCCGCGCACAACTCGCCCGTCCGGCAGCTTCACTACACCCGTTTCGGTTTCCCACGCGCCCATGCATCAAGCGTAGGTGCCCCTCAACGGACGAGTCCCGCACCGCAGATCGCGGGGCGGGACTCCACAGGAACAGTCCGCTCAGAAGCTGAACGTGGCAGTGCAATCATCTCCGATCCATTCCCACAGTTGGACGGTTCCGGCGACTTCTGCATTGTCGACGAGTGAATCCGGATCAACGCCCTTGGCTTTCACGCAGATCCCGCACGCGATGTAGTGTCCGCCGGCGTGGGCGAAACGATCCATGAGGTCGGGCAGTGGTGGGCACCCTTCGCAGGCAGTGCCCTTGGTGAAACCGGTGACGGCCAAGCGGACCGATTCTTTGGTCAGGAACATAAGTGTGTCTCGGCCGGATTCTGCGGCACCGACGGCGACCAGGAAAGCCACCGTCACCTTCTCCGCGTCCTCGAGGCCGGTCGTGAGTGTGATGGCTGCCTTGGTCATGATGCCCTCCAGAGGGCTGCCGGGACCCGAGATGAATCCCTATTTACAAGTATGACCCCTTGTGATAATGAGTCAATGGCGACGGTGCGAGCGATTGCCCAGATGTGCCGCACGGATGTAACTGACACCGGCCACCATGTGCAGCACCGCTCCGAGATCGGCCAGCGCATGCGGAAACCGCCCCAACCTGCCCCGTCGCCGGGGACCAGCGGCGGCCGACACCATGGCAACGAACAAAATTGCGCTCCGGACCTTTCCCAGGTAGGAGACCTTGAGGCGCCCACGGTAGGCGGCTTTGGACGTCAGCACGCCGGTGGCGAGGTCCATGATCAACACCGTGATGGGAACGCGCCGAGGCAACTCCCCCACCTTCGCGAGGCTCCATGCAATGGCCGAGATCCCCGCACGGTCCGCAAGGGGATCCAGTGCCTTGCCGATCGTGGATTCCCAGTGCATACGCCGAGCCAAGGTGCCGTCGATCCAGTCTGTAGCGGCCCAGACCCCAACGCCCACCGCGGTTCCCGGCCCGGTCCGCCCACCACGGATGCGACGCACCAGCGGAACGGTCGCTACGAGTCGAGCGGCCGTGAACAGATTGGGCAGCTGGTGGATGATGCTCATCGACGTGTACCGATCCTTCCGGTGGACAGTGCACACTCGGGGCCATTGTGACCCGGGTGTTCCCGACGTTGCCCCACCTCGACCCGAATGTCGAGACCCACCAGGTCACGATCGCCGCATTAGTCAGTGGACTGATAGCCAGGCGGTAGAATATTAGACAATCCTTCATCCGTTGTTGAGCCCGCTATCGGGAGATTGTGGGGCTTCGAGTCGTGACCACTTTTGGTATCGAAGAGGAATTCCTCCTCATCGACCGCGGGACCCAGTTGCCCGCTACACCGGCACCGCAGCAAGCGGAAACCCTGCTGGACATTACCGCTGGCGGCGGCAAGGCCACACCGGAATGGCTCACCTGCCAACTCGAACACACCTCCCCCGTGTTCAGTGATGCGACCACCGCACTGAACTCCCTGCTGAGCTTTCGCCGCGAACTCGCCACAGTAGCGGGTTCCATGGGCTTCGACGCCGCAGCAACGGGTACCGCGCCCGACATTGCCCTGGCTCCCGCTCAAGTCACCCCCGGCGAGCGCTATCACCAGTTGGCGGGAATGACCCCGGCCATTGCCGCCGATCAGTACCTCAATGGGATGCACGTTCACATCGGCCTGAATTCCCTCGAGGACGGGGTCCGAATCCTCAACGGTCTACGCCCGTGGCTGCCGTTCGTGGTCGCTTTGGGCGCTAATTCGCCCATGTGGCGCGGGTCCGACAGTGGATTCGCCTCGTGGCGTTCCATCCACTACCGCCGGTGGATGGCCAACGGCGTTCCCCCGCAGTTCGACAACTTGGCCGATTATCAGGCCCGCTTGAAAACGCTGCTTCACTTCGACGTGGTCGAGAGCCCCAGCACCCTGGCCTGGCTGACCCGCATTTCTTTTGCTCACGGCACGATCGAGATCAGGGCGTGCGATGTGCAGCTCGAAGCCTCCGACGCCGTGGTGATTGCCCTCTTCATTCGGGCCCTGTCACGCATGTCCCTCGAGGTCCCGGCCGTGGCGCAGATTCCACCCGAAGTATTGGAGATTGCGGTGTGGCAGTCCGCGAAATTCGGCCTGTCCGGTTCCCTCATGGATCCGATCTCGGGCACCCAGAAGCCCGCGGCGGATCTGGTCCAGGACGCTCTGGAACGGGTCCAGCCGTACTTCGAAGGAGCCGAGGATATGTCCGTGGTCCAGCGGGGGTTGGAACGAATTCTCTCAGAGGGGACCGGTGCCGAACGCCAGCGCCGAGCAATGCAGAACGGTGGCATGAACGCTTTGTTGACCTGCGCTTCCTCGTCCTTGATCGCACATCCCGCTCGCTGAGTTCGATACGTTCTCGGGAACGACCCGGGATCCAGCCCCACAAAAGACGACGATGACACCGGTGTGTTGCGGGCGTGGCGGTGCTAGCGTACCCACCATGGCTACCCGCAACAATGTTCTGGCCCGTTGGGTAACGCCCGGCGGCGTCCCGCAACGCCGTCTCGTGTTTTTCCCCCACGCGGGCGCGGGCGGCTTATCGGGGCGGTCACTGGCTGCCGACGACGTCGAGGTCCTCGCCCACAGACGGCCCGGCCGTGAGGCGCGCATGACAGAACCGGCCACTACTTCCGTGGCGGACATAGTGGACGAAGCCGTCGACGCGTTACTGCCGGTGCTGGACGCTGACGAGCTGCCCACCGATGTCCTGGGGCACTCCTTCGGCGCGCTGCTGGCGGCTGAATGTGTGGCCCGCGTGGAACGGCACCGCCCGGGGAGAATTCGCCGCCTGGTTGTTTCGGCCAAGGTGCCACCGCCGGACCCCAGCCCTGAACTGACAGCGGCCCTGCACGATGAAGACGCACTCGTGGCGTGGCTCGTAGCGCTGGGTGGTACTCCCCCGGAGCTCTTGGAAGACCCCGGGATGCGTTCCATGGTGCTGGACCCGTTGCGCGCCGATCTGTCCGCATCCCTCGGCCATGACCGGGAGCCACCCTTGGTGAACACTCCCCTGCTGATGGTGGCCGCGGACGGAGACACCACGGCCCCCATGCGGGACGTCGAACTCTGGAACCGGTTCACCACCGCTCCCGTGAGCACCCTTCGCCTGCGAGGCGGTCATCACGCGATCTTCGAACGGCCCGAACTACTGCACGCCGCGTTGCGGGACCCCGACGCGAGCGGTTCCACAACCGACCGTGTATGACGCGACCGAGCACACGGGTGGATCCGATGAGCTTGACTGGAGCAAGCGGCGTCGGCGATTGAGGGACGCCCCGCGGGACGTGGACCTATTTGTCGTGGCTCTGGCCGAAATCGATGACTGGGCCACAATGTCCACGTGGTGGCTTGGGGAGGACGAACTGGCTCGCGCCCGTGAACTACGTGAGGAAACCCGGCGCCGGGAATTCCTGAACTCGCGCGTGGTCTTACGTCGACTTCTGGCGCTCCGCTTGGACTGCCCGCCTGAGGCCGTGGAGCTGCCTCGGAACCCCACGACGGGCGCCCCCGGACCGGCCAGGGTCCGTGGCGTAAAGGCTCTCGAGCCCGGGGATCCAGTCCAGTTCTCCCTGGCGCGTACCTCAGGGTACGTGGCCGTCGCGATGGCCAACCGACCCGTGGGCGTGGACCTCGAACTGCGACAGAGCAACCAGCAGTCCGAATCGCTACTGCGGGTCCTCCATCCCTCCGATCAGTCCCGCCTGCTCCGGGTGCCTGCGCGACGACGCGCTCGGGCGGTGACCGATGCCTGGGTCCGAGTCGAAGCGCTCCTGAAGGCCCGGCGCACTGGCCTGTCCGTCGACCCCTCCACGGTGCACGTGGGCGCAGAAAACCGGGTGCGTCATCCCGACGGACTGGTGGTCACGGGGGTGCGCACCCGGCGTGGATCTCAACTGCACGCGGCGGTTGCCTGGCTCGAGGATCCGTTGGGCAGTCCCGAGCCTTGGACCGACCGCCCCATGGGGCGCTAGGACTCCTTCGGTGTCCGCACAACCGCCCGGCCGACCGCCTTTGAAGCGCGCGTGACCACCCGTTCCAGCGGCCCGTTGCCCAGCGCCTGCTGCCAAGCGGTTGCCACGAGTGCCGCGACCGCGATCTGCACGACGTACCAGAACCACGGCATGGGTGTGACCTCCACGAAGGTGAGGAACACCAAGTGGGACGCGTACAACGTGAGTGTCATGGACCCCATCGCCGCCAATGGGGTGAACCACCGCCCGATAGCGCGGCTGGCGATCAGGAACCCACCCAGGGCAACCATGGCCAGCCCCGCCGCACCGATCAGTGCGAACGGGGTATTGGTGTGCGGCCCAGAAAGCAGTAGCCACTGCCACGTGGTGGTCGGCAGCTGAGGGTCGGGTCCGTAAACCTGCGCGGTCCACACGTCATCGCTGGTCATCCAGGGAGTCGCCTCGATCAGCGCGTACTCCAGGTCGAAGCGGTAAAGCATGAGCAGGGAAATGCCCTTACCCACCGCCGCCACGACCGCGCCGATGACCACCAGGAGCACCTGGATGCGGTCACGGGTCAAGGGCAGCCGCCCCAATGCCATGCCCAAGCAAATGAACGTCATCCACGGCAGTGCGGGATACGTGCCGGTCAGGAACAGTTCCGCAAGTACCGTGGCCGGCTCGTTGACCAGATCGAACAGGTTCGGGTTGGCGTGCACGTGAGCTGGAATGTGTTCCAGGGACCACTGCATGAGGAAGGGTGATGCCACCGCGAATGTGAGGGCAGAGACCAACAGCCACCGGACGGACATCAGGGTGAACGGGATGGCCAACAAGAACATCAGGCCGTAGTAGATCAGGATGTTGTAGGCCGGGATGTCCAAGAAATTCAGGGACAGTCCCACGGCGAACAACAGCAGCGCACGCACCGCCAGCGAAACCCGTGACCGGGCGGCGTCCCGGCCCCTTCGCGGGGTGCGGCCTCCCGTGAGGAACGCCAAACTGACACCCGCCAACACCGCGAACAGGGCGGCCGCGTTGCCTCCGAAAAGGGACCAGGTCCAGGTTGGGTTCCCGGCGGCGTCGGCGCTGGCCGGCAAGGTGTGTACCGCGATCATCCCGAGCAGCGCGAACCCGCGGGTGACGTCCACCCCGGCAATTCGACGCCGGGTGCGGCGGCCGTCCGCGCTGGGCAGATTGCGAACCACGGCGCCCTGGCGCGGTGGTGGTGCTGCCGTGCGAGGCGGAGCGGTCACGATCGGAGTCTGAGCCGTCCACAATTCGCTTTCCGTGACCGGTTGCGCTTGTTCACGATCCTCACCGGTCCAGACTTCGCGTTCAGGCCGGGGTCCCGGCGCGGGGCGGTGCCCCGGGGGCAGGTACCCCTCGACCACAACTTTCGTCGATTGCTCGCTCACTTCATGGCCTCCTGGGTGTACATGTCATTCTCCGCGACTGCCCACGGGGCGGGGCGCATGGACGGATCGGAAGAGATCGGCGCCGGGCGATTCGCCACGGGCGGGCCCGGGCGGAGATCAGAGCTGATCGCCTGGTCCCCCGGTTCCAAGTGCTGGATGGGATTGCCACCCCAGTTACCGTCCGAGGGAACCGTTTCCTGGCGCATGACCAACGATCCCGGGCCCACAGTGGAGCGCTGTTCGATCGTGGCCCCAGGTAGCACAAAGCTGTTGGGACCCAGCGTGGAGCCGCGCTGCATGGTGACGGGTTCCAGGCGCATGATGCGATCGTGAAACAGGTGGGTCTGAAGCACGGTGCCGCGGTTCACGGATACGTGATCCTCGAGCGTTACCAGATCGAACTCCGGCAACCACCAGGTCTCGCACCACACGCTGCGACCGATATGTGCGCCCATCAGTCGGGTCCACATGTTGAACATGGGCGAGCCGATGCTCAGGCGAACCAGTGACGGCACGGCCAACGACTCCGCGAAGACATCCGCGAGCTCATTGCGCCAGACGAACGAACTGAACAGCGGGCGCTCCCCCGCGCGGAAGCGTCCCATGAGGGACCACTTGACCACCACGGGAACCAGACATGCCAGGGTGCTGGCAACGATCAGAACCGGGCCTGACCACAGGAAGGTGTAGAGCACACCGCTCAGACCTTGCCCGTGTGCCATGTAGATGCTCGTCAGAGTGAAGACGATCAGCAGGTCGATCCATGCGGACACCATGGCCGGCACCACGCGGAACATCTCCACGAACGCCCGTGCCACCTTGAGCCGGCGTGGCGGTTGGAACGTCACGTCCTCGTCCGCGTCTGCCGTGGCCCGCGAAATCGGTTCGGCGTTGCGCCCGAGCCAGGAGGATCCGGCCGGGGCCTTGTAGGGCGCGGAGCTGAGAACGGCCACGAGCACATCGTTGGGCACATCACGGTCCGGACCCACGATTGCGGAGTTGCCAACGAACGTGCGCTCGCCGATCACGGAGGTGCCCACATTGAGCCACCCGAAACCCGAACGGTGCGAGGCCACCAATGAGTGGTCGGCCAGGAACGAACCGTCCTTCAAGGAGGTGAGGTGGGGAATCGACTCCATGGTGGAGATCTCCACGTTGCGGCCGACCCGAACGCCCAACAGGCGCATGAACCACGGGGTCACGCAGGACGCATAGATGGGATAGGTGGAGATCAGGGTCCGCTGCAACAACATCTCCGTCAACCACGTGGCCCACGCGACCTTACCGGTGTGCGGGAAGTAGCCCGGGGTGATCATGTCTGCCACGAGTCGAATACAACCGGCCACGAGCAACAGCCACGTGCCGGCGGTCAGCACCGTGAACACGGGCACCCACAGCGCGAGGAACGAGAAGACGTCCTGGTAGCGCTCCAAGAAGATGATCTCGATCAGCGCCAGCACCGCTCCCGGGATAATAGCCAACAGCGGCAACAGCGAAATCAATGCCACGCCACCCGAGTAGGCCAGGTGGGCTTGGAACTTTCCCCAGGACCCCAGTGCGGGAACATCCTGCGGTGCAACTTCCGGCCAGCTCTCACCGGCGACACCGAGATGTACCAGGGGCGAGCCGCCCCACAACTCGCCGTCCGGAACGGTGCCGCTCACGTGGGAACCCGGTGATATTTCGGCCCCTTCGCCCACGCGGCTTCCGGGGTCCACGAGTGTGCGCGTACCGAGTCGCGCGTGCGCTCCGATCTCGATGGCGCCCACGTGCAGGGTGTCACCGTCCAGCCAGTACCCGGCGATGTCCGTTTCTTGTTCGAGGGAGGCATTCTCGCCAATGGTCACCAGACCCGTCACGGGCGGCAGAGCGTTCAGGCTGGCCCGGTGACCCACGGTGTTGCCGAAGAGACGGTGCAGTGTACGTGCCATCGGAGTGCCCAACAGAAGGTCGTACTTGTTGAACACCACCAGCCGTTCCGCGGCCCAGATCCGCAAGTGCGTCCACCCACCGCGGGGATAGTGCCCCGGCTTCAAACCCGCGTTCAGACCCCGCACTGCGGCAGCGCCCAGAATGACCCGGCCGGGCAGCGAGAACATCACGAGCCAGCCGAAGAACAAGGGCCAAAATGGGGGTCGGGGAACCCAGGCGGCGTCAACCACGACTGAAAGCACCCACACCACGATGAGCAAACCCATGACGTAGCGCAGGCCGTTGAGAATGCACAGGCCCACCAGGAAGGCTCCCTGCACCCACCCGGTCCAGCCCGGCATGCGTTCGGGATCCCGCTTGGAATCGGTGGATGCTTCCAGGGTCGCCAGGTAGTCGGCCATTCCTCGGAGGGTGGGGTCCGCGTAGATCCGGGCGATCTCGGTATCCGGGTGGGTTTGCCGCAGGGCTGACACCAGCCGAGCCACGCCCACCGAGCTGCCTCCCAAAGCGAAAAAATCGCTGTCTGCCCTGAACGGCAGGGGCCCGAGTTGATCCGCCCACAGTTCAGCCAGCCACACGAGATCCGGGTCAAGGTCCGGCTCATCGTCACCTCCCGAATTGGGCAGCGGCCACGGCAGTGCCTTGCGATCCACCTTGCCGGACGTTTTCAGCGGGAGTTCATCCATCAAGCACAACGCGGGCACCAGTTGGCCCGGAAGCCGCTCGGACAACCACACACGCGCCTGGGCCAGATCCACGGAACCTTCCGATTCCGCGACCAGGTAACCCGCGATCACGCTGCTGCCGCCCGGGGTGGAGTGCACGGCGCATGCACCCGCCCGCACACCGGGGACTCGAGACATGTGGTCATCGATTTCGCCGAGCTCGAGACGGCGCCCGGAGACTTTGACCTGATCGTCCGCGCGCCCGGCGAACACGAGGCCTTCCTTGTCCGCGCGCACCACGTCGCCGGTGCGGTAGGCCCGCTCCCAGCCCAGTGCCGGCAGCGGAGCATACATTTCGGCGTCCTTGGCGGGGTCAAGATAGCGGCCCAGGCCGACCCCACCCACCATTAGTTCTCCTGTTTCGCCCCAGGCCACGGGCTGGCCCTCGGAGTCCACCACGGTGAGCTCCCACCCCGGAACGGGGAGTCCGATGCGCACGGGATCCTCACCCGTCAAAATGGCACCGGAGGCAATGACCGTGGTTTCGGTCGGTCCATAGGTGTTCCACACTTCACGGCCCGGGCGGACCAGGTGCTTGGTAAGTTCCAGGGGACATGCCTCACCACCGAATATCAGCAGTCGCACGGTGTCCAAGGCTTCTCGCGGCCACAGTGAAGCCAACGTGGGCACGGTGGAGACCGCGGTGATGTGATGTTCCACGATCCACCGGCCCAGATCCGGCCCGGAGCGCACGATGTCCCGCGGCGCGGGAACCAGAGTGGCGCCGTGGCGCCAAGCGAGCCACATTTCCTCACAGGACGCGTCGAAGGCCACGGACAGCCCCGCCATCACACGGTCCCCCGGTCCCAGCGGCCGGCGCTGCAGATACATCAGCGCCTCCGCGTCCACGAGAGCAGCGGCCGAACGGTGCGTGATAGCCACGCCCTTGGGCTTGCCGGTGGAACCCGAGGTGAAGATGATCCATGCGTCGTCATGAGTGCGGGGCGACCCGATGTCCTCGGAGGTCCTCACCTGGTCGACGCGCGTGAGATCCAGATTGCGTCCGAAAATTGCCGCGACGCCGGCTTCTTCCCATACGGTGTGCGCGCGTTCATCGGGATCGTCCCAGTCCACCGGAACGTAGGCGGCGCCCGCAAACAGCGTGGCCAGAATGGCGACGTAAAGATCGATACTTCCGGAAGGTACGCGGATTCCGACGCGGTCCCCGCGGCCCACCCCGAGGTCCCACAGCCGCTGAACATGAGTTTCGATCAGGTCTTCGAGCTCACCGTAGGCGACCCGCTGCTGTTCATCTTCCAGGGCGATGGCATCCGGGTACTGCGACACGGTGTCGAGCACGATGTCTACCAGGGTGCGTGCCGCCGGCGGTTGCTCCACCGGGTAGACGGCGCGATCCTCGGCGATAGCTCTCGTTGTTCTGTTGTGAATCCTCTGGTGGTTTTCCACGGACAAGGCTTCCCCCAAACGGATAACCATTGGACACAGGGGTAGCCGAACACCGTCGATTCACGACGATGATGAGTGTGGCCGTGTGAGATTTACCCGGCTCAGTCCCCCGACTGGTCCGGAGTGCGCGTCACACCAACGCGCGTGTGAAATGACAGCATCCCCCTGCTGTGTATTTTGTGCGTTAACCGTACATCCTCCCAAGTCAGAGGACAATTTGCGTGAAAAACGATTCAGTAGGCGAGACGGGATCTCAGCGAGCGGCGGACTTCATCAAGTCGTCCAGAATCTTCGCATCTGGCATGTCATAGTGGTCGTGACCGGCCAACAGCTCCAGATCAACGTCCTGGAAGCCCTCATCGTCGTAGAAATCGGCACCGGCCACGGCGGCGCTCACGGCATCGAAAGGTGCGGACTCGGTGGAGCCATCGTCTTCCTCTCCCGTGATCCACCACAGAGGCATGCTCGCCATTTGAGACTCGGTGGCAACCGTGTCGAGCGCCTCGGGGGCCCCTCCGCCACCGACCATTGCGGCTCCCGCGGTGACCAGGTCCCGGGGCCCGGCGAGGATTCCGTAGCTGAGCATCTCCGCACCGCCGGAATAACCCATCCACGTGATTCGGTCCCGATCGATCGGGTACTCCTGAAGGATCTGGTCGTTCACGAGTGAGGTGAGCCAATCGCGGTTGCCGTCGAGATTTTCCCACCATGTGGGGTCCTGGGCCCGGTCGGGTGTACGCGGGACGACCAGTAGGGCGTTGTGGGAAGCAGCCACGGCCGCCAGACAGGTGGTGCGGCCACTGGGATCGTGGTACTCCCGAGCGCCGTCGCCGTGCAGATGCATGACCAGGCCAACGGGTTCGTTCGTGTTCACGCCGCCGTCGATCACGTGATACTGGCCGGTGAGACCGTTGTGATGGTAGGTCTGAGCCATTTCCCCCAGGTCTCCGGCAGCGGAGTAGGTGCTTCCGGCGCGGTAGCTGGCATCAATGATTTGAGCGGGTTCAGCGCGCGGGTCATCGGCCGCAAGACCGTAGGTCGTGCAGCTGACAGCTGTGGATTCTTCATCTGAATCGAGGGGGAATATGAGGGGGGAAAGAGCAGTCCCCGTTGCCAGCACCAACGCAGCGCCGAGCGACACGCGAGCCGTGATGGACAGGGAGCCGTCCCCCGAATGTCGGGTCGGCATGGGCCGATTCTATCGGTGTCATTGCACGTGCGCCGAACCTGACGCAGCATGATTGGTTAAAACAGAAATGCCCCACCATCAGGCAGGGCATTTCTCGATATTCAGTCGGGCTAGGGAATCACCTGCCCCACGGTGACATCGGTCGGGATTCGGTCCTCGTGCGCCGGCAACGGGCGCGCATCGCGCATCAAACCCGTCACCAGACCACCGCGCGCACCCAGTAGGAGCAGACCGGACAGATAGGTCGCCCATTGCGTGAAGTTGCTGCCGACGAACTCGACAAACACGAACGCGAGCAGCACGGGGCCGGTCCATCTCGGTGCCGCGCCAGACCGAAGATGAGCAATACCTAGCAGTACCAGTCCCACCACCGTACCGATCAGACCGATCATCATGAAGGGCATGAGTGGTGGGAAGGACTGCAGCTGACCGGCGGCAGCAGCGTTGGCGTCAGGATCGGTGGCCATTGCTTGACGGGCCATCTCGGCGCCGCTGAAGACGGCGTGGCCGAATCCGCCGAGAACGGTGAGCACACCGCCAATGGTGGGTCTGTCCGTTAAACGGTGTGTGGGGTCCGGCGGTTCTCATTAGTGAGTGGTTCTTTCGAACCGTCC
>NZ_BAAAQA010000016.1:0-74024 GCF_039531425.1 Kocuria atrinae
ATCATGGGCCAACCCATCACACAACACCCCTGTCACTAGAAGCGTTGCAACCACCCTCTGAACCCGCGCCGCGCGAAAAGGTTCCAACGACACATGAGGTGTTGGAGGAGGTTCTTACGAGCCTCGGTAGGCTCCCCGTCACCGACGGCGGTACGTCAGGTCCCTCGGAATCCGTCCGGCTTCGGTGGCCTTGCGTTCGAAGCTCGTGAGGATACGGCCCTCCCAGCGGGGAGCCCAGCCTTGGTCGGGGTTCTCGTCGGTTGCGGCGGGGCCGGGGTTCACATTCTCGAAATCCTCGGAAGCGCCGTCGAGTACCTCGCGCATGACCACCGCGTACTCCTGCCAGTCGGTGGCCAAGCGCCACAGTCCACCCTGTTCCAGAACGCGGGCGGCGAGTCCGGTGAACCGCGGGGACACCAAGCGACGCTTATGGTGACGCGTCTTGTGCCAGGGGTCCGGGAAGAACACCCACAGCTCGTGAATGGAACCGGGTTCCAACATGTGCTCGAGTACCTCGGGAGCGTTGGCCTGAGCCACCCGAACGTTGGTCACGCCCGCCTGCGAGGCTTTCATCAACAGGTCCGCGATACCAGGCTTGTAGACCTCCACCGCCAAGTGGTCCAGCTCGGGGTGCGCCAGCGCATGGTTCACGATCGCCTCGCCGAGACCCGAACCGATCTCGACCACCATCGGGGCCTTGCGACCGAACAGCGCCTCGTGGTCCAGTCGGAAGGACGGATCCACGGAGGTGTCCGTCATGACGCGAGGAATATCCAGGACCCACTGCGATGCGTATTCGTCCCACGCCTTCTGGCGCTTGGGGGAGAGGCGATCCCCACGGCGCACGAACGAGTACGGCTGTTTATGAAAGACAGGGCGCTCGCCCTCGGTCTTCGACGGCGCTGCGTCGCTACCGGCGGCCGCATCGGTGCCAGCGTGGTCCCCGGCTTCGACAGCAGCCACGTCGGCGGAAACCGAAGCGGCGTCGTCGGTGCCGGAAGAAGAGGTCTGCGAATCAGGGGTCTGGGAGGAATCATTGCTGGAGTTCATCGTTGAACATCCTAAGTCCCCGAGTGACTTGTTGGCCCACGAGCAATCGGTGAGGCCCTAGCATTGAGTGGCCCGCGGCAACCTCGACAGCCCGGAACAACGCTGGGCACCACGCGTAGCGGGACAGCATCCAAAGGAGCAGGACACCCATGAGTCAGAGTTCCGCCGAGTCCCACCCGTTCCGGAGCCGCTTGGCGCTGAGCCCGCGGTTGGATCGTGTGGTGTTGATCGGTGCGCTGGGCATCCTCTCCGCGGTCAGCCCCATGGCCACGGACGTGTACCTCGCGTCGATGCCGGACATAGGCCAATACTTCGAATCGACCGCGTCGCTCGTTCAGCTGACCCTGACCACCTACATGATCGGTATTGCGCTGGGGCAGTTCGTGCTGGGTCCGCTGTCCGATGTGCTCGGGCGGCACAAACTCATGGTTGCCGGCAATGCATTATTCGTGGTGGCGTCCTTGGGTATTGCCTTCGCCACGACCATCGAGATGGTCCTGGTCCTGCGGGGAATCCAGGGCATCGCCGGCGCCGCTGGAGTGGTGATCGCGCGCGCCATGGTTTCGGACATGACCACCGGCCGCACAGCGGCACAGCTGTACTCCGTCCTCGCGCTGATTACCTCGCTGGCGCCCGTGGTCGCTCCACTTCTGGGTGGTGTCATCGCGACGGTCGCCCAATGGCAGGTCGTGTTCTGGGTCCTCACGGGCTTCGGCCTGGTGATGCTCGCGTGCTCGGTATTCGTGATTCCCGAAACGCTTCCCAAGGCCATGCGCTCGCAGGGCGGCCTGGGTCGCATTGTGCGCAACGCCGTCACGGTTGTGAAGGACCGCCGGTTCACGTTCTATGCCATGGCGTTCGCCTTCGGTTTCGGCTCGTTGTTCGCCTACGTCTCGGCGTCCTCATTCGTGATCCAGAACGTCATGGGATACAGCGCACTCGCGTACTCGGTGATTTTCGCGGTCAACGCGGCCGGCGCAATCATCACGGCCACGCTCAACACCAAACTCGTCAAAAACCATGAGCCGCGCTCGCTCCTTCTCATGGGCGTGACCGGAATGAGCGTGACCGCGTGCCTCAACATGATCCTGGTTCTGCTGGGCGTGGTGGGCATCCCCACGCTCTTCCTGCTGTTCCTCATGCAGTCCTGCATCGGCTTCATCTTCGGCAACGCGGTGGCCCTCGCTCAGGATCGCGCGCACGCACATGGGCTGTCCGGCACCGGCTCCGCGGTGGTGGGTATGTCCCAATTCGTGCTGGGTGGCATCGTGTCGCCCCTGTCCGGGCTGGCCGGAGACCACTCCGCGGTTCCCATGGTGATCACCATGGCCGCGTGCGCACTCGTCGCACTCGCCGCTGTTCTCGCCGCACGTAGATAGCGGAGCTTCAGACTCACCGAGGGCGACGACGGCGCTCGCGCGAGCGTCGTCGTCGCCCATTAAGCGCGCACGCTAAGCAAGCTACGAAATCGACACAACCACCCGGGTGACACCCGATACCTGGTGATTGGCCCTGAATGTGGTTCAATTCCACCCTACGAGATACAGCTCACATTTCGGTGACGTATCACAGATCCCACCTCACGATCAGAGGCCTCTCTATGATTGATTCACTCACTAATGCCCTGGATGCGGCCAGCGCCTTCATCTGGGGGCCGTGGTTCCTTATCCCCCTGCTGCTGTTCACCGGCGGTTATTTAACCGTCCGTCTCGGTGGCATCCAGCTACTCAAGTTAATCCCTGCGCTCCGTCTCGCGTTGTTCGAACGCAAAGATAAGGACGCCGCTGGCGGCGACGTCTCCCAGTTCCAGGCCTTGACCACCGCGCTCGCGGCCACCGTGGGTACGGGCAACATCGTGGGTGTTGCCACGGCCATCGCGATTGGTGGTCCGGGTGCACTGTTCTGGATGTGGGTCACCGGCGTAGTGGGCATGGCCTCAAAGTACTCCGAGGCGTTCCTGGGTGTGCGATTCCGCACGCGTGACTCGGTCGGTGAGATCTCGGGCGGCCCGCAGTACTACTTGAAGCGCGGCATTCCCAACGGTTTCGGTACGTTCCTATCCCTGTTCTTCGCGATCGCGGCGGTGTTAGCTTCCTTCGGCATTGGCAACATGACCCAGGGGAACTCGATTTCCGCCAACGTGGAGTCCTCGTTCGGTGTGCCCGTGTGGATCACCGGCCTGGTGTTGGCTGCACTGACTCTGTTGGTCCTGGTGGGCGGCATTAAGTCCATTGGTAAGGTCACCGCCGGCCTGGTGCCCATCATGATCATCCTCTACGTGCTGGGTGCCCTGTACATTCTGATCGCGAACGTGGACGCCGTCCCCGCAGCCTTCGGCATGATCTTCGGTGATGCCTTCAGCGGTACGTCCGCCGTGGGTGGCTTTGCCGGTTCCGCCATCATTCTTGCGGTCCAGATGGGTGTGGCCCGAGGCATCTTCTCGAACGAGTCGGGCATGGGCTCAGCGGCCATTGCGGCTGCGGCTGCCAAGACCACCCACCCGGTACGCCAGGGCCTGGTCTCCATGACCCAGACCTTCATCGACACGATCATCGTGGTGACCTGCACCGGCTTGGTCATTGTGACCACGGGTGTGTGGGATCAAGGCAGTGACAGCGCCGCCACCATGACGGGTGAGGCCTTCACTCACGGCTTGCCCGGCGTGTGGGGCCACTTGATTGTCACGGTGGGCCTGGTGCTCTTCGCCTACTCCACCATCCTGGGCTGGGCGTACTACGGCGAACGGTGCATGGAGCGACTCTTCGGTCGCCGCGCTGTGATGCCCTACCGTGTGTTCTTCTCCGTGATCGTGTTCATCGGTGCCACGGTTCCACTAGCACTCGTGTGGACCTTCGCGGATGTCATGAACGGCTTGATGGCACTGCCCAACCTCTTGGGCCTGATAATCCTGTCCGGCCTGATCGTCCGCGAGACCAAGCACTACTTGCGCCACGACCCCAACTTGCGGGCCACCAAGAGCGAGGTGGATACCTTCATGAGGGACCGCGAGGGTGGTATCGACACGTACGAGCACACAATCCGCTGATCAAGCCAACGCGCAGCGCTTCATGACAGGCGCTCCGTGAGTAATGGGACGGCCCCGGACATCGAGTCCGGGGCCGTTCTGTGTGGGTGCTCTTCAAGGACGAAATGGAGAATCCGGTCGATCACGTGGAGTCGGAGCGGTAATCTTGCGGGCCCACTGAGCCCGACGAGGCTGACCAATGCCTAAGCTGGAGTCATGACTCGACTTCCCGCGCCCCTGACCCTTTTCTGCCCGTCCGGTTCCGGCACAGTCCGTACCTACGGCGCACACGTGGTGTCTTGGGCCCCCACCGGTTTCGACCCGGTGCTGTGGGTCTCATCCCAAGCCAAGGACAGTGCGGGGGAGGCTATCCGCGGGGGCGTTCCCATTTGCTTCCCGTGGTTCGGCCCCGGCCGTTCGGGTGACTTGAAGCCGGCCCACGGCTTCGCGCGCATCACCGACTGGAACCTTGCGGACAGGATTCGCAACTACGACGACGCCGCTGCCGCCACCGCGCGCTTCATCCTCACCCACGAGGACATCGACCGTCAGCTGCGTGGTTCGTTCCCCCATAAATTCCGGGCCGTGTACACCGTGGATTTCGGTGCCAAGCTGACCATGTCCTTAACCGTGACGAATACCGATTCCACCGCCTTCGAGTTTGAAGAAGCGCTGCACACCTACTTGTCCGTGGGTGATTCACAGCGCATCAGCATCGAGGGTCTTGACGGCGCGCGGTACTTCGACAAGGTGGCCCAGCAGGAAGAGCAGCAGTCCGGAGCCGTGGCAATCTCGGACGAGACCGACCGGGTCTACTACTCCGAGGGCACCGTGCAGGTGAAGGACCCGGCCATGGCCCGCACCATCACCGTGGCCAAGGAGGGCTCGGCCAACACCGTGGTGTGGAACCCGTGGACCGAGAAGTCCAAGGCCATGGACGACTTTGCGGACGACGAATGGCAGTCCATGGTGTGTGTGGAAACCGCTAACGTGCTCGACAACGCGGTCCGTTTGGACGCCGGTGAGTCCCACACCATGACCCAGATCTTGTCGGTGGGTCGCGGGGCCTAGGGCTGCGCAACTGATGACGCGCGGATAAGAGCGGCGGGCGCCGGGGAGAATCCCCGGCGCCCGCCGCTCTTATCCGTGCCCGACTGTTTCCGGGAGCTGCTACTTAGTGGATGAGGCTGCGTCCGGTCGGTTCCTCACGTCAGCGGCGTCGTCGGCCTGCACGATGGGCATGGAGCCGGTCTCGGTCAAAGCAGGGTTTTCCGAGTCGAAGTCGATGTCGTGATCGATCTGCGCGTCCAATGCGCCCGGGTGGTCACCCATGAACCGGTCGATCTCGTCGGTGGTCGCGGTGAAGTGGGGGTCGTGCTTGAGGTAGAGCCGGGTTTCGCGCACCACCAGACCGGACAGGATCACCAGCCCGATCAGGTTGGGGATGGCCATGAGCCCGTTCATGATGTCCGAGAAGGACCACACCAGGGTCAGGGGAGCCAGCGCACCCAGGCCAGCGGCAATGCAGAAGAGCACGCGGTAAATGGCTGCTCCCTTGTACCCGGCCAGCCGTTCCATGTTGCGTTCGCCGTAGTAGGCCCAGCCCAGCACGGTGGAGTACCCCAGCAGCACCAGGCAAATGGTCACCACGATTCCACCCCATTCGCCGGGCAACCCGGTGGAGAAGGCGATGGAGGTCATGGTGGCTGTATCCGCTTGGTTCCACACACCGGTGGTCAGGATGACGAAACCGGTGATGGAGATGACTACCAGGGTGTCCACGAAGGTCTGGGTCATGGAGACCAGGCCCTGACGCACCGGGTGGTTGGTCTGTGCCACGGATGCGGCGATCGAGGCGGTGCCCATGCCGGACTCGTTGGAGAACAGCGAGCGGGCGGCGCCCATCTGAATCGCCATCATGACCGTGGAACCCACGAAACCGCCCGCCGCACCCATCGGGGTGAACGCGCCGGTGAAGATCAGACGGAACGCTTCGGGGATGCCCGAGAAGTTCACGCCAATGATGTACAGGCCCGCACCGATGTAGAGGACGATCATCAGGGGAACCATGAACGTGGTGACCTTGGCGATCGAGCGAATGCCGCCGATCAAAGCGAGGCCCGTGGCGATCGCCAGCACCACGGCGGTGAGCACGGGGGGAACCGAGAAGCTGTGTTCCAGGTTGCTGGCAATCGCGTTGCCCTGGGTCATGTTGCCGATACCGAAAGTGGCCACCACGCAGCACACCGCGAACATCATGGACAGGAAACGACCGAACTTATTGGGAATACCGCGCACCAGGTAGACCTGCGGCCCACCGGTGAGCTGGCCTGAGGAGTCCCGGGTGCGGAACCGGACGCCCAAGAAGCACTCGGCGTACTTGGAGGCCATACCGAACAACGCGGTGATCCACATCCAGAACAAGGCGCCCGGCCCGCCGAGGGACATGGCAGCTGCCACGCCCACGATATTTCCCGTGCCCACGGTCGCCGCCAACGCGGTGGACATGGCCGCGAACGATGAGATTTCGCCTTTTTCGCCGTTCTGCTTGGAGCGACGCCCGAATCCCAGGCTCATCGCCTTACCGAAGAGGCGGAACTGGATGCCGCGCAAACGCACGGTCATGAAAACGCCAACTCCCATGAGAAGCGGCAAGAGGAGCCACGGCCCCCAAATGACATCGCGGATAGCATCCAAAACTGTTTGCAAGTTGTCCATGGGGAGCTAAGGCTTTCCTTGAAAAGGGAAGGGCAACGATTAGTTCGTTAACGTACCAGCGAGTCACGTGTCCCCTTCCGTTCATCGTGCGGCGAGTCCACTTTTGGTCGCGGCTTTAAACGGCGACGACGCCGCAGCGAGCGCTGCGGCGTCGTCGACAACCCGAAAAGGGTGAGAGGGAGTTACTTCTGCACCACCAGTGCTGCGCCGATGGCTGCCATGAAGGCGTCCTTGGACAGCGTCATGCCGGACTCGGACGGGCGGATGCCGTCGTCCTGGGTCATTTCGGGGTTGCGGAAGTACATGGTGAGCAGGCCGGCGGAGAATGCCAGCAGGCCGGCACCAGCCAGGCGCTTGGAGACGAGCGGGGTCACCAGCAAGGCGCCGATGGCCAGTTCGGAGCCGGCAATGAACTTGCCGAAGGTCTCGGAATCCCAATCAGCGAACTGGGGGACGCCGGTAGCGGCGAACTGCTTGAGGCCCTCTGCGGACTCTTTGTCCAGGCTCAGCTTGCCGTAGCCGGACTGCAGCAGGAATGCGCCGGGTACGGCGCGGAGGATGGCGTTGGAAATGCGCACGTCAATGCCCTTTCGGTGGGAACGCACGGGCGATCTACAGGACCCGCGTCAATTGTCTTTTTCATGCTAACAGCGCCTGCCCGTGATGTGTCAACAGTTGCCGCGACAAGGTGCCTACAGCGAACGAGGCTGTCTCCCGCACGACAGCGTGCTTACGGTGAACCCGTTCACAAGCGCGCAGCATGCGCGCCGGCCGAAAGGAGCACGCATGGACATTGGCACCATGAAAAAGGTTCTGTTGGTACTGACCAGCCATGACACTTTGGGCGATACCGGAGAGTCCACGGGCTACTTCGTGGGCGAGGCGGCCCACCCGTGGAAGGTGTTCCGCGACGCCGGGTACTTCGTGGACTTTGCGTCCATCGAGGGCGGCCAGCCGCCGCAGGACGGACTGGATCAGGACGATCCGATTCAGGTGGAGTTCACCACTGACGAGACCGTCAAGGCCTCCATGTACAACACCCCCAAGGTCTCAGTGGTCGATCCCGGCCAGTACCACGCGGTGTTCCTCGTGGGCGGTCACGGAACCATGTGGGATTTCGCCGGCAACAAGGATCTGCAGAAACTGGTCGCCTCCGTCTATGACAGCGGCGGTGTGGTTGGCGCGGTGTGCCATGGTCCGTCCGGTCTGGTGGACGTGGAACTCGGCAATGGCATCTCGCTGCTCTCCGGACGCAAGGTGGCAGCATTCACCAACGCTGAGGAAGAAGAAGTGGGCAAGGCCAAGGTGGTGCCCTTCCTGCTTCAGGACAAGCTCGAAGAGCAAGGGGCCACGGTCAAGGTGGCCGACAACTGGGAGGACAACGTGCAGGTGGATGATCACCTGGTCACGGGTCAGAACCCGCAGTCCGCAGCCAGCGTGGCCAAGGAGATGACCAAACTCCTGACCGAAGTCGTTCTCGAGGAGAAGGCCGAGGAAGAAAAGGCCTCCGAGGAACTGCGTGCCGAAAAGGACGCGGAGAAGGCAGCTGACGAGGAGGACTGACTCCTCAGCCAATAGCAACCGATCGCCGTGAGTAAGCGGTGTGAATCAGCAGAAGCGGCCCGGGAGACCCCGGGCCGCTTCTGCTGTCTGCGAGACTCGCCCGCAACACAGGGGCACCCCTGGCATTTGTGTTCCAAAACACTAAGACTTGAAGGGAAGCAAATGATCCTCAAACGAAGGAGCGGATATGTCTGAGTTCAGCGGACGCGTGGCACTGGTGACCGGAGCGGCGTCGGGAATCGGCGAGGCGATTGCCAAGGATCTGGCCAAGCGTGGCGCCAAGGTCGTGGTGACCGACATAGATTCGACCGGTATTGACGATGTGGTCCAAGCCATCATGGCCGCCGGCGGTGACGCAGCCGGTATCCGTCAGGATGTGTCCAAGCGCGAGGACGCGCAGGCCGCCGTCGACTTCGCCGTGCAGACCTACGGTGGATTGCACTATGCCGTGAACAATGCCGGAGTGGGTGGCCAGGTCGAGGCGCTGGGCGAGACAGACATGGACGCCTGGGACCGCACCGTGGCCATTGACCTCAACGGCGTTGCCTACGGCATGGCCGCCGAGCTTCCGGTCATCGAACAGCATGGCGGCGGAGCCATCGTGAACATCGGATCGATCCACTCCACCGTGGCCACCGGCGTTGGCAACAGCGCGTACACCGCCGCCAAGCACGGCGTGGTGGGGCTGACCAAGCAGACCGCAGTGGACTACGGCCAACGCGGAGTGCGCGTCAACGCGGTGGGCCCGGCCTATATCGAGACCCCGCTGCTCGCCAACCTCCCGGCCGGCGCCAAGGAAGCACTGGTCAACGCGCACCCCATGGGCCGCCTGGGCACCTCCGAAGAGGTGGCGCAGCTGACCACCTTCCTGCTGTCGGAAGGCGCATCCTTCATGACGGGCGGGTACTACCTGGTGGACGGTGGCTACACCGCCATCTAATCCGTCACCCTGCGTAAACGTGCGACCCGGAGCCTGAGAAGGCCCCGGGTCGCACGACTGTTCCCAGTCAGAGTTGAGTGGACCTGTGGCAGGCGTCCTAACCGGCCGGTAGGTGACGTGTGTACACTGGCTAAGTTCCCTCGTGCATTTCACGAGGTTGGCGCGCCGGTCCAAGGCGCGCAGTTCGCGCCCCAGATTTGGCTCATGGCGCGTGCGCGCGGAATCGTTTCGCGTGGACCAACCTGAAAGACTTTCCTTGCCTACTAATTTTGTAAACCTCGGCGTGCCCGAGGTCCTTTCGGCTGACCTTGCCCGCACGGGCATCACCGAAGCCTTCCCCATTCAAGAAAAAACCCTCCCTGATTCGCTGTCCGGCCGGGACGTCCTGGGCCGCGGCCGCACGGGTTCCGGTAAGACCGTGGCCTTCGCGCTGCCGCTCGTGGCACGCCTTGCGGGCATGGTGGCGGGCGCTGCTCGCGCACCTCGCCGCGCCAACCGCCCCACCGGCCTGGTGCTGGCTCCCACGCGTGAGCTCGCGACCCAGATCGACCGCACCGTAGCCCCGCTGGCCAAGGCTGCCGGCCTGAGCACCACCGTGATCTTCGGTGGCGTGTCCCAGAAACGCCAGGAGCAGGAACTCGCCAAGGGCGTGGACATCGTGGTGGCCTGCCCGGGCCGCCTGGATGACCTGCTCAAGCAGGGCGTTCTTTCTCTGGACGAGGTTCGCGTAACGGTTCTCGACGAGGCCGATCACATGGCCGACATGGGCTTCCTTCCCGTGGTCACCCGCATCCTGTCCCGCACCCCCAAGGGGAGCCAGCGTCTGCTGTTCTCCGCCACCTTGGACAACGGCGTGGACACCCTGGTCAAGAAGTTCCTGAGCAACCCCGTGTTGCACTCGGCGGACGTCGCTCAGGCGTCCGTGACCACCATGGATCACCACGTGCTGGTCGTGAACAACGATGACAAGCAGGCGCTCATCGAGACCCTGGCCTCCGGTACCGGTCGCCGCGTGATGTTCACGCGCACCAAGTACCGCGCCAAGAAGATGGCCAAGAAGCTCAATCAGTCGGGTATCCCCGCGGTGGATCTGCAGGGCAACCTGTCGCAGAACGCTCGTGACCGCAACCTGGCCGCGTTCTCCAACGGTGAGGTGCGCGTGCTCGTGGCCACGGACGTGGCAGCCCGCGGCGTGCACGTTGATGACGTGGAGCTGGTCGTTCACATCGACCCGCCCGCCGAGCACAAGTCCTACCTGCACCGCTCCGGCCGCACGGCTCGTGCCGGTGCCTCCGGTTCCGTGATCACCATTTCCACGACCGAAGAGCGCGGCGACGTGAACAAGCTCATGCAGAAGGCCGGCGTGCGCGCTCGCGTTGACGCTGTGTCCCCCGGTTCTGAGATTGTTGCGGACCTCGTGGGAGAGCGCGCCGAACGCGTCGCACCCCAGCCCGTAGTTCAGGCCGGTAACGGTGGTGGCCAGGGCGGTCGCGGTTCCAAGCCGCGTTCGGGTGGTCGTTCCGGCGGTCGTAACGACGGCGCTCGCTCCGGTGCTCGCAACGGCGGCCGTTCCGGCGCGGGTCGCTCCCGTTCCGAGCGAGGTGGCTCCGCTCGCGATGGCGCAGCTCGCACCGAGGGCAAGCGTTCCGGCGGTACTCGTTCGGGTGGTGCACGCAGTAACGTGTCTCGCTCCGACGCCGCGGGCTCCGGTAACCGTCGCTTCGGCGGTAAGTCGCAGGGTGCCGGTTCGGCATCGGGCGCTCGCAATGATCAGGCTCGCGGTGAGCGCAACGGCTCCGGCCAGCGTTCGCACTCGACCGGTCAGACTCCGGACCGCGCAACCGCGGCGGCCCAGCGCCGTCGTCGGGCGAACCGCCAAGACCAGGGCGCCCGCTAAACTCGGGTACTGATCAAGCAGAGCGGCCAGTTTCAATACGAAACTGGCCGCTCTGCTTGATGCGGTCTGGACGCGCTGTTCAACTACTCAGTGCGCGGGTATCACTGCTTGAGGGTGCGCAGGAATTCCAGAGTGAGTTCGGAGTGATTGGGCACGTGCACCACGCCAGGCTGTGCCGGGATCTCCTGTTCGCCCGGAACCGCCACGGTGACGATGCCCGCAGCGACACCGGCTTGCGCCCCCGAGGGGGAATCTTCAATGACCACGCAGTCCTGCGGGTCCACACCCAGACGCTTGGCTGCCTGCAGGTAGGCATCAGGGTCCGGTTTGGGCTTCACGCCTGCGGCCACCTCTTGATCGCCGATGATCACCTGAAAAAGGTTGTCCGGCGCAATGGACGCCGTGTACTTGGCAACGTCTGTGGTGGCATTGGTGACGATTGCCGCGGGGATGCCCGCGTCCGCGAGATCCTTCAGCAGTGGCTCGACGCCGGCAATGAAGCCGGGAGGGTTCTCTTCGAGGATCTTTTCGAGCACCGCGTAGAACTCCTGGAACACCTGATCCAGGTCACCGGGCACACCGAGTTCACTGAGGCGCTCGACCGTCTTGGCAATGGGCTTGCCCAGGGTCGCTTCCGTATCCGCCTGTGTCCATTCCCCGCCGTGGGTTGCCGCCAGCTGCTCCTTGCCCTGCGCCCACAAGGGTTCGGTGTCCACCAGGGTTCCGTCGTGATCGAACAGTACTGCGCGAGGGAATGAAGTAGCGGTCATGGTGTCACTGTACTGGCCGGAACTGACACCAAAGTGGCCGTGACCGGCACGAAGACTCGACCAGCGACCGGTGGTTGCACAGAGGCAAACCCGCCCTGATTACCATGAAGACATGAGCCCCTACGAGACGCATACCGGCGAATTGCACCGATCTGGTTCTGGATGGCGGCGTGCTTTGCCGACGACCATGCTCATTGCGGCCATTGTGTTGGTGATTTGGGTGGTTATAGGGCGCTTCACCGTAGGGGCATTGGGGCCCCTGACGTATGTCTACGCATTCGGTCTGGGTGTTCCGCTGATGGCACTGCACACCGTGGCCGCAGTGCTGTTCGCCAGAGACGCGAAGTTCTACCCGTCGGAGTCGGTGAGTCCTCGTGCAAGCCTGACCGCCATTGGTTCATGGATTGTCACGGCGCTGTTCGGGTTCTTCCTCCCGGACTCCACTCCGAACGGAATGGAATCGGTATTCACCGCCCTGACCGGCCCGAACATGTCGGGGATTTCTTATGGATTCGCCAACACCTTTGGCGTGGTCTCCATGGCCATGGCGGTAGCCCTGGTGCTGCTGGCGCTCACCGACCTTCGAAATACCCGGCGGGCTTTGCGCGGAGAACCGCTCAGCGAGGACGAGCTGCTCGACCGCATGGAGGCCCAGGACGGGCAAGGCGAGCCGAGGCACGCCGGCGGCCCGGCAGCGTCGTCGGATTCGAACAGGCAGTGACGCGTTCCCTGGAGACGCCGCGATTGACGTTGCGGCCCTACTCGCTGGCTGACGTCGCGTTCGTCCAAGACCTCTACTCACGCGCGGACGTGCAGCGTTACATTGGCGACGGCACCCAACGGGTGCGAACGATGGACGAGGCGTGGGTCAAGATCGCGGCGTGGAACGAACGCTACTCGGACGAGCCGGTCCAAGGGCTGTGGGCGGTGTGTTTGAAGGACGGAACGGTGACGGGGTCCCTGCTGCTCAAGCCCATTCCGGACAGCGGCACCAAGGTGGAGCGGGATATCGAGATCGGATGGCATTTCCATCCCGATCATTGGGGTCGTGGTTACGCAACCGAAGCGGCGTGGGCGGTTCTGGAGCATGCCTTTGCCTCCGGTCTCCATCGTGTGGTGGCGGTGACCGACCCGGCGAACACGGCCTCGCAAGCGGTGTGCCTGCGGCTGGGCATGACCCACCTGGGCCTGAGTAAGGCCTATTACGACGCCGCATGTGAGCTTTTCGACATCACGGCACCGCCCGTGGGGAAGGGGTATTCCTATGGCGAGCAACCCTGATCTGGTCATCGGCGAGGACGGCCTGGCGCGGCCAGTGTGGGCAGGCAAGGATCCGTTGTTGCGCGAGTACTACGACACCGAGTGGGGCATGCCCGTGACGGACGAGACGGGCATGTTCGAACGCGTTGCATTGGAGGCGTTCCAGGCCGGACTGTCGTGGCGCACGGTCCTGGCCAAGCGGCCGGCCTTTCGGGAAGTGTTCAACGACTTCGATCCGGATGCGGTGGCCGCTTTCAAGGAAGCTGACGTGAACAGACTTCTGGAGGATGCCCGCATCATTCGGAACCGACAGAAGATCGTTGCCACCATCAACAATGCTCGGGCCACGGTGGCCCTGCGAGAGAACGGGGGATTGGTGGATCTGGTGTGGTCCTTCAAACCCACCGAAACGCCGCGGCCCGAGATATTTGCGCAGGTCCCGACCGTGTCCGAGGAATCCAGAGCGTTGTCCAAGGAACTCAAGAAGCGCGGGTTCTCGTTCGTGGGACCCACCACCATGTTCGCGCTGATGGAAGCGATCGGTGTGGTGGATACCCACTTGGTGGGCAGCCACCGGCGGGGAACGTCCGGGGTGTGGGCCTGACGCATAAGGAAGCATCTGTGGCGGATCGCTACGGTGGAACGGAGGGCGCTGATCCGCGCCCCGTCGCCGCACAGCCTCTCCGGCTAGGGAAGGACATCACATGGCACGTTTCACCGACAAAGCAGTGATCATCACCGGCGCAGCATCCGGTCTGGGATTGGAATCCGCCGTTCGCATCGGCTCCGAGGGAGCCAACCTGGTCCTGGTGGACCTCAAGGAAGACGCGCTGGAGGCTGCCAAGGCCTTGGTGCTCGAAACCGCACCCGACGCCAAGATTCTGACCGTGGCAGCGGACGTTTCCGATGAAGCGCAGGTCCAGAAGTACGTGGACGCCACCGTCAACGAGTTTGGAAAGATCGACGGCTTCTTCAACAACGCCGGCATCGAGGGGCGGCAGAACCTCACCGAAGATTTCGGCGCTGAAGAGTTCTCCAAGGTGCTCTCTGTCAACCTCAACGGCGTCTTCTACGGAATGGCCGCGGTGCTGAAGGTGATGCGCGAGCAGGGCTACGGATCGATTCTGAACTGTGCCTCCGTGGGTGGCATTCGCGGCGTGGGTAACCAGTCCGGTTACAGCGCTTCCAAGCACGGCGTGGTGGGACTGACCCGCAACTCCGCGGTCGAGTACGGCCAGTACGGCATCACTATCAACGCCATCGCCCCGGGCGCCATCATGACCGCCATGGTCGAGGCGTCGCTCAAGCAGATGGATCCGGAGAACTGGGAAGAGGCGGGCCTGCAGTTCGTTTCCGTGAACCCGTTCAAGCGTTTCGGCAAGCCCGAGGAAGTTGCCTCCGTGGTGGCCTTCTTCCTGTCCGGCGAGGCCCCCTTCGTCAATGGCACCGTTCTACCCATCGACGGCGGTCAGTCCGCCAAGTACTGACAGTTGCGGCGGGCGTCCAGTCCGCCGACAGCGCGCACAAGACTGCCCCGCGCATCCCATGAATGCACGGGGCAGTTTCGGTTCTTGGAACTACTGCCCGCGGCGGCGCAGGTAGGTACGACCGTTGGCGTCCTTGACCATCTCGAAGTCGTTCTGGAGATTGTCGTACCAGTCCTTGGCCTCGTCGCTCATCTCCGTGTTTCCCCGCAGATTAATGGAGCTGCGGTTGGCGGGGCCCACGAAACGCATGATGAAGTTGTCGAAGCGCCGGAATTTGCTCGTTTTTCGCGGAGCGGGCTGCTCGGACGGGGAATCGCTGTCCACGGTGGGTCCCTTCAGGAACGGCGGGCGAGGTGTTGAAACAGTCCAACACCCACGGAACATGTCTACTGATGATCTTAATGCACTAACTAGCGTGCGGCGGACGAGAAGAGGGCCCCCGACCGTGTCCGGTCAGGGGCCCTCAGCGTCAAGCAGAACAGCCAGGCATCACGCCTGGTTCGTGTTGTTCTTGACGTTCTTGGCCGAATCCTGCGCCGAGCCCTTGAGCTGGCCGGCTTCCTGCTGGCCCTGGGACTTGACCTGTTCCGCACCGGACTGCGCGGTTTCCTTGACGGATTCCGCAGCCTGCTTGGCCGGTTCCTTCATGTCCTGCGCGATGTCCTGCGCGGCCTCCTTGGTGGAGTCCACGGCGCTCTGCACATGCGGCTGGGCGCGGTCGGCGGCCTCGGCTACGAGCTCCTGCTCCTTCTTACTCGACGGCAAGAGCGAGCCGACCAACCAGCCGGCACCCAGTGCGATCAGACCTGCGGCCAGGGGATTGCCGCGAGTCTTGGCCTTGGCGGTGGCCGGTGCATTACTGACGGCGTTACCGGCCTGGTCCATGCGGTAGGAGGCCTCGTCACGCAGATCGTGAGCGGCGTGGTGTCCGGCGACTCGAGCGTCGTCGGCGCTGCCCATGACGGACTCACGAACGTTCTGGATCTTGTGGCGGGCCTTGTTCTTCTGGCGATCTACGACGTTCTCGGGGGTCACCTTTTCACTGACGGCGTCCACATCGGCGCTCAAGCGAGCGCGGGTGGATTCGATCTCGGCGCGGATCTCTTCGGGGTTCTGCTGGCTCATCGGGTCTCCTTGGAAGGCTTCACGGTTTCCGGAATTTCGCTGACGGTTTCACGGGTTCTCGGCAAGGGGTCGTGGGTGGCATGAGCCATCTTCCGCTTGCCCTGGTCGAGGTTCTTCTTGCCGAGCACCGCGAGGACTGCAGCGACGATCGCCCAGAGGACCGCGACGATCAGGGCGGACCAGCCAAGATTCATCACGTTGCCCAGACCCCACATGAGGGCCAGGGACAGGAACAAGAGAACGAAGTGCCCGGCTACGCCGGCTCCACCCAGAATTCCCGCACCCTTACCGGCGTCCTTGGCCGAATCCTTGGCTTTCTCGACGGACTGAGCCGTCTCCGCCTTGGCCAGCGCGATTTCCTGCTGGATCAAGGTGGTCAAATTGGTGCTCAACGACTTGAACATCTCGCCGAGCGATTCGTGCTCCGCCCGCCGTTCAGGCTCAGACGGTGGGATGGGGTGACTCATCGACGCTCACCGTCCTGTCCCGGGTACACGGTCTCGGGGACCTTTTCGGTGTACGTGCGGGGAGCGTCCCCCTGCGTATCGGCGTGGTAGGCGTACGTCTCGTCCGCAGCGGGAGTTCCGTAGACGTGCGGCTGAGCAGCGGCGGCGTCGTTGCTGTTGCCGATCTCGTCGCTGTCCTTGGCGCTGCGAGTCGCGCGACCTGCCAGCAGGCCGACGCCGGCAGCAATCGCCAGGAAGGTGCCGGGGCGGCGGGCGGCGAAGCGACGCACATCGCCGAGCAAGTCCTGAGCGTCCTTGTTCTCGAGCGAGGAAGCGAACGAGTCGACAGTGCCGGACACGCTGCCGAGGAGACCGGTGACGTATTCGGTCTCAGGCTTCTTGCCCTGGGAGAGAGCGGTGACCTCGTCACTGACGGAGCGCACGGTGGAAGCGAGGCGTTCCTGCTGCGGACCGACATAGCTCTGCAGGTCATTCTTGAGCTGGCCCAGGAGATCCTGAGCCTGGTCTACGGCCTCGTCCTTGGCGGCGACAGCCTGGTCCTTAGCGGTCTCCTTCACGCGGCGACCGGAAGCGGTCGCCTCGTTCTTGAGCTGCTGGCCTTCGGCCTTGCCAGCCTCTGCGGCGATGTCCTTCTTGGACGGAGCATCGGTGGAGCCTTGGGCATTGGCCTTCTGACCGCCCGGGCGCTGGGTGTTCTTGTTGCTCATAGTGGCACCTTTCCTACAACACATGGTCGACTTTGTAAGGCTACAGATAATTGAGCCGATAATAAGGTGGCATATTAAATTTTCTGCTGACAGCACCGAACCTGGGGTGTAGTGATGCACATCGCGTCTCGCAGTTTGCTTTTTGGAGAGCAAGCCCCTTCACATTCAGACTTGAGCGGAGTATACTCAAGTTAACTGAACTGACTACGATCACAACTGCAGAGGAGCTGCTGTGGACACCAAATTCACCACCAAGTCTCAAGAGGCGTTGGCCGCAGCGGCCACGAATGCCTCGACCGCGGGTAACCCGCAAATCGAACCCGCACACCTGCTCAAGGCGCTCATGGATCAGCGCGAGGGTGTGGCTGTTGCCGTGCTCAAGGCCACCGGCGCAAATGTGGACGCCGTGTCGGTCAAGGCCAGCGACATCATCAGCCAGTTGCCCAGCGCCTCCGGCGCCAACACAGCCCAGGCCCAACTCAACCGCGCAGGACTGCAGGCGCTCCAAGCGGCGGAGAATTACGCGCGTGAACTCGGGGACGAGTACGTCTCGACCGAGCACCTGCTTTTCGGTATTGCCTCGGGCAATGACAAGGCCGCCCATGCCCTGGAAGAAGCTGGTGCCGGGCCGGCTGAGCTTCGCCGGGTGATTCCCGCGGTGCGCGGGGATCGCAAGGTAACCAGCCCGGACCCGGAGGGAACATTCCAGTCATTGGATAAGTACGGGACTGATCTCACGGCTATCGCACGCGACGGAAAGCTGGATCCCGTCATTGGCCGTGATTCCGAAATCCGCCGTGTGGTGCAGGTGCTGTCCCGCCGCACCAAGAACAACCCCGTTCTGATCGGTGAACCCGGTGTGGGTAAGACTGCCGTGGTCGAGGGGCTGGCCCAGCGCATGGTTGCCGGTGACGTGCCAGAGTCCCTGCGCGGCAAGACCTTGATCTCCTTGGATCTGGGGTCGATGGTTGCCGGTGCCAAGTACCGCGGTGAATTCGAGGAACGGCTCAAAGCCGTGCTGGACGAGATCAAGCAATCGGAAGGTCAGATCGTGACCTTCATCGATGAGATCCACACCGTGGTCGGTGCGGGAGCCTCCGAGGGTTCCATGGACGCGGGCAACATGCTCAAGCCCATGCTGGCCCGCGGTGAGCTGCGGTTGATCGGTGCCACCACCCTGGATGAATACCGGGAGAACATCGAGAAGGACGCAGCACTGGAGCGCCGCTTCCAGCAGGTGTACGTGGGGGAGCCGTCGGTGGAGGACACCGTGGCCATCCTGCGTGGGCTCAAGGAGCGCTACGAGGCGCACCACAAGGTGCAGATCGCGGACTCGGCTTTGGTCGCCGCGGCTACCCTGTCCACCCGGTACATCCCCAGCCGTCAGCTACCGGACAAGGCCATCGACCTGGTGGACGAGGCCGCTTCGCGGTTGCGCATGGAAATCGACTCCGCTCCGGAGGAGATCGACCAGCTGCGCCGCCAGGTGGACCGCCTGACCATGGAGGAACTGGCACTGGCAGATGAAACGGACCCGGCGTCCGTCGAGCGTCTGGCTGCCCTGCGCCAGGACATGGCGGACAAACGGGCCGAACTGGATGCGCTCAACGCTCGTTGGGAAGCCGAGAAGGCCGGCCTGAACCGGGTGGGTGACCTCAAGGCGAAGATCGACGACCTGCGCTCGCAAGCCGAACGGGCTCAGCGCAACGGCGACCTGGGAGAGGCTTCTCGACTGCTGTACGGCGAGATTCCCGGTCTCCAGAAGGACCTTGACGCCGCACAGGCACAAGAGGAGGAAGCCGGTGCCACCCACCAGGACACCATGGTCTCCGAGGAAGTCACGGCGGACGACATCGCTGAAGTGATTTCCGCCTGGACCGGTATCCCCGCGGGCAAGATGCTGCAGGGCGAATCCGAGAAACTCCTGCACATGGAGGAACTGCTCGGTAAGCGTTTGATCGGTCAGAAGCCCGCGGTCACGGCTGTCGCTGATGCAGTGCGACGTTCGCGTGCGGGGATCTCGGATCCGGACCGCCCCATTGGTTCGTTCCTCTTCCTGGGCCCCACGGGTGTTGGTAAGACCGAGTTGGCCAAGTCGTTGGCGGACTTCCAGTTCGACGACGAACGCGCCCTGATTCGCATCGACATGTCCGAGTACTCGGAGAAGCACTCCGTCTCGCGGCTGGTCGGTGCGCCTCCGGGCTACGTGGGCTATGACGAGGGTGGCCAGCTGACCGAGGCCGTGCGGCGTCGTCCGTATTCCGTGGTACTGCTGGACGAGGTGGAAAAGGCCCATCCCGAGGTCTTCGACATCCTTCTGCAGGTCCTCGACGATGGCCGGCTCACCGATGGCCAGGGTCGCACCGTGGATTTCCGCAACGTGATCTTGATCCTGACGTCGAACATGGGTAGCCAGTTCCTGGTGGATCGGAACCTTGATCAGGACGCGAAGAAGGAAGCGGTCATGAACGTGGTCAACGCCTCGTTCAAGCCCGAGTTCCTGAACCGCCTGGACGACATCATCATGTTCGATCCGCTGTCGGTCGAAGACCTGGCCAAGATCGTGGACATCCAGGTCTCTCAGCTGGCCAAGCGTCTCGAGCAGCGCCGCCTCACCCTGGAAGTCACCCCCGCCGCCAGTGAGTGGCTGGGCCTGGCGGGTTACGACCCGGCCTACGGTGCTCGTCCGTTGCGCCGCCTGGTGCAGCGCGAGATCGGCGACCGGTTGGCCCGCGGCTTGCTCGCGGGCAACATCACGGACGGGGATACCGTGCGGGTGGACGTCAACCCAGACGTTGCCGCGGACGGCCTCACGGTCACGTCTTCCCACGACGACGCCGCAGGGTCGCCTTCCAGCGACCGTGACGACGACGTGGCGGACGCGGAGACCGTCGAGGACTGAACCGCGCCGATTAGGCAGGGCTGGTTTGCACCGATAGCTGCGAGAACGCGCCGGTAGCGCCCCTATCAGGGGTCGCTACCGGCGCTTCTGCATCTGTGGGTGGTAATAAAGGACACGACCGGCAAGTGCGCAGGGCTGGGAAGAAACGAACGCTCTGTCATCGGAGGAGAGGACCCCGTATGAGTGCCACGTGGAGCCTGGCTCGCGTGGATGATCTGCTGCGCTCGCGCAATTCCGTGCATCACGCGGTGGCCGTCACGGAGAGTGCGGACGGTTCTCGCCGACATGCGGTGACCATGGGCCGTGCCAGCGTGGACGACCGGTTCATTACCGCGTCCATCAGCAAACTCTTCGTTCACGCGATCGCCTACGCGCTCGTGGATCGGTGCATTCTCACGCTCGATCAGCCCGCCGCGCAGTGGGTCGGAGCGGACGCATTACGCGGCATCCACACGATCAAGGGTCGCGATTACAGTGCGGACATCACGCTCCGCCATCTCCTGACGCACACCTCCGGCCTCCCTAATCTGGAGACGGCCAGCGTGGATGGGGCACCGTCTATCGAGAAGCAGGTACTGCAGCGGGACCGCGAAGTTCCGCTCGCGGAGGTCATGGACCTGCACCGCCGCGTGCCCGGCAAGTTCCCGCCCGGTTCGGGGCGATGGGCCCACTATTCGGACACCAACGCGGACCTGCTGGCGCTGATCCTTGAACGTGCCACGGGCACGTCCTACGACCAGTTGCTATCGGACTTCATCCTGGAGCCACTGAGCCTGCGCCGCACGGGCCTGGTCCACGCCGACACGAGCGATACCGCCCCGGTCTTCCGGCGACGCCGCCCCGTCACTTTCACGCGTTACCTCGCGTCTCAGCCCGGTTCCGGGGGAATCGCGGCGTCGGCAATGGACCTCATGGTCTTCTTGCGCGCGTTCATGGAGGGCACGCTGTTCTCCCGCGAGCACCTGACGGATCCTGACTGGCGGCGGACCCAGTACGGACCGCTGGAGTACGGTCCGGGTGTCATGCGACTGGCCGGCCCGCGATTGATGTCCCGGTTCTTCTTCCCGGCTCCGGCCATCGTGGGGCACTCGGGGTCCACGGGAAGTTTCGCGTTCTACTGCCCCTCCTACGAGACCTTCATCGTGGGCACTGTGAACCAGATGTCGGGCGTCCCGTTCGAGTACGTCTACCGGTATCTGAACGCCTTCGCGCGGTAGGTGGCGTAAGCGGCGTCGTCAGCGGAGGATGACAACCAAAAGCGCCGGTGGCCATCCCCGAGAGGGAAGCCACCGGCGCTGAGCAGTCCGAGGACGCTACTTGGCGGGTTCGTCCTCCACGTACTTATCCTCGCGGTAGTCGTAGTCGACCGGGTGGTCGTCCTCATCGGTGCGCTGGTACCAAGAACTCATGCGCTCCGAGGTGGAGTCCACATCGTGACCGGCTGCGGCCGGGCCCTGTTCGTGGCGAATCTCGATGGCGAAATCGTCGCCGTGTTGATCCATGCCCTGGCGCACCGCGTTATCCAGAGCCTTGCGGCCGTAACGGTGCCGCAGTGTCATCGGGTCTGTACTCAGATCCCGCAGGAAAGCGGGGATCAGCGCGAGCAGGATGATCGCGAACGGCAAGGCCGCAACGGTCACCAGATCCTGAAGACCTTGCAGCGCATCCGAACCGCCCACCAGGAGCATGACCGAGGAAACACCAGCCAGCGCCAGTCCCCAGAAGATGATGATTTTCTTGTCCGGGTGGGGCTTACCCTGCTGGGACATGGACGCCATGACCAGGGTTGCGGAGTCTGCCGAGGTAATGAAAAAGACGGCCAACAAGATGATGATCGCAATGGGCGTGATCTGGCTCAGGGGCAGTGCGCCCAGCATCAGGAAGAGCATTTCCTCCGGGGAAGCGGCGCTGGCGATGTCCGTCCCTGACCGCTGCAGCCAGATGGCGGTGCCGCCGAAAATTGAGAACGCGAGCACACAGATCAGAGTGGGAGCCAGTAGCACCACCGTCACGTACTGGCGCAGGGTGCGGCCGCGCGAAATGCGTGCCACGAACGTTCCGACGAAGGGCGCCCAGGACACCCACCAGGCCCAGTAGAACAGGGTCCAGTAGCGCATGAAGTCCTCGGCTTCCGGGCCCCAGGACGCAGACATGGAGATCATCTGGAACATCTCACCGAAGTACGTGCCCACCACGGAGGGAATGAAGTTCAGGAGGAACACGGTGGGGCCCGCCACGAATAGGAAGAACGCCACGCACGCGGCCAGCACCATGTTGAAGTTGGACAAGCGCCGAATTCCCTTGGCGACACCCGATACGGCGGAAATCAGGAACACGCAGGTCAGCACGGCGATGATGCCGATCAGCAGGCCGTTTCCCACATCGCCCAAGCCGGTGACGATCTGCAAACCACTGCCGATCTGTAGCGTGCCCAGGCCCAGCGAAGCCGAGGTTGCGAACAATATGCCGATGATTGCGAAGGTGTCGATCAACCGACCGCCCACGGTCAGGTGCGCTCGCTGGCCGAAAATGGCGGACATCAACAACGGACGGCCGCGGCGGTAAGCCGCGTAACCCACCGCAGCACCCACCAATGCGTAAATGGCCCAGGCCTGCAAACCCCAGTGGAAGATGGTCTGTGCCATGGCCGAGTGCATTGCCTGATACGTTTCCGCTTCCGCCCGACCCGGCGGGGGAGTCATATAATAGGTGATTGGCTCGTACACGCCAAAGAAGATCAGGCCCACGCCCATGCCCGCGGCGAAGAGCATCGCGATCCATGAGCCCATGGAGTACGCGGGAGCCTCACCGTCCTTACCGAGCGGGATCCGGCCGTAGCGTGAGAAGCCCACGTAGAGCAGGAACAGCAAGACTATGGCCGCCAGCAGGGTGAAGACCCAGCCGCCGTAGGTGACCACACCGGTCAGCGCGGCCGAGGCGACCTGGGTCAGGGTTTCGGTGGACACCGCGCCCCACACCACAAAACCGATGATCAACGCACCGGCCACACCGAACGTGATCTTGTCGGTGCGATAACGGACGCGCTGTTCCTCCACGGAAACACCGGGTACCAAACCCGGGTGAGTGTCGTGGGGGTAATTTGCGGGGGAGTCGTCGGACCCGGAAACCGGGCGGGACGAGGAGCTCATAACGGAACCTGCGTTCTGAACTGAAGATGGCGGTGTCGGCCGCCCGGACTGTTTGACCTTACCGGGTACTCGGAGCGCGGCAGAGATTCGTTTGAGCCCGGCAATCGCAAGGAAATGTCACTGAACAAGGCAATAACCGGGGAGTAGCCGCGGTCACGAGGCTCGTGACTGGCCGCGTCCGGCCTGGGGTAGTGGGCAATTTCACGTTCATGGCCCATGTGAATCCACCTTTGGCCGCGAGATTCCGCTGGTTAGGCGTAGCTGGCCGAGAGTCTGTGCGCAATCTGTGCCGAGTCATCGGGGACGGTGACAATGAGGCGAATAATTACCTGACGTTCGCTGTGAAGCTGCACGTCGCAACGGGTGGTTCAACCTCCGGGTCCAGCCCGGGCTAAGTGGCTCGATACGAGCGGATCTACAACAACCGAGGTCATGTAGCGCGTTTCTCGCGATGTGAGTGACCCCTCGTCAGCAAGGGCGGGTAAAAGCATGTAACCTGGACCTACGAAAAACTGACAAGATACTCCGGGGCCGTACTGTGTGCGCAGTGCGTTGAACAGTGCCGCCCATCGGACACGAGACGCAGAGGGGGTCACGCCATGGGGCGCGGCCGTCAAAAGGCGAAGGCGACACGGCAGGCGCGGGAGATGAAGTACTTCAGCCCGCAAACCGACTACTCGGCGCTGCAGCGCGAGCTGCGGTCCAATAAACCGTCCTCCCGAGCCGTAGACCACGAGGATCGTCATGATGAAGATGATGATTACTCGGCCTACGCGGAGAAGTACTCCGACTACGACTGATCTGGTTCACGCGGGAACCCACGGAGGCCCGCGCAACCGGCAGTGCAGCGCATGCGTCACGCGAACGTGGAGCACCACGTTTCGGGTCCAAGGACGTTGTAGTTCACAAGGAACCGCCCCACACCACAAGTGGTTGGGGCGGTTCCTTGTGCGCTATTCATCCCTGCCCAGGGGGAAATCAGTTGGCGTACTTGCCGGTCATGAGCACGCCGCCGCCGTCCACGCCCTTGGCGCCCTGGACCCAGTCGAGTCCGGCATCCTTGGCGGACGGGTCAACGGGGCCCACTTCGCCCATGATCCAGGAGCTCACGCCGCGCTTGTTGAGGTGCTCCACGGCGGCGTCCGCCACGGAGGGGTCCACAATTGCAACCATGCCCACGCCCAGGTTGAGCGTGCGCTCCAGGTCCGGCAGGGGGACGTTGCCCAACTGGCCGACCAGCTGGAAGATCGCGGGAAGCTCCCACGTGGAGCGATCCACGGTGGCCTGCAAACCGGCGGGCAGCACTCGGGCCAGGTTCGCGGCCAAACCACCACCGGTCACGTGTGAAAAACCGCGCACGCCGTGGCCGGTCTGACCACCCTCACCGTTGACGGGAAAGGCGCGGGCCAGATCCAGTACGTCTGCGGCGTACACGCGCGTGGGTTCGAGCAGCTCTTCGCCCAGGGTGCGGCCGAGTTCGGACACCTGCCGTTCCAACTGCCAACCGGCCACGTTGATGACCCGGCGCACCAGTGAGTAGCCGTTGGAGTGGATGCCGGAAGAGGCCATACCGATGATCACGTCACCGGCCTTGACACGGTCCGGGCCCAGTAGCTGGTCGGCTTCGATCACGCCGGTGGCGGCACCGGCCACGTCGTACTCGTCCGGAGCCAACAGGCCCGGGTGTTCTGCGGTCTCGCCACCGACCAAGGAGGTCTCTGCGGCGTCGCACGCGGCGGCAATGCCACGCACGATGTCCGCGATGCGCTCGGGGACCACTTTGCCGGTCGCGATGTAGTCGGTCATGAACAGCGGCTTGGCACCCACCACCACGATGTCGTCCACGACCATGCCCACCAGGTCCCAGCCAATGGTGTCGTGGATGTCCAAGCTCTGAGCAATAGCAACCTTGGTACCCACGCCGTCCGTGGAGGTCGCCAGGTAGGGCTTGCGATACTTGGTGAGCTCCGAGACGTCATAGAGTCCGGCGAATCCGCCCACGCCACCGACTACGTTGGTCGAGTGAGTGGCCTTGACCGCAGACTTCATGAGTTCCACGGCGCGATCGCCGGCTTCAACGTCCACTCCGGCGCTCGCGTAGGTCACGGACTGGGTGCTGGCGCCGTCTTGGATGTTGCTCATGCGCTTTTCTCCTGGGTGGCGGGGGTTTGGGATTCGGTCTCGTTCAACTCGTGGTGCTTCGCCGACGGCGCTGTGCTGCCGGGCGCTTCAAGCACGGCCTTGCCGAGCTTGTCTGCTTCGGGCAGGGGAGTGGGGTACGTGCCGGAGAAGCACGCGGTGCACAGGATGTCCCGGGGCTGCTTGGTGGCTTCGACCATGCCGTCCTGGGAAATGTATCCCAGTGAGTCCGCACCCAAAGAGGCGCGGATATCTTCGACTGCCAGACCGTTGGCGATCAGCTCGGCACGCGACGCGAAGTCGATGCCGTAGAAGCAGGGCCACTTGATGGGCGGGGACGAGATCCGGATGTGGATCTCCGCAGCACCGGCTTCGCGAAGCATGCGCACCAAGGCGCGCTGCGTGTTGCCGCGCACGATCGAGTCATCCACCACGATCAGACGCTTGCCGGCCACAATCGAGCGCAGCGGGTTGAGTTTGAGTCGGATGCCCAGCTGCCGGATAGTGTCCGAGGGCTGGATGAAGGTGCGTCCCACGTAGGAGTTCTTGACCAGTCCGTGCCCGAACGGGATGCCGGAGGCCTCCGCGTAACCAATAGCCGCCGGGGTGCCGGATTCGGGGGTGGGCATGACCAGATCGGCCTCGACCGCGTGCTCTCGAGCCAACTGACGGCCCATTTCCACGCGGGACTCGTAGACCGAGCGGCCGTTGATGGTGGTGTCCGGGCGAGCCAGGTACACGTACTCGAAGACGCAGCCGGCGCGCTTGGGCTCGGCGAACTGGCGGGTACGCAGGCCGTTCTCGTCCACGGCGATGAACTCGCCGGGCTCGATCTCGCGCACCAGCGAGGCGCCCACGATGTCCAGTGCGGCGGTTTCGGAAGCGACTACCCAGCCGCGCTCCAAGCGGCCCAGCACCAGCGGACGGATGCCCTGGGGGTCGCGAGCGGCGTACAGGGTGGTCTCGTCCATGAAGGACAGGCAGAAGGACCCGGTGAGCTTGGGCAGCAGGTGCATGGCGGCGTCCTCGAGCGAGCTGTGAGGGTGCTCGGCCAGCAACGCCGTGATCAGCGCGGTGTCCGTGGTGTTGCCCTGGGCCATTTCGCCGCGGGAGGGGAAACCGGACTTGTCGATGAGCTGGTCGTAGAGCTCAGCCGAATTGGTCAGGTTACCGTTGTGCGCCAATGCGACGGTTCCGTGGGGAGTTGCGCCCAGGGTGGGCTGCGCGTTAGCCCAGTGTGATCCACCCGTAGTGGAGTAACGGCAGTGGCCCACGGCCACATGTCCTTGGAGGGTGTTCAGGACGGTCTCGTCGAAGACCTGGGACACCAGGCCCATGTCCTTGTAGACCGAAATACGGTCGCCGCTCGACGTGGCAATGCCCGCAGACTCCTGCCCGCGGTGCTGCAAGGCGTACAGACCGTAGTACGCGAGTTTGGCTATGTCCTCGCCGGGGGCCCACACACCGAACACGCCGCATGCGTCCTGGGGGCCTTTTTCGCCGGGGAAGAGGTCATGAGTGAGTTTTCCATCGGATCGAACCACAAGAGCAGTGTCTCACGATCCGGGGCGGTCACCACTGTCGTGTACGTCATCAACCTGTGCAGTGACATCGCGGCGGCGCTTGAGGGAAATCCTGTCGATGATCAACGACACCACCGAGCCGAGCCCTGCGCCTACGATCAGTCCGATGACCAGGAAGAATCCCACGATGGAGCCGCGCGTGTAATACAGGGAGGACGGGCCCAGAAGACCGAACAGGAAGCCGGCCACGGCACCCAGAATCGCGCCGGTGATGAGGAACGCGAGCAGGTTGGGCGCTCGCCGGATGGTCATGTTCTCCTGGCGCGAGGAGTCGTGTGATGCGGATTCGGGGGTGTGGTTGGGCACGGAACTCATGAGTTCCAGGCTATCGCGGGAGCGCCGAGTGCGCGCACGCTCTCCCCGACAATGGACCGAAGGTTTGCTGGCAACCTGCTCAGGTGAACAGCGGCAGCCACTCGGAGAGGTCGGTCCTGGTTCCCGACGCCGCCACATCCCCGTTCGCCACGGTGCTCGCCCATTCGAGTTGCCCGGTCGCAAGACGGAGCCAGGTGGCTGCATCTGTCTCCACCACATTCGGGGGAGTGCCGCGTGTGTGACGAGGTCCGGCCACGCACTGGGTCACGCCGAACGGAGGCACTCGTACTTCCACGGAATTGCCCTCGGCGCGGGTGGCCAGTTCTTCCAAGCAGTAGCGCACTGCCAAGGCTGTGGTTTTGCGCGGTGTCGACTCGGGGTCTTCGCGCCACTGGGCCAGTGCCAGGGTGCCGTCCGCGGGATTGATTTTGCGACGCACGCTCACGGTGCGGTTCCTCCAGAATTTGTTGCGACTCGGTCCGTGTGGTTCCGAGGGCGAGAATCGCTCAGTCGAGCAGATCCAGAACGGGACGCGCGAGCTTGATGGCGCCCACGGGTTTGCCGGCCCCGGTAATGGGGCGCAGAACCTTGTCCAGGACGCGAGCGGCGTCGTCGGAAGAAATGGCACCCACCTGGTCCAAGAGCGTGAGGCCCACCAGCGCGTTGGCGCGGGAGGAACCGTCGAGCATCTTGATGGCCACGGACCAACCGCCGCGCGTGCCCAGACCGAGCACGCCTTCCGCGCCGAGCTTGGTGATCACGTCCAATTCCTCCATGATCACGGTATTGGACCGACGGGGGCCCTGGACGTACTCGGGATAGTCGAGCATGGACGTGGCGACCGTGGCGGCACGAGCGTCCGCCTGAATGTTGCGTGCGGCGCGACCCAGTGTGGAATACATGCGGGCCAACCCGGTCAAGGTGAGCGCGGTCAGCGGTGCACCACACCCGTCGATGCCCACGTGCTTGACCTGTTCACCGGAGAAGTCCTCGATGGTCTCCACCACGAGCTTCTGCAGCGGGTGCTGCGGATCCAGGTAGCTGTCCAGCGGCCATTCGTTGACCACGCACGCATACAGGAAAGCTGCGTGCTTACCCGAGCAGTTCATGCACATGCGGTTCTTGCCGCGCTCGGTGCGGATGAGCCACGCACGGGTGTCCTCATCCTGCGGCCAGTCCTGCGGGCACTGCAACGCATCGGGCCCCAGCCCCGCCGCCTTGAGGATGGAGCTCACGGCGTCCAAGTGATCGAAGGTGCCCGTGTGAGATGCGGCCGCAATGGCCACTTGGTCTCCGCGCAACGGAGCGCCGGCCTTCATGGATGCGATGGCCTGGAAGGGCTTGAGCGTGGAACGAGGAAAGATCAGTTCGTCCGGGGCGCCCAAAGACAGAGCTACGGAACCGTCCGGAGCCAACACTACGGCCGAACCGCGATGCCGGGATTCCACGAAGCCGCTGCGCTCCACCTCAGCGAGATCGACGGCCTGTTCAGAACTGAATGTGTGCATACAGCCCAGTATGTCAGCGCGATCATGCGAAACGTTGGAGTAGGTGGACCCGGTGCCGATACGCTGAGCACGTGAAGGTTTTGGTAGTGGGCCCAGGCGGCCGAGAACACGCGATCATCAAGTCCCTGCTGGCAGATCCCAAGGTCAGCGAAGTTCATGCTGCACCCGGTAACGCCGGGATCGCCCAAGATGTTCCGGTGCACCCCGTGAACGCGCAGGACCCGCAGGCGGTCACCGAGCTCGCGCGACAGCTGCACGCCGATCTCGTGGTTGTGGGACCCGAGGCGCCGCTGGTAGCTGGCGTGGGTGGCGCCCTGCGCGAGGCCGGGTTTCCGGTGTTCGGGCCCTCCAAGGACGCCGCACGCATCGAGGGTTCCAAGGCGTTCGCCAAGGAAATCATGGCTGCCGCCAACGTGCCGACCGCCCGCGCAGTGGCCACCTCGGACATGGCCGAAGTGCGCGAGGCCCTCACAGAGTTCGGCGCCCCGCACGTGGTCAAGGACGACGGCCTGGCCGCGGGCAAGGGCGTAGTGGTCACCAGCGAGCGTGACCGCGCGGAAGCCCACGCCCGCGAGTGCGTCGAGGCCGGCGGCTCCGTGGTGATCGAGGAATTCCTGGAAGGCCCCGAGGTCTCCCTGTTCGTCATCACGGATGGCGAACGAGTGGTGCCCTTGATCCCCGCCCAAGACTTCAAGCGCGTGCGCGACAACGATCAGGGCCCCAATACCGGTGGCATGGGTGCCTACACGCCTCTCGACTGGCTGCCCGAAGGCTTCACGGACGGGGTCGTCGAGCGTGTGGCACGGCCCGTGGTCGACGAATTACGACGCCGCGGCACACCTTTCACGGGCGTGCTCTACTGCGGTCTGGCGGTCACCAAGCGAGGTGTGCAGGTCATCGAGTTTAATGCCCGTTTCGGGGATCCTGAAACGCAATCCGTTCTGGCCATGCTCGAGTCTCCGCTCGGTGAGCTTATGCTCGACGCCGCCCAAGGGCGCCTGTCCGAGGACGGGGCACTGGAATGGAAATCCGGCGCATCCGTGACAGTGGTGCTCGCCGCACAGAACTACCCCGGCGCCCCGCGCAAGGGTGACGCCATCACCGGCCTGGACCAGGCCGAATCCGTGGAAGAAACTCACGTGATTCACGCCGGCACCGCCACCAATAACGCCGGTGACATCGTTTCCGCGGGCGGCCGCGTGTTGGCCGTGGTGTCCCACGGCGCAGATCTCAACGAAGCACGTGAGCGTGGATATCGTGGGATGGAATCGATTTCTCTCCCCGGTGCGCATTACCGCGGTGACATTGCGTTGGCTGCCGCCGAAGGTCGCATCACCCTCCCGACCACAGCTGAGGAGCAAGCATGAGTGAGCATCTCGCTCCACCCGAGATCCCCGGCTGGAAGCACGCCTATTCGGGCAAAGTCCGTGAACTCTACATTCCGGACGAATCCCGGTTGCGGGCCACCGGCGTGGCCATCAACGACAACGCGGAGTACCGGGCCGGATCCGTGCTGGTGCTCGCGAGTGACCGGATCTCCGCATTCGACCAGGTACTGCCCACCGAGATCCCGGACAAGGGCACCATCCTGACCCAGCTGTCACTGTGGTGGTTCGAGCAACTCACCGGAATTCCCAATCACATTCTCACGACCGACGTTCACGAGTCCGTGCGCGGGCGTGCCGTGATCTGCAAAAACCTCTCCATGTTCCCGGTCGAGAACATCGTGCGCGGTTATCTGACCGGGTCGGGTCTCAAGGACTACAAGGCTTCCGGATCGATCTGCGGAGTGGAACTGCCCGAGGGCCTGCAAGACGGCGATCGGCTCGAAAGCCCCATCTTCACCCCGACCGGTAAAGCCGAATTGGGTGAACACGACGAACCCATCACCTTCCGGGAAATGGCGGACGTGGTGGGCAACGCGGTGGCTGATCGGCTGCGCGAACTGTCCCTCAATATCTACTTGGAGGCGGAGGAGATCGCCCGCGAACGCGGCATCATCGTGGCCGACACCAAGATGGAATTCGGGCTCGATTCTTACCGGGGCGCCATCACCCTGGGCGACGAAGTGTTGACCCCGGACTCCTCCCGGTTCTGGGATGCAGAGACCTACAAGCCGGGTCAAGCCCAGCCTTCGTTCGACAAGCAGTACGTCCGTGACTGGCTGCGTTCCGACGAGTCCGGTTGGGACGGCAACGGACCTGTTCCCGAGCTGCCGGAGGACGTGGTCGAGAAGACCCGTTCGCGCTACGTGGAGGCCTATGAACGACTCACGGGGCGGGCCTTCGAGCCCAAGGGCCCGTTCTTCGAAGTGGCGGGTCCCACGGAGTACTGAGCAGTCGGCGGTAATGGGTCGATGACGTCTTGACCCTGCCTCCTGGGTGCCCCGGCTCGGGGCGGGCCAGCGGGGCCTAATCTGCAGGGACCGCGAAGTCCTCCGGGGGATCGTCCCACCGGGCGGCCCGCATGGCCACCTGCACCAAATGCGCGTCAGTGTCTTTGAGGGGAGTGCCCTCGGCCAGATAGTGCTCTCGAGCGGCGATCTGTAGGTGATCCGGCAGAGAGCCGTCCGCGCGCACGATGCGCCACCAGGCGACGTCGTCCCCGGCCAGACCGCGCGACATGATGCGCGCAGCGAGCCGGGGGGAACTCAGCCCCGCGAGCTCGGCCACATCACCGTAGGACAAAACCGCACCGGGCGGTACGGACAGGACCACGCTGCGAACCGCTCGGGCGGCCGCGTCTCCGGTGAGCGGGGAGTGTGAATCAGGCATCGCCGAAGGGGATCCGCACATCCAGAACCCAACGGCCGTCCTGAGGGCCGTAGGTGACATCACCGTTGAGCAGCGCAACACGCTCCTGGATCCCGTGCAAACCGTAACCGGAGGTCATCGGGTACTCGCCGTACTCCGGTCCGCGCGAATGCTGCAATTCATTCTCCGTGCGGACCATTACCGAATTGGCATCGCGGGTGAGGGACAACAAGCAGGCGGAGCCGGCCGGAGCGTACTTGATGATGTTGGTGGACGCTTCCTGCAGGATGCGCGCGGCGGTACCGCGCACGGTGGTCGGTAGCGTGTCAAAACCATCCAGGGTGTTCACCGTGACGGAGAATCCAGCCGCGGTGAGACTCGCGCTGAGGGAATCCAACAGGTTCTCCAAGGAGCCGGTGGTCAGGCCGGATGAGTTCTCGTTGCGGCTCACCGCTCCCGGTGATTCGCGCAGAATGTGCAGCAGCGTGCGCAGCTCCTGCAGACCGGACCGGGCCGCGTTCTCTATGGTGGAAATGGTTTCGTGCAACACCGCAGGATCGTTCTGGCGGTGGGATCCCGCGGCCTGCATGGTCACCAAAGTGAGTTCATGGGCGACCACGTCGTGGAGATCGCGCGCAAGCTCCAACCGTTCCTGCTCGCGCAACTGCTGGTGGGCGGCCTCAATGCTCCTCAGGCGTGTCTTGTTTTCGCGGTGCTGAATGACGAAGAAGCGCAGCGCCACACCAATGACCACGCCGACTACGAGTGGTGTACCCATGAGCCACAGAGCATCCGTGGTGCTCTCCACCACCACGGCCGTTATGGTCCATGTTGCGAGGACCAAGCTGTAGACCAGCGTCAACGTGCGCGGCAGCATGCTCACCGTGGCAATCGTGACGATCACCGCGCAAATGAGGGTGAACGCGTAACTGTGGGTGAACAACGCGAGGACGAGCGGGACCAGAAGGACCGTGCTCGCAACGCCCGGACGCCAAGCCACCAGGGCCAACGAACCGTAGCTCAGGATCATTTGAGCAGCTACCAGGACCGTGGTCGTGGCGGCATGATCCTCGGGCTCCAGCGCCCGAAGATCGTCGAAGAGCGCAATGGCAGCAAAGAGCACCAGCGTGACACGAAGCCAAACCGGCAGTGGACTGGTGCGGTTAAAACCCTCCCGCACGGAGGTGGATCCCGCTGGGGCGGCGATTACCACCCCCCGCAGAGCTGGGGGAAGTAACGGCACACGACGCTACTGGGGCCCTTCTCCGCAGGACCCTGCTGAGCGCTCATGGCGGGGCCGCCCAGTGTGAACAGGAGGGAGCATGTGATCAGTGTGGCAGCGAGGGCCCGTTTGAAACTCGACAAAGAGCCAGTTTGGTCAGTATGGATGCGGGAAATGACATGAGGAGAGTTCATGCGATCAGTTTATGATCAGACTATGAGTTTGTGCACCCTTATTTTGGTAGATGACCATCCACTCATGCGCGATGCGTTGCGGAATTTATTCGACGCGGAGCCGGGATTTCAGGTTTTGGGTGAAGCATCGGAGGGTGCGGAGGCGGTTCAGAAGTGTCTCGAGCTGGATCCTGATGTGGTGCTCATGGACATCAGAATGCCCGGAATGGACGGCATCGAGGCCACTGCACAGATCGTTCAGCAGGCTCCGCGCTCAAAGGTATTGGCGCTCACGACTTTTTCTACCCTGGAGTATGTTGTGCCGGCGCTACGAGCTGGTGCTTCCGGATATCTGGTGAAAGACGCCCGGCACGAGGAAATTGTTTCTGCGGTGCTTCAGGTGCGGGAGGATGAAATGACGCTTTCGCAGTCCGTGGCCAATTCGTTGGCCAATAATGTGCTGGGGGATGTTCCGGTTCCCTCGGTCCGCAGGGGGCGAACCGAGACGGCCCACACGGTGCCCCAAGAGACCCCCGCGGCCACGAATCAGCAATCATTCGTCCCGGATCTGACCACCCGAGAGTTGGAAACCCTGCGGTGGATCGCCAAGGGGCTCAACAACAATGAGATTGCCGACCAGATGAAGGTCTCCCACGGCAGCGTCAAGGCCTACGTATCACAACTGTGCGACAAGCTGGGAGCGAGGGACCGAGTTCAGGTTCTTATTGCGGGTATTCAGAGCGGTTTGGTGGAGCCGGAACTCACGGACGATATGACGCAGTGAACTCACTCACAGGCTTTTAACAGGTTAGGGGCCCCAACTCTGGCCATTTGGCCATGTTCCCCCGGTGGTGCAGTGCGGCAAAGTAGTACATGAACACGACGAAGGAAGTGTTCATCAGCTCAAGAGCTTGAGTGGCTGCGGTGAGTGTACGGTGCCGCGGCACCCAATCTTGGGTCACGCTGAACTCGCGGCGGGGGTCTTGTATGGCCCTCCCCCGGTTAGAGCTCCGGAAGACTTGGATCACCTTGCGTGACGCTCCGAGACTCCCGTCGCGTCAGCACGTGAGAAGTGAAGTACGGCACCTCTCGACCAGGAGGGGCCGTACTTTTTTCGTGTGCCGTGTGCTGCCGGTTGAGGGGTGGCTGTCTCGGTGGCTACTTTTCCGGGCGGGTACCAGGCTGTAGAACCATTGGATGTGTTCGCGCAATAAGCGGGTCGCCAGGTCGCCGTCGCGTGCCGTGACGGCCGCGAGGATTTCCCGGTGCTGGGTCTGGAGCCGGGCGCGGATGCTCGGCCAGTCTTCGAGGGTGGCCACGGTTTCCTGAACGTAGCCAATGGTCGCCTCACGCAGGGACACCATGATGGTCTCTAACACCACGTTGCCGGCCAGGGACGTCAGGAGCAGGTGGAACTGGGCATCCAGGGTATGGAACTCGTCATCGGAGACCTCCGGGTCGTCCATCCGGTCCAGCAACTCGTGGGCCCTGGCCAGAATGCCGTCGCGATCCGTGTGATCGTCGTTCTCGCCCGAGGCGGCATCCCACGCGGCCTGGGTCTCCAGCATCAGGCGCGTGGTGACAACGTCCTTGACCGGAAGGGCCTGGGTGGCGATGTGCATGCGCAACGCCCATCCGAGAGCGGCAGAAGCCTCGGAGATCACCGTGGCACCAGCTTGCGGACCCGATCCGGTGGACGAGCGGACCAAGCCCATGGCGTCTAGAATGCGGATGGCCTCGCGCACCGAGGCGCGGGAAATACCGAAATGCTCGGCGAGGGCTCGTTCCGCAGGCAGCTTGTCACCCACGCGGATCTTCCCGTGGCGCAGCTGCTCCTCGAGCCAGTTCAGCACCACCGTGTAGGCGGGGGTGGCAACCATGCGGTCCTCCTGCGGGTTGTTGAAAGTAAACCGCCCGGCACCCGTGATGCACGAGTGGCGGGCGGTTTATGCATTGCCAAGTCTATGCGGCGGGAAGCATCCAAGCGAGCACGTTGGACTGCAGGAACACCAATCCACACAGCACGATCAGCATGCCGATGGACCAGGGAACCACCGAACGGAAGATCTTGGACTCCTGCCCCTGCATGCTCACCGCGGTAGCGGCAATGGCCAGGGACTGCGGCGAGATCATCTTGCCCACCACGCCACCGGAGGTGTTGGCGGCGGTCATCAGGTAGGGATCCAGTCCGGATTCCAGGGCCGCGGTCTTCTGCAGGTTGGCGAACAGCGCGTTGGCGGAGGTGTCCGAACCGGTCACGGCCGTGCCCACCCAGCCCAGCACGGGGGAGAAGAAGGCGAATGCCGCGCCCAGGCCTGCCACGAACGTGCCGATGGAGATGGTCTGGCCGGAGAAGTTCATGACGTAGGCCAGTGCCAACACGGAGGCAATGGTCAGCGCGGAGAAACGCATCTTCCACGCGCTGCGCCCGATCTCGGCAATCGCGTTGCCCACGGTGAGCTTGAAACGTCCGTGGTGGTTGAACACCGAGTAGATGATGGCGACCAGCAAGCCGGAAATGAGCAACAGCGTGCCCGGGCTGGAGAGCCACTGGAAGTTGTATACCGAACCGGAAATGGGTTCACCCGCCGAGTTCAGCAAGTGGCCGTGCAGGCCGGGCCACGGGATCTTGATGTCGGTGGCGGCCAGGGCCTGCGGAACATTGACCCCCCAGGTCCAGAGCTTGGCGATACCGAAGACCACGACCACCAGGATGTAGGGCAGAACGGCCATCCAGGCGCGCACCGGGGTAAGGCCCTCTACGCTCTGCGGGCGTTCGATGCCCAGATCCGCGCGGACCTCTTCGGTGCCCTTGGGCTTCCAGAAGCGCATGAGGATCACGGCGGCGGCCAGGCCGGCCAAGGATGCCACGACGTCCGTGAGCTCGTAGGAGAAGTGCGTGGCGCACCACCACTGGGCAATCGCGAAGGTGCTGCCAACGGCCAATGCGGCGGGCCAGGCCTGCTTGAGGCCCCGAACGCCGTCGACAATCATGAGCAGGAAGAAGGGGACCACGAACGCGAAGAACGGTGCCTGGTGACCGACCACGGCGCCGATATGCGCCGGATCCAGGCCAGTGAGCACGCCGGCGGTAGTGATGGGAATGGCGATCGCTCCGAAGGCAACGGGGGCGGTATTGGCGATCAGCACCACGGTCGCGGTCTTGAGAGGCTTGAGGCCCAGCGCCAGGATCATGGTCGCGGTAATGGCCACGGGCGCGCCGAAGCCTGCGAGGGCTTCCAAGAGACCGCCGAAGCAGAAGGCGATCAACATGGCCTGAATGCGCAGATCACCGCCGCCGATGGTGTCGAAAATGGTGCGCAGATCCTCGAAGCGCCCGGACAACACGGTGACCTGGTAAAACCACAGCGCCATGACCACGATCCACACAATGGGGAACAGTCCGTAGACGGCACCCTGTGTAGCGCTCAACGCGGCCAGCTGTGCGGGCATGTTGAAACCGAATATCGCCACGAGCAGCGCGGCGCCCAACGCTGTGAGGCCAGCAACGTGGGCGCTGGTCTTGAACGCCAGCAGCATCACGAAGAACGTGAGCAAAGGAATGCAGCCCACCAGGGCTGAAAGTCCGACACTGCCACCCACGGCGTCGGTCATGGCGGTAAATGTGGTCACGCTGTCTCCTGTGCGCTCCGGTCGGTCCGCTCGTATGGTCGGACCACTATGGTCAGACCACGAATCATACATGATGCCCGTCACACTGAACAGTCACTTCATGGGTGCGCAGACGTGATCAGGGAGGGGGCTTGCTTGTGTGATCATCTTCACTCACCTAGCATGGTCAGACCACAGGAGCCTCGAGTTTCGGAGATCAAGTTGTGAGAATCGCACTGTTTGCCACGTGCATAGTGGACGCCATGTATCCCAAGGTCGCTCTGGCCACCGTGCGAGTTCTGGAGCGGCTCGGCCACGAAGTGGTGTTCCCCCAAGGACAGGGTTGCTGCTCGCAGATGCATGTGAACAGCGGCTACTTCGATGACGCCATGCCGGTGATCCGCAATCACGTCAAGGCCTTCACCGAGGTTGAGTACGACGTAGCCGTGGCGCCTTCCGGCTCGTGCGTCGCGTCGCTGGGCCATCAGCAGCCAATGGTCGCGCGCAAATGCGGCGATAATCAGTTGGCGGAACAGGCCGCGGACGTTGCCGCCAACACCTATGAGCTGTCCGAATTGTTGATCGACGTGCTGGGCGTGACCAACGCGGCCGAGCAGCTGGGGTCATGGTTCCCCGAAACCGTGACCTACCACCCCTCGTGCCACGGCATGCGCCTGCTGAACCTGGGGGACCGGCAGAAAGACCTGGTGAAGTCCGTGGGTGGTATCGACTACCGCGAACTTCCGGACGCCGAGGAATGCTGCGGATTCGGTGGCACCTTTTCCTTCAAGAACCCGGATGTTTCCGGGGCCATGGCGGACGCCAAGCTGCGCAACATCGAAGCGTCGGGTTCCTCCCTGTGCACCGGCGGTGACGCATCCTGCCTGCTGCACCTGGGCGGTGCCGCCTCCAAGCGAAAGGCGCCCGTGCGCACGGTGCACTTCGTGGAAATCCTGGCCTCGACCAAGGAGAACCCCCTCACGGTGGAGGGGCCCGTAGAACTGTCCATTCCCGCGCAGGGTGCGCGGACGGCGTCGAACGCTGGAGGTAACCGATGAGGATCACCAATCTGGGCATGCCCGCGGTGCGACCCGTGCACGGGCAGGGCAACCTGCACGCACAGGTTGCCTTCCCCCAGGCCGCCAAGGAAGAACTGAAGAACGACCAGATGCGTGCGAACATCCGGCACGCTACGCACACCATTCGTGGCAAGCGCGCCAACGTGGTGGGGGAGGTCCCCGATTGGCAGCAATTGCGCGATGCGGGCTCGGCCATCAAGGAACGCGTCATGGCCAACCTGCCCGAACTGCTCGAGGCCTTCGAGCAGAACGTGACTGCACGCGGCGGTGTGGTCCACTGGGCACGTGACGCGGATGAGGCCAACCGGATCGTCAGGGAGTTGGTGCAGGACACCGGCTCCAAGGACGTCATCAAGGTCAAGTCGATGGCCACCCAGGAAATCGGCTTGGACGCCCACCTCGAGGAACACGGCATCACCGCAACCGAGACCGACCTCGCGGAGCTGATCGTGCAGCTGGGCCGTGACAAGCCCTCGCACATCCTGGTGCCTGCCATCCACAAGAACCGCGAGGAGATCCGCGAAATCTTCCGCCGCGAAATGCCCGAGACCACGGACGAGCTCACCAGCGAACCGCGCGTGCTTGCGGAGGCCGCACGCCAGCACCTGCGCGAGAAGTTCCTGACCACGCGCGTGGCGATCTCCGGTGCGAACTTCGGCATTGCCGATACCGGCACACTGTCCGTGGTCGAGTCCGAGGGCAACGGTCGCATGTGCCTGACCCTGCCGGACACCCTGATCACGGTGATGGGCATCGAGAAGCTGCTGCCCTCGTACGAGGACCTCGAAGTGTTCTTCCAGCTGCTGCCGCGCTCTTCGACCGGCGAGCGGATGAACCCCTACACCTCGCTGTGGACGGGCGTCACGCCGGGAGACGGGCCGCAGAACTTCCACGTTGTCCTGCTCGACAACGGCCGTTCGGCAGTGCTGTCTGACCCGGACGGGCGTTCCGCACTGCACTGCATCCGCTGCTCCGCCTGCCTCAACGTGTGCCCGGTGTACGAGCATGCCGGCGGTCACGCGTACGGCTCCACGTACCCCGGCCCCATCGGAGCCATTCTTTCGCCACAGCTCACGGGCATCACGTCCGAGGAAAACGCGTCGCTTCCGTACGCTTCCTCACTGTGTGGGGCTTGCTACCAGGTGTGCCCGGTCAAGATCAATATCCCGGACATCCTGGTGCACCTGCGCGACGAAGACATTCGTACCAAGCACGGCGAACGCACCCAGGACGACGCCGCTCCGGCTCCCGTTTCGCACGACCCCGCAACGGAGTCCGCGGACAACTGGCGTTCGGAGAAAGTCCTCACGGGTGACGCGGACTCCGAACGGACCGACCCCGGCTCGCGTTCTCGTGGGGATGCCGTGCGCGATGCCGCGAATGATGTTGCGGCATCCGTGCGATCCGCCGGGCGGAAGATCTCTAAGTCCGCGCCGGCCAAGAAGGTCCCCACCCAAATGGACGCCATGATGAAGGGCGCCTCCTTCGTGATGTCTTCGGGCAAACGCATGTCCTTGGCCGAAAAGGGATTGCCGCTGGGCCGTGTGGTCGCCGGCCGTGATCACGCGATTAGCTGGTTGCCCGGCATGGTGGGTGGCTGGACGGCTCAGCGTGACATCCCCGAACCGCCCAAGCAGTCCTTCCGCAACTGGTGGAAGAAGCACGAGGGTGAGACCGAGCAGCGCCTGGCCCAGGACGGCGTCGGGCCCGCACCCTCGGCTGCCGAGGACGGCGCAGATCAGCCTGCGGCTGAACCGGATCAGTCCACCATCGCCAACAACGACCAGGACGGAGCGCAGCGATGACCGCGGACGCCAAAACTGAGATTCTCGCCCGCATCCGCGGCGCGCTGGCCGATTCGCCGGAGGTGCCGGAAACTCCGCGTGCGTACCGGAAGACCTCGGAGCTGTCCCGCGAGGAGATCGTGGAGATGCTCGAGGACCGACTGGTCGATTACAAGGCCAATGTGTTCCACGAAACGGCAGAGACCGTGGCCGAGCGGATCGCCACCCAGTTGGGCACCTCTGCTCGCTACGTGATTCCGGAGGGATTCGACACCGCATTCCTGCCGGAAGACACGGCAGCGCGCCGCGCGATTGTGGATCCCAATGATGGTCGTAAGGCTTCAGCGTTGGTCGTGCGCGAACTGAACCAGGTGGACGCGGTGGTGACATCCTCCACGGTGTCCTGCGCACAGACGGGCACGATTTTCCTGTCCGGCAGGCCGGACGAGGGGCGTCGCGCGATCACGTTGGTTCCGGATCACCACATCTGCATCGTGCCCCTGGATTCAATCGTGGAACTGATTCCGGAGGCCATGGCCCGCGTGGAACCCACCGCGCCCACCACCATGATTTCCGGCCCGTCCGCAACCTCGGACATTGAGCTGGAACGCGTGGAAGGCGTCCACGGCCCCCGCACCCTGGATGTGATCCTGCTGGGCTGATCGGGGCGGTTAGAGGTCCAAACCGGGTCACCAGGAGGAATCCCCTCGGGTCAGGGCGTCGTAGCCGGAGTCCACGAACAGCACCTGAACGGTGACCTTGCCCACTGCGGTCGAGGACAGGAAGCAGATGGCGGCGGCAATGTCCTCGGCACGGGCGGGGCCGTTCAGGGGAGAGGGCATACCCTGCTCCATCTGCTGGCGCCCCTCTTCGGTAGCGAAGAGCTGCCCGGTCATGGGCGTGATGACCACACCGGGAGCCACGGCATTGAGTGCGATACCTGCGCCGGCGAACCGTTCGGTGGTTGCGTTGCGGCGGACCCAGCGAGCCACTGCCTGCTTGGAGGACGAGTAGTTGAGGTAACCGGCCATTCCACCGGCAGCGACCAACGGCTCACCGATGGCTGCAGCGGTTGCGCGGTCGCCATTGAGCATGGCGTCCATGAGTTCATCGTTGGCGGGGTGCAGCGAGGCAGCGCTCCCGGTGATGCACACGCGGGGCGCATCGGAGTTGTTGAGCAGGGGAAGCAACCCTTCGACCGTGCCCACCGCACCGAAGTAGTTGATGGGCAAGTCCAGGGGAGCCTGTAGCGAGGTGCCAGCGTTGGCGACCACGCCGTCCACCACGGAGGTCAGCTGGGAGACCTCTTCAACCACGCCGGCGATGCCCTCTTCGGTAGAAAGGTCCGCGACGACTTCCGTGTTCTTGAGGTCAACGCCAATGACCCGGTGGCCTTCTTCGATGAGCTGAGCGGCGGTGGCCTGACCGATGCCGGATCCAGCTCCGGTGACCACGTAGACGCGAGGGGCAGCAACTTCAGTGTTAGGCACGATCTCTCCTCAGGGATACGGCCAGCCCGTGAGGCGCTCCCGCATGGGGGAAAGCAGCCGCGTAGTCTCAGGGGATGTATGTGCAGAATCCGTGCCCGAAATCGGCAATTGCATCACACGAAAATTCAGTGCACCTAGTACCGGGGCAGCGAGGGGTCCACCTGGTCGACCCAAGCGAGAACACCACCGTCCAGATGCTTCACCGTGTCCTCCCGCAGTGCATAGTCTCCGCGCAACGCACCGAGTGCCTGGGCGGAGCGCACTCCGGCCTTACAATGCAGCACCACATTGCCCTCCACCGAATCCGGCAGGGCTGACACACCACGGTCCAGGATCTCCTGCAAGGGGACCTGCACGGAGCCCGGGATGGAGACCAGCTCCCGCTCCCAGTCGTCACGCACATCAATCAATGTGAAGGACGTTTCGCCCAGTGAACGGGCGGTCAGCAACCCGGCAAGCTCGGAAGCGGTGAGGGTTTCGTGGCTGGCAGGAGCGGCGTCGTCGGCGGTGGGGAGACCGCACGCCACGGCGACTTGCGAGAGGTCGGTGACCGGCAGGCGGTCGGGATCCGGCAGGATGGAGAGCTCGCGCCAGGTCTGGGCGAGGGCGTCGTGGATGAGTACGCGACCCACCAGCGGGCGGCCGATACCGGTGATGAGTTTGAGCGCCTCGGTGACCATGACCGACCCGATAGTGGCCGGGAGCATGCCGAGCACGCCGCCTTCCGCACAGGAGGGAACCTGACCGGGTGCCGGCGCCTCCGAGAAGAGGTCGCGATAGACCGGGCCGTGGCCGGACCAGAACACCGAGACCTGGCCGTCGAAGCGCAGGATGGATCCCCACACGACCGGAATTCCCACGAGCTCGGCTGCATCGGACACGAGGTACCGCGTGCCGAAATTATCCGCGCCATCCATGACCAGGTCGTACCCGGAGAAGATCTCCAGGGCGTTGTCGGTGGTCAGGCGCTCGCCGTGCGTTTTGACGGTGACCAGCGGATTGAGGCGGGCAACTGCGTCGGCGGCGGAATCCACTTTGGGGCGGCCGATGTCCGCCATCCCGTGCACCACCTGGCGTTGCAGGTTGGACACGGAGACCACGTCGTCATCAACCACGCCGATGGTTCCGACACCCGCGGCCGCCAGGTACTGCAGTGCCGGGGCTCCCAGACCGCCGGCCCCGATGACCAGCACGCGAGCGTTCTTGAGGCGACGTTGGCCCTCCACCCCGAGTTGCGGAAGCGTGAGGTGGCGCGAGTAGCGTTCGAGTTCTTCGTGGCTGAGCTCCGGTGCGGGCTCGACGAGGGGCGGGAAAGAAGAAGCGGCGGTCATGAGACGTGCGACTCCGATGGTGACGAGGTGGGTGAAGCTGACGGTGCCGACGAATCCACCCGTAAAGGACCCTGCCCCGAGGACGGCGCGGGCCAGTCCCCGCGTGGAATGTCATCTCGTGCGGCTTCCGATCCCGAAGGGGCGCCACTAGTTCCGATTCGTCCGGCCATCGGTGAGGATGCCACGGCATGCGCGCGGCGTGCGATTCTGCCCGCGCCACGCGCCAGCCGTCCGGCCTCCACTGCGTATCGCATGGCCTGGGCCATGTTCACGGGGTTCTGCGCGCGGGTCACGGCGGAGGCGAGCAGTACCGCGTCGCATCCGAGTTCCATGGCCAGTGCGGCCTCAGAGGCCGTGCCAATACCCGCGTCCAACACCACGGGAACGCTCGCTCGAGAGGCGATGAGCTCAATGTTGTGCGGGTTCAAAATGCCCAGCCCCGTGCCGATCGGTGCGCCCAGCGGCATGACCGCCGTGGCCCCGGCCTGTTCGAGGTGCAGTGCCAGAACGGGGTCATCGGAGGTGTACGCGAACACTTTGAAGCCTCGCGCGACGAGCTGTTCGGTGGCGTCGAGTAGTTCAACACCGTCCGGGAGCAGCGTGTCCTCGTCCGCGATGACTTCCAGCTTGACCCAGTCGGTTTCCAGCGCCTCCCGGCCCAGCTCGGCGGTCAGCAGCGCGTCACGCGCGGTGTAGCAACCGGCGGTATTGGGCAGCACCCTGATGTCGTTGCGGTGCAGGATGCCGTAGAGGCTGTCCCGGGGTGACGACGCCGCTGCGCCATCGTCCACTTCGCTCCCGTTGCGAACAGCCTGGCCACCACCGGAGCCCAAACCCCATCCCGGTGAGTACCGCCGCACCGCCACCGTGGTCAGCTCGGTACCGGATGCGAGGAGCGCGCGCTCCAACATGGCTAGGTCGGTGAGTCCGCCGGTGCCCATGATGAGCCGGGAGCCGAGGGGGACGCCGTCGATGATCAACTCGTCGGTGGTCATGTCAGCCTCCCTGCACTGCGGTGACGATTTCTACGGTCTGGTTGGCCTCAAGCAACGTGTCAGCCCAGCGGGAACGCGGGATGACCGCGTGGTCCAGCGCCACGGCGATACCCAGCGGCTTGCCGTCAGCCGCGCGGCCGGCCGCGGTAATTTCACGGCCGGTCAGATCGGCCACGGCATCGGCAACGGACAGGCCTTCGGTCAGCGGTACGGGGTTCCCATTCACCTGGATGGTGTCGTGGGGCGCGGTATTCATGGTGTTCACCTGCTACATCTCGGGGTGCGCGGGAGAATGCCGCGCGGGATCGGTCGAGGTCAAGAAATCTTTGTCGTGCTCGTGGCTGACGGCGGGGTCCGTGGTGCCGGTCGCCAGTTCTGCGGCCAGCCGGGCGGCCACGGGAGTCAGCAGGATGCCGTGTCGGAAGTGGCCGGTGCTGATGACCAGTCCGGTCACGGAGCACAGACCCATGTAGGGCAGATCGTCGGGCGTTCCGGGGCGGGCGCGGGCGAGCATTTCCAGCACATCGCAGTCGTCCACGGCGGGCAGAATCGCTCGCGCATCCCGCAACAACTGATGCACCCCGCCGGCGAGCACGGAGTCGCGGCCGTCCTCGCGGCTCGTCGCGCCGAGCACCAGCGTGCGGTCCGAGCGGGGTACCAGATAGACCGGCCGCCCGTTGACTTGTCCGCGTACAGTCCGCGTGATCAGGTGTTCCTCGCCGGGGAGCAGTAACGAATCGGGTACGCGCAGCCGCAAAATATCGCCGTACACCGGGCGCAGCCGCAGGTTCAGGTCCGTGGGCAACTGTCCCGTATCGCCGGCATTCAGCCCGGTGGCCAGGATGACCGCGTCACTCTCGACTTTTTCGCCCCCGTCCAGGAGCACTCCCGTCACCCGGGGATCGGAGCCACGCGTGGAGAGAACTCGTTCGACCTTGGCGTGGAACCAGTGCGCGGGGCCGGGGTCAATGGCGCCGTGCAGAGTGTCGATGCTGGGCGCGTCTAGAGCTTCTATCAGGGACGCTGCGAGTAGCCGGGGATCCACCTGGTGATCCGTGGGCACCCTGATGGCACCGGCGAAATGCGGGGCAAGGGCGGGTTCGAGTTTCCGGGCCTGACGCGAGGTGATGTCCTCCACATGCATGCCCGCGGCCCGCTGATGGACGGCAAGGTCCTTGAGACTGTGAGCATCCGCGGTGTCCACGCCCACCACCAGGGTCTCTTCGGTTCGATATCCGCTGGGGAGCCCCGATGCCGCGGACACCCGTTCGATGAACGCGGGGTACTCCACAGCCGAGGCAGTCATGAGGGGGTACAGGCTTTCCTGCCCGTACTGGGTTTCGGCGATCGGGGCGAGCATGCCCGCGGCTGCGTGGGTGGCTCCCGAAGCGGGCCGCGGGTCTGCAAGCGTGACGGCCACACCGCGGCGTCGTAATTCGAAGGCGGTCGCCAGGCCGATCAAGCCGGCGCCCGCAACCACTGCATGCTGTGGCGCACTGTGGTGATGTACGGGTGGCATAAGTGCCACATCACTCCCTCCGGCGGCATGATCCGCATCAGGTTTCCGGTCGGCGGCTCACGCCCTCTCAGCCCGCTGCGGTGGTTGCCAAGGCAACAGATGCGGACTCCCGTGGAACTACCGGTCGTGTGACCGGTACATCCCAGTGTAACCGTGACCCGTGGCACCATGGCCACATGAGTGAGCAACAGAATCAGGGTGCCCGCCGGCGTGACGCGTTCGCGAACGCCAAGTTGTACGTGTGTGTCACGGCGCGAAAAGAGCGGGGTGACCTGCGGGAATTCCTGCACGCGGCCTACGAGGGCGGCGTGGACATCATTCAATTGCGGGACAAGAAACTCGAGGCCGCGGCAGAAATCGAAGCCATCGAGGTGCTCGCGGATGTTGCGCGAGAACACGGGAAACTGTTTGCGGTCAACGACCGCGCGGATGTCGCCATGCTCACCGGCGCGGACGTTTTCCACGTGGGTCAGGGCGATCTCACTACTCCGCAGGCGCGCCAGCTGCTGGGCAATGACGTGATCATTGGCCGCTCGTGCCTGTCCCGTGAGCAAGTGGACGGTGCCATTGCGGATGAGGGGCTGGACTACTTCTGCACAGGTCCCGTGTGGGAAACGCCCACCAAGCCCGGCCGCGCCGCCGTGGGACTGGAGCTACCGAAGTACGCAGCTGAGCATGCGGGGGACAAGCCGTTCTTTGCGATTGGTGGCATCGACGCCGAGCGGTTGCCGTCCGTGCTCGAGACCGGCGCATCACGCATCGTCGTGGTCCGAGCGGTCACGGACGCCACGGACCCCCAAGCTGCCGCTCGCGAGCTGCGGAGATTCTTGTAATTACGTAGTTCTGGGCTCGCAGTTTTCCGGGTGCTGCTCGCACCACGGTGTGACACCGGGGAACTTTCCTCGGTGATCCGCGACCCATTGGTACACACGGTCCTGAAGTATTCGCACCGGTGGGATGCGGTAGAGCCTGCCGAAAACCCGTGTGCCGAGGGCTGCGTCCAGGGTGTCGGCCACGGCGGCTGCACCGGCCGTTTGTCGCTCGCCGACGACCGCCCAGACCGCCGCGTCGGCTTGTGATTCGGTGAGGTCGAATCGTTCCAACACGCCCCGTTCCTGATACGCGTGCGTGTTGATGCACCCGTGTCGGTCGAGTTTTCGGGCCCAGCCCACGGCGCGGGTGCAGAAGCCGCAGCGGCCGTCGAAGATCAGGTCCAATTGTGTCTCGTTCGTTGTACTTTGTCCGCCGGTCATAGGAGCACCGATCCGCTGATGCACGTGGTGCAGTGCCCGCCCACCCAGACATTTTTATGGGCATCCGAGGTGACGGTCACGCGCCCGCGACGCCCCATGGCCGTGCCCTGCTGAGCGACGTACGACGACGCCGCGTGGCCGGTCCTCATGAGCCACTGCGCCAGGCTCGCGTTGAGACTACCCGTGACGGGGTCTTCGTGCCCGCCGGTGCCGGTCACGAACGCCCGGACCTCGAACTGTTGCGGGCTGTCTTCCGGATAGGGACCCACTACGCCGATCTTGTAATTCCCCAGCGCCGGGTAATCCGGTTCGATGGCCAGGACATCCTCTGCGGTGGGCAGCAGGACAGCCGCCCAACCCGGACCGTTGTCGACCCACTGATGGGCAACGATCTCCTCGTCATCCAGGCCCAGCCCCGCAGCGACCTGCTCCAGCATGGCGGGATCGAAGCTTCCCGAGCGCGAGGTGGGTGGCGCGGCGAAGGTCAGAGCGCCGTCGTCGGTGGGACGGATCTCGACCAGACCGGCGGCGCATTCCTGCACGATGACCTCGCTGGAGCGGGGGGTATTGCCCGCCTCGAGCCACGCGTGGGCCGAGCCGAGCGTGGGGTGACCCGCGAAGGGGAGTTCACCGCCGGGAGTCCAGATGCGCAGCCGGTAGTCGGCGTTCGGAGAGGAGGCCGGGAGGACGAACGTGGTTTCGGACAGATTGGTCCAGCGCGCGAACCGGGCCATCTCCTGGTCGCTGAGGTCCGTGCCGTCGAGCACGACCGCAACTGGATTGCCCATGTAGGGCTCGCGGGAGAAGACATCGACCTGGGCGAACGGGCGCTGGCGGTGCTGATGAGTCATGAGTCGATTCCATCACAGGCCGTCGCGGGGCAGCGTTGTAGCGTGGAAACCATGGAGCCAGCACGCACCGCTCTGCATGCCGAGACCGCACCCGGACGACGCCCCGCTGGGTCGGAGCGCCAATCTCCCTCCAGACGAACCAGAATCCTGGGCCTCGTGATCGTCGTGGCTGTCTTTCTCTACAACCTGCCCATCGGACTTGGAGCTTTGCCGCGGGAGCTGCCGGCCGTGATCGGACTGGTGATTTTTGCGGCGCTGTGTGTCCCCTTCCTGTTCCGTCACCGCTGGCCGGTAGCTGTCTTCGTGCTGACGGCCGCAACCGCCTTCGTGCAGTTGTCGTTGGGCATCGATGTCCTGGTGGCGGACATCATGGTGTTACTGACGCTGTGCAGCCTGACCCTCCGATTCGCTTGGTACTTCACGGTGCCGGCGCTGCTGGCCTCGGTTGTCTGGGTGGTCGTGGCCACGCAAGAGTCGCTGCGGTCCGGGTATATCAATGTGGGCGATGTGGGTGTTCTGATCGCACTGGTGGTTCTGGCCTGGACGTGGAGCATCGTGCTGAAAGTCAGGCGGCAGTATGTGAACAGTCTGGAGCAGCGGGCTCTGGACCTGGAGCGGGAACAAGCGGCCAAAGAACGAATGCTTCTTGCGGAGGAGCGCAACCGTATTGCCCGAGAGATTCACGACGTGGTGTCCCACAACCTGGGAAGCGTGGTGGCCTTGTCCGACGGCGCCATCGCGTCGGTTCATTCCGATCCCGAACGCGCTCAACAGGCCATGACCATGGTTAGAGACACCAGCAGTGGTGCGCTGACAGAAATGCGGTCCATGCTCGGGTTCCTGCGCTCCGAGGACACTGGCGGTAACGCCCCACAACCCGGCATCGACCAGCTCGAAGAACTCGTCGCGCGCACGCGCAGGACAGGTATTTCGGTGGATTTCCGGACCTCCGGTCAACGCGGGGCATTGGCGTCGGGCGTGGAACTGACCGTGTACCGGGTTATCCAAGAAGCGCTCACCAATACCCGCAAGCACGCGGGACAGGGCAGCACCGCGGTGGTTGAATTGACCTTCGATCGGGATTCCGTGGACGTTCATGTCGTTGACGACGGCGGCCGAGGTGCCCCTGGCCAGAGCCGTGATTCCCGCGGGCACGGGCTGATCGGGATGCGGGAGCGCGTCAGCGCATACGGTGGCACGCTGGAAACCGGATACGCCACGGATGGGGGATTCCGCGTTCATGCGTGGATCCCGGTAGGAGATCAGCAATGACTATTCGGCTCGCGCTCGTGGACGATCAAGAAATGATCCGCATGGGGATGAGTATGGCGTTGAGCGCCCATGAAGATCTGGATGTCGTGGCCGAGGCTCGTAACGGTCGTGAGGCGCTGACCGTTCTGGAAACCACACCGGTGGACGTGGTGCTCATGGACATCCGCATGCCCGAGATGGACGGGGTGGAAGCGACGAGGCAGATCCAGGAACGGTTCGGTTCCGGAGCGGGGATAGAGGCTCCCCGTGTTCTGATTCTGACTACCTTCGATCTGGACGAGTACGCCTACGACGCGCTCCAGGCCGGGGCCAGTGGGTTCCTCCTGAAGGACTGCCCGATGGAGGAACTGGTTGCCGCCATCCGACACGTGAACCGCGGCGACGCCGTGATTTCCCCGGTAATGACCAAACGTCTCCTGGGACACTTCACGCCACCCCGCGGCACCGAGATGCGTGCGGATGCTCGGATTCAACGACTGACGCCGCGTGAACTCGAGGTCCTGCAACACATGGCCAAGGGGCTGTCCAACGCGGAAATCGCCGTCGAGCTCGTCCTGAGTGAGGGGACCGTCAAGGTACATGTCGGGCACGTCCTGGATAAGTTGCAGGTCCGAGATCGTGTGCAAGCCGTGGTGGTCGCTTACGAGACCGGTGTGGTCGGTATTTAGCGACATAGATCTAGCGTGGCCGGCCCGGAGGGGCGCAGCTATGCCTTAAGGCATAGCTCAAGATAGGCCTGTGGGTAGATCCGCACGAATGCCCAGGTGGCGCACCGTAGAGGCATGACTTATCTAGTGGAAACGGATCAACTCAGTAAGAACTACGGTGACCGCGCTGTCGTGGAGAACCTCGATCTGAGGGTTCCCGCGGGGAGCGTGTACGGATTTCTCGGTCCCAACGGATCGGGCAAGTCCACCACCATGAAAATGTTGCTTAACCTGATTCAACCCTCGGCGGGGTCGATCAACATCATGGGTCAACCGATGACTCGCGGCACCAGGCGGGGTCTGCTTGGGCACATCGGTTCCCTAATCGAGAACCCACCCGGATACAGCCACCTGACCGGTCGGGAGAACATGGCCATCGTGGAGCGGTTGTCGGACTTGAGCAGTCTGCAGATCGACCGGGCTATTCACGCTGTGAAGCTCGAGAAGCAAATGGACAAGAAGGTCAAGAACTACTCCCTGGGTATGAAACAGCGCCTGGGCATTGCCATGGCTCTGGCGAAAGAACCATCACTGCTCATCCTGGACGAACCCACCAACGGCCTGGATCCCGCGGGTATCGACGAAATCCGTGGGTTGCTCCATGACCTGTCCCAAGCGGGCGTGACCGTGATGGTGTCCTCTCATTTGCTGGGCGAGATCGACAAGACGGCAACGCACCTGGGCATTCTGAGCAACGGTCGGATGATCTTCCAGAGCAGCCGCGAAGAACTGTTTGCCTCGACGATCCCCAATCTTCTGGTGCGTTGCTCCCAGCCCAGGAAAGCACGAGAGCTGTTGGCCCATTCCGCTGGGGTGCAGCATTCCAGTGAAGTCCAGCTGACTTCCACGGAATCCGGCCCGGCCGAAACCGTGCGGATCTCCAACATGGACGACGCCGGAACCGCTCAGGCCGTGGCCACCTTGGTCCGGCAGGACATCGATGTCTTCGATGTCAGGAGAGAAGAACAGAACCTGGAAGACCTCTTCAGGAACCTGACTCATCAGGGGGGACTATGAGCACCGCAACCTTCTCCGAAGCGGCCACAACCACGTCATCGAGCAAGCAAACGCTGGGGGCACTGGTGGCCAATGAGTTCGCCAAGATGCGACATTTGAAGGTCCTGGTCCTGCCGCTGATCATGCTCATCGGAGTGACGGGTTTGACCCTGTTCAGAGCGCTTGCCTCCGGTGCATTCAGCGCGGATGCGCAGGGAGACAGCTTCCCCTGGAAGCTGATGCTGGCCAGCATGAGCTTCGCGATCACCATGATCTATCCCATTCTTCTGTCGGTCATGGCCAGTCGCTTGGTGGAGGTCGAACACCGCGGGAAAGGGTGGTTGTTGTCAGCCGGATCAGGGACCACCCCAGGCCAGCTGTGTCGCGCCAAGTTCTTGGCCCTCGGATCGCTGGTCATTGCGGCAACGGTGCTTCAAAGCGCATGGATCGCCGGTGTGGGACTGCTGGCCGGTGTGACCGCCTTCCCCACCGGATTGTGGCTGTCCTACACGGTGTCGGTCTCGCTCATCAATCTGGTGGTGCTCGCAGCACACGTGCTGATCTCGGCCGTGATCGAGAATCAGCTGGTGTGCCTGGGGATCGGCGTGGGAGGACTGTTCCTCGCAGTGTTCGGATCGGCCTTCCCCGCATGGATTTCGCACCTGACTCCGTGGGGCTACTACGCCTTGGCCCAGCCCGCCGATTACGTGGGTGCGGACTTGGTCTACTTCGACATGCCCGTTCTCAGCATCATCGCCCTAACCGTGATCGGCGCGGGAGCATTTCTGGCCATCACCTCTCGATTCGACCATCAGGAGCCGTAGCAATGAACGTCATCCAGACAGAATTCATGAAACTCAAGGGATCACTCAGCTGGCTCGTCGTGGTGCTGCTCCCCGTGATGGCGGTGTTGTCAGGTTCCCTGAGCACCCTGTCGAGCGGAGGCGAGTTCCAGGACGGTTGGCACACCCTGTGGATCCGTTCCATCGGATTTTACGGAATGGCCCTGTTGCCGATCGGTGTCGGAATCCTCGCGTCGCTGGTCTGGCGGCCCGAACACCGGAACGGGAACTGGAATGCGTTGATGTCCCAGTCCGTGCCCACTCAACAGGTGGTGTTGTCCAAGGTCGTGGCGATTTCCACACTGACAGCGGCCATGCAGGTGGTCATGTTGCTGACCGTGCTGTTGCTGGGGAAGCTCGCCTTCCAGATTCCGGGGTGGTTGCCCGGCACATACTGGCTCGGTTCATTACTGATCGTGGTCGGCTGCATCCCAGTGGTCGCCTTGCAGTCCGCGTTCTCCACCTTCTTGCGATCCTTTGCAGCTCCGGTGGCGATCGCACTGGTCGGAGCGGGGGCCTCCACTGTGGCCCTGATGGTGGGTGTGCCTGCCGCGATCGCCAGTCCCTATGCACTGGCCACGTACACCACCCAGCTCGGGACCACGCTTGTGGGTGGTGAATCCACAGTCTTCAACGCGGCGGCCATGTCCCCCGGCAGCGTGGCAATGGTTGCGGTCGTGTCCGCGCTCGCGGTCACTCTGATCACGTGGCTCACCACGCAGATCCTCAACCGGAAGGACGCCACCACGTGACGTTCGTGTGGCAGGCCAGGAACCTGCCGAACCCGCCCACTGCATGGTCAGCCCCGCCGCAACACCACACCGCGGCGGGGCTGCAGCACGAGACGGGGGCCGACCGGTTGGCCCTGGGCGTCGACCATGCCGTGGGGCGCCCGCACGCGGCGGCGTCGTCGGCGGTCGGAATTGAAATTCCCCCCGGCCCAGCCGTGCGTGAATTCGCGCCACCACGTGTGGCCGCGCCGCATCGGTTCGTGCACCGGTTCGCCCAGGTCCCAGTCGAGCTGGGCAACGTACTGGGTGCGGCTGTAGTCGTCGTGAGCGGTGGCTGAATAGGCCCCGCGCCCCGCGCCGAAGATCCAGAACGCAGCCAGGCCGTACTCGAAATTGGGGTGGTCATCATTGCCATCGGTGGGCACTCGAAGAATGCTGATGCCGGGTCCGTCAGCCTGCGGCAACTGCGCCTCGGTGGTCTCCGGGTCGAAAAGGTCCACTGGGCTGAAACCCAGCCACACTTCCTCGAAACCTCCGCCGTAGGCCGCGTGGCTGTTCCACCGCCCGGGCTGGCGGCGCGATTCGGCGATATTCGGCACCAGGATCTTGCCGACGTCGTTCAGCGCCTTCCCTGCCGTGTGCACCAGTTGTCCCACGCCATCGCGAAAATCCCCCATGGTCTGGGCATCCTGGATGGGCAGGTCCAGGCCGTAATAGTCGTCGAACACGTCGTTGTCGGCCATGACGCCGTCGAAGGGTGAATCGGTCAGTTCGGCAACGACATTCTGGACCCAACGGTGCCGATACCCGGGGGACCACACGGCCATTTGCCAGTGCCCCTCGTAGCGGGCCCACTGGATCCGCTCGCCGTTGAGCCGCTGGGCGAACCACGCATCCTGCGCCTCGGGATAGGACACTCCGGAACTGTAGATCGGGCCGGGTTCGTAGCTGCGGGTGGAAGACAGGCACTTGTAACAGAGCACGGTCATATCCGGGCGGCGCTGCTTCAATTCAGCGGCCGCGTCCAGTTCCCACGGCTGCAGGATGGCCACTCGGTAGTGCTCGGCCGCGAAGTCGATCTGCTCGGGACTAATGGGCCAGCCGTAGCGGATCCATGCGCCCACTCCACCCGTTCCAGGAGCAGGTTCGACGTCAGCTACACCGGTGACACTCGCTACTCCGACAGCTTCACTCACGAAGCCCGCTCGGAAGCCTGGGCACTGGCCATGAGCGACTGACCGGCGGTGTACTCGAAGTTGCGCTCCTCGCCCATGTTCCCGAGCATCCGGTAGAGCTTGTTGTAGGAGGACATGACCTCGTGGAGCTGGAAGAAGTCCTCCACGCGGCCACGAGCGTTGACGCAGTAGGAACGGTAACGGTCCACGTCACCGATCACGGCCTGGATCTGGTGGGCCATGGCCTCCACATCACCGGGGGACAGCAGCTCACCGCACGCACCCCAGGTACGGCCGTCATTGGTGTTCAGCTCGTCCCCGACCAGCTGGCTCATGCCGCCCACGTTCGATCCCACGGTGGGGATGCCGGCGGCCATGGCCTCGAGAACCACGATGGGCTGACCTTCGTTGTAGCTGGGCAGCACCAACAGATCGAACTGATCTAGCATGTCGCGGCCGTTCACGGTGCCGTGAATGGTCACCATGTCCTGGAGTCCAAGGCTCTCGATCTTGGCCAGGCACGCCTCGTAGTAATCCGGTACGTGTTCCGTGGGGCCCAGCACGTCCAGGTGCAGGTTGGGGAACCCTGCCTTGCGGAGCAGATCCATGCTCGACAGAAGATCCATCAGCCCCTTGATGGGCACCACGCGAGCGATGTACACGAGTTTCCACGTGTGCTCGCTCGGATCGGCGGCAATCCGCTCCACCGCGGCCTGGCGCTTGTGGTACTTGTCCTCGAACTCCTCAATGATCATGCCGTTGGGCAGCACCACGGATTTGTCGATGTCTGCCCCGAGCTCAGCGGCCTCGGTGATCGCGGTGGGGTAGAGGTACGTGACGACCTCCGCGCTGGGGTAGCAGAAGTGCCCCATCTCGATCCACCAGGCCATCCACGCGCGGTGCTCGGGGGAGACATCGAAGGTCCGGTAGTCGTTGGATGTGATCGACAGCGCCATGTTGCGGTCCAACAGGGTGTTGACGGTGTCGCGCACGTAGAGGTTGTGCTCGGTGAGCAGGAAGGACGTCCCGTGATCGCGAGCGGCTGCCGCACCCAGCAGGGCGGCGTATCCGGTGGTGTGTGCGTGGTACACCCGGGCCCGGGGCATGGTCTCGCCAAGGACCGCGTAGGCCAGCGAGAAGAAGCCGCGCAGGGTCCAGAACGATTCGGACAGGGACATGTTCAGTTGCGGCATCCGCACGGTCAACGCGTGCATGAATTCCTGCGAACCGAGGATCGCCCACAGGGGGTATTCGCGGGTGCGCTCGTTGAAGCCCTCGTCGATCAGCTCCCACAACGGCTCGGTGTCCCGGTGCTCGGACAGCGCGTACAGGGCGTCGAACAACCGGTTCGACAGCCGCGCTCGCTGAGCGGAGTTCATGTTCAGGTCCTTGGGACGCACGGACATGAAGTCGTGGCGGTGCTCCTGCATGCTGAGGAAGATCACGCGCACCCACTTCACGTTCTCCGGCATGCCGTACAGGTCCTCCATCGGCTGACTGGAGTCCCAGGCAATGTGGATGATGCCGTAGCTCAGGTCCGGGTTGCCCGTGACGATGTCGTGGACGACCGCCGAGACACCACCCTTGAGGTACGGGTACGTGGATTCCATGACGATGGCCACGTCCACATCCTCGTAGTGCTTCTGCGCCTGTTCCTGCGCGGGCACGAGATCGGTTGCAGGGCCGGTGGCGCGGTGTTTACCGAGAGAACGAACAAAGGGGTACATGGGGGAGGCTCCTCAAGAGCAGATCGGTCGGGCCGGACGTTCCCCGGCCTGGGCGGCGTCGTCGTACTACCCGAAGCGAGCGGGCAGACAACGGACGCGGTGGTGGGTGGGCTTACCAGGACGTGGCGTGACGCCAGAACAGCGTGTACTCGGGCTGCGCCCAGTGCCGCTTGTAGAGGGCCCAGGCGGCAACCACCAGGGCGAGGTCGACCAGCAGGAGCAGCGCGTACGCACCGGTGGTGCCCAGCACGGCGAAGGCCAGTCCGGTGGCGACCAGGTGCGCGGCACCGAGGGCCTGCGCGGTGATCTTCTCGCCGATGTAGTCCAGTTCGTAGCTGAGCAGCGTGAGCATCATGAATGTCCACGAGGCCACGGAGACGGTCACGGCCAGCAGCGCGTTCTCGGGCTGCAATCCACCCAGCAACAACGACGCCGCCAGGGTCAGTACCATTCCCACCGCGCCGGTGCGCAGCACCGAGCGGTCCACGATGTAGCTGAGCATGGTGGACCGCGAGGCCATTTCGGAAAGAGGTTCGTGTTCGATGGCCTTGTGCAGGCCGGTCACCGCGTGATCAACGTGCGGAGCCAGGTTCACGAAGTAGAAGTTGTAGGCGAGCACCGCGAGGAGCATGGCCATGAAGACCACGACCACCTGGAAGGTGCCGTCCGTGACGAGGAAGAGTACGAACTTGTCTGCCCACAGCACCGCACCGAGCAGGAGCCCGCGCAGAACATCCACCGCGAAATTGCGCTGGCCGAGTCGCTCGAAGGCCCGAACATGGGTCAGGTTGCGGCCCATAGCCACGATCTGAGTCGCCGCGGCCAGGAGCGGAGGGAGGATCCACACGGTCGGAGCCAGCGCCAAGGACAACGCATAGGCTCCCCAGGCAATGGCCCACAAACCACGGCGTTCGCCCACATTGGCCAGCACGAGCGACTGCACGAAGAGAACGTGGGCACCACACAGCAGTACGTAGGCGACCATGGCCTCGAGCGACCAGCCGGTGGCCAGCCAGAGCGGGAGCGCAAAGACCAGAACCAAAGGCAGGGTCTGAGCGAACATCGCGGGCCACACCTCACAGAAGCGGCGAGTGATCTTCTGCATGTCGCGCTCGGCCATCAACCCTCCGATGGCCCGGTACGACGGCATGCACGCAGCCTGAGCCAGCCAGGGGACGGTGATGGAAGAAGCCAGCACGACGTAGGTGAGTTGCACCCCTCCAACCGTCGCCGCGGCCATCTGGGGGCTGACCAGCGGGAAGACGATATTGAGGAAGATCACCGGCGAGAGGTAGAGGATCAGGTTGATGCCGCCCCGGTTGCTCACGGGGGGTATCGTCCTGTTGGTTGGCTGTTCCCAGCGCGCTGCCGCGCATGATCAGTGCCACGGTGATGAGCACCAGAAGACCACCGGCCAGGGTCAACAAGGTCAACCCGGACTCCGCGAGGCTATCCACCGTGAGGGGGCCGAGTGCCGTCAAGAACAATGCGGTGATGATAATTGCGGTTCGGCGCCTGCTATGGGCGTCGTGAACTAAGGACGTGATTGATCTCAAGGCTCTCCCCCTGGTGAATCGGATCGCGCCCTCAGCCCCCGCCGAATGAACGCCCGATGTAATGAATGATTTCGCGGCTGCCCAAGCAACCGCACTAGTCAGGATTCACATTAGGCATGTGCGAATGCAAAAATCAACATGAATACGCGATTAACTGTGGGCCAAAAAATGGAAGTTAAGATACGCCTTGAAAAAAGCTACTGATTAGTAAGTTCAGTAGAAACCGCGAGAATTCAGGGAACAGCGGTGCGACAATTAAATGCAAATACATTTAATACGCCTCATGGGGGACAACTAACCCAGATTGCTACGCCTGGTTCGACACCTTGTGAATTTCATCACGGACGGCACGCATCATCTGCTCGAACCCAGGTTCCTCCGCCGGGAAATGTCCGCAGTTCTCGAGCAGTCGCCAGGTCTTCTGGGCGCCGATGCGTTCGAAGAACGGTCGGCTGATCTCCAGCGGGGTCCACAGGTCCTCCGCGGGGTGAAGCAGGAGGACGGGAGTGTCCGTGAAGTCCTCCGGTTCGACCAGAGGGGTTGATTTCATGTAGCTGCGGATCCACCCCAGGGGTACGCGACCTCCGCCGCCACGTCGATCCTTGATGACCTCACGCACTAACCCGGGCGCGTTGGAGATGTGCCGCATGTCCGCAATCCATCGGATGGGCACGCGCAGGTTCGCCAATGGACCCCGAACCAGCTTCAAGCCGGGGCCGGCAAGCCGTGCCAGCAACGGGTGCCAGGTCAATTGTGCTCGCACGTTCGGGTCGCGGGGATCCAAAAGGCACGTAACGATCAGGCGAGTGGCGAGACCGGTGGCCGCGGCGGCGTCGTAGGCCAGAAGTCCACCCATGCTGGCGCCCAGGATAATCAGTGGACGATCGTCGTCCTCGCGGCGAACCAGGCCGATCAGCAGTTCGCGCCAATGGTCGTAACGGATGCGCCCGGGATGTTCCGTCACCGTCATGCCGTATCCGGGGAGGTCCGGCACGGTGACGTACGCACCGAGCGAGGCGAAGTGTGCGGCGTAGGGCCAGAAGGCATCACTGTTCCCGCCGGCGCCGTGAACCAGGAGGATGCGTATCGGCGCGTCGGGGAGGCCCACTCGATCCAGGTGGACCTGAGAGTCGCGCCAGTGCCAGGTGTCGTGGGAGCGGCGGATCTTCTCGCCGGTCACTGCGGGAATGTGCTTCTCGTAACGGCGATCGAACGGCGTGGTCACTGCGGCCTCCAGATATGAAAAATCCCCTTGCCGTCACGGATCGTGATGACAAGGGGATCATTGGTCGGGATGACAGGATTTGAACCTGCGACCTCGTCGTCCCGAACGACGCGCGCTACCAAGCTGCGCCACATCCCGAAGTTTGCAGGCGTGCCCGCAAACAACTGCTCCAGCTTAGCGGCAGGGGAGCGTGAATGTGAAATCCAGGGCTGGTAGCTGGTGCCCCGCCGGCAGATGACTTACTGACCACAGTGTCGGGAATCACAGGTAAGGTCCCCTATATGAATGCGTGGCCCGCCTCCGGTGACACCAACTCCCCGTCGAAGGGCGGTCCCATCACCTCTCGCACGTGGATCCGCGTGGGACTTGCGATGTTTGCCGTGGGATTCGGTACCAACCTCTTCGCCCCCATGCTGGAGGTCTACCGCGACCAGGACGGCATTTCGGAAGCCTCCGTGACCGCGATGTTCGGGATCTATGCGGCGGGACTGGTGCCTGCGCTCCTGATCTTCGGCCCCATTTCCGACCACTACGGTCGCCGCGCGGTCGTGCGTCCGGCACTGATACTCGTGGCCGTGGCCTCAGGTATTTTGGCCGCTGGTAGCGAGGCTCCCGAATGGGTGCTCTACGTGGGCCGCTGGATCATGGGCTTCGGAGTGGGCATGGCCATGTCGTCGGGCTCGGCGTGGATCAAGCAATTGTGCGTGGATCGGCCCTCGGCCGGACCGCGGCGGGCGACCATCGTGCTCTCGGCGGGTTTCGGCGGCGGACCACTCATTGCGGGCCAGTTCGCGGAGTTCCTGCCGGGCCCGCAGATCACGCCCTATCTCTTGCACATCGCCCTGGTGATTGTGACCATTCCCCTCGTGTGGGGCGTGCCCGAAACACAGTTTCCCACCGAAGGGCGGGTCAAGCGCCCGCCGCTCGTGCCGCGCATCGCGCTGACGGGACGCTTCTTCTGGGCGGTCGCCGCGTGGGCCCCGTGGGTCTTCGGTACGGCAACCGTCGCGTTCACGAGCATCCCCGGTTTCGTCACGGACACGGTCGAATACCCGGTCGCCTACCTCGGCCTCATCTCTGGCGTGGGCATGTTCTCGGGTGTCTTCATCCAACCGGTCGCCGCGAAACTCGCCACGCACGGTTGGTTGCCGCTGTCGGTCGTGGGGTTGGGGGCGGCGAGCGTGGGGCTGGTACTGGGTGCCGTGGCCATTGAACTCAACAGCGCTCTACTGGTGGTTCCCGCGGCGATCATCCTGGGCTGCAGCTACGGCATCATGATGGTCTCCGGCCTGCGCGAGGTGGAAATCATCGCCGAACCCCACGAACTGGGCGCGCTCATCGGTGTCTTCTACACCCTGACCTACACCGGTTTCGCGGTGCCGTTCGTGCTCGCCGTACTGGGCCCGTTCGTGGGCGATCTCTTGGGGATCGGACCGGTCAGGGGCTTCATCGCATGTTTGGCCTTCGGCGTGGTCGTGTGCCTGGTCTCTACCGTTCCGGTGGCGCGGGCGGCCTCTCGAGCCGTACCGCACCCCCGTCGTGAAGTCTGATGTCGTCGTTGACTCACGCAGCGATCGAACGGCGCCGCCCTGCGTCATTGCACAGCTGGCGACGCCGCTCGGAGCCGCCTCTGCCCTACGTCACCTGGTCGTACGCTCGAGGACCTGCAGCACATGCTCATAAGGCTTACCGGTTGCCTCGGTCATGCCCTGTTCGCACGTGCGGTTGAGGGACACGTAGGCGTCGTAGTAGGTGGCATTGACCTCGGCGGCTTCAGGAGCCGTGGCGGCAGCGGTCAACTCCGGGTGCAGCATCCCGCGGTCACCGGCGTACCCGCAGCAACCCCACGCGAAAGGAACGGTCGCTCGTTCCGCAGCGGCATTGGCCAGTCGCATCAGGTGGTCGTTAATGCCCAGTTGCACGGAGGAACACGTGGGGTGCACGGCAACGGAGCGCACTGGTTCGGATACGGTGAGTCGGTTCAGCACGTGTTCCGAGACGAACTCCACGGCATCCACGAAACGCAACGGTGCGTACTTCTCGGAGTCCGCTGCCAACTGTTGCATGGTCTCCAGGCCCTCGGTGCACGAGGACGCATCGCACACCACTGGCAGCCGGCCGTGATCGGAGGCCTCCCACAGGGTCTCCAGGGTGCGGTGGGACATGGTCTCGTAGCCGGTGGGTAGGCCCTTGGACTTCCAGGGCGTACCGCAGCACGTGGCCGTAATGCCTTCGGGAATGTTCACATCCACTCCCGCCCGTCGGCACAGCTTGAGGAAGGCCTCGGACACCGAAGGCCCCTGGCCCTCCACCGTGCCGAACATGGCACCGATGCAGGCGGGGAAGAACACGGCCTGGGAGGTATCGGAGGAAACGTTGGCGGGCGACGTCGTCAAGAAATCACGCGAACGACCGCCGGCGGGAAGCTGAGGCTTGTACTGCGGCACGTTGTCCGCACCCAGGGCTGCACGACCCACCGTGGTGGCGCTGACGGGCAACACCGCTGGCAGCCGCTTGGCCACGGACAAGGCGAAAGCTGCGCCCGGGGCGGTCACGGACCAGGAACGTGCCAGACCCGCCCACACGAAGTCGGCGACCTTCGAGTGATTTTCCGCGCGCAGGCGCCGCACCAGATCGCCGGTGTTGATGTGCACGGGGCAGGCCGTGACGCACATACCGTCCACGGCGCACGTGTCCAGACCCGCGTAGTCGTACTCGCGGGAAAGCCGCCCCGCCAACTCGCTCTCACCCGCAAGCTCCGCTTCTGCGATCTCGCGACGACCCGCAATGCGCTGCCGCGGCGTGAGGGTCAAATTCTGGGACGGGCACACCGGTTCGCAGTAACCGCACTCCACGCACCGGTCGACCTCTTCCTCCACGGTGGGAGCGGTCTTGAGATCACGCAGGTACGCGGTGGGATCATCGGTGAGAATCACGCCGGGATTGAAGCGGTAGTCCGGATCGATCAGGCGCTTGAGCTCGAGCATCACCTCGTAGAGTTCGTCCCCGTATTGCCGCCGGACGAAAGGAGCCATGATGCGCCCGGTACCGTGCTCGGCCTTGAGCGCGCCACCGCGGTCGAGGACCAGATCCACCATGTCCTCCGTGAAACGTTCGTAGCGCTTCAGTTGCTCGGGGTCGGTGAACTGCTCGTTGAGCATGAAGTGCACGTTGCCGTCCTTGGCATGCCCGAAAATCACGGAATCCTCGTAGCCATGAGCGTCGAACAACGCCGTCAGGTCCTCGCACGTCTCACCCAGCTGCGGCACCGGCACCACGATGTCCTCGAGCAGCGCGTTGGAACCGGTCGGCCGGTTGCCCGCCACGGTGGTGTACAGGCCCTTGCGCACGGTCCACAGACTTGCGCGTTCCTTCGGATCGGTGGTCAGTTGCGCCGGGCTCTCAAGACCCAGGTCCTCGAATAACGACGACGCCGCGTGCGCTTGCTCCCGCACCTCGGCTTCCGAATCCGCCTGGTATTCCACGAGTAGCGCGGCCTGCTGGTCCACGGAGATGTCCATGATCACCGGGGGAGCCTGGCCGGTGCGCTGGGAGACCTTCAACGAGGTAGCGTCCAGCAGCTCCACGGTTGCCGAATTGACATCCACCAACTGCGGGACAGAGCTCGTCGCGGCCACTACCGTGGGGAACACCAGGAGGCCGGTGGCCACGTTCTGATGAATCGGAACGGTGCGGAACACCGCCTGCGCCACGAAACCCAGTGTGCCCTCGGAACCAATCATGAGGTGCTCGAGGATCCGTACGGGTTCGTCGAAATCGACGAACGCGTTGAGCCCGTACCCCATGGTGTTCTTCATGGCGAACAGCCGCTCAATGGTGCGTACTGACGCGGGGTTCTGGTTGACCCGCTGGTGCAACCGAAGCAGGCCCTCGTGAAGGTCGGGTTCGGCGGCGCGTAACTGCGCATTAGCATCCGCATCTGCGGTGTTGATGACCGTGCCGGAGGGTAGCACCACGGTCATGGATTCAAGGGTCCGGTACGTGTTGAACTCGGTGCCGCACGCCATGCCCGACGAGTTATTGGCCACCACACCGCCCACGGTGCACGCGGCCTCACTCGCGGGGTCCGGGCCCAGCTTGTAACCGTGCGGCGCCAGGCGGGCGTTGACCTGCCGAATGGTGATACCGGGCTGAACACGCACGCGGGCACCGTTGTCCAAGACCTCGATGTCGCGGAAGTGACGGCGAGTATCCACCAGAACCTGATCGGACACGGCCTGACCGGACAATGATGTGCCACCCGAACGCAACGTGAGACCCAGTCCGTGACGCGCGGCCGCGGCGAAAACGCTGCCCACATGCTCCGCATTCTGAGGGCGCACCACGGCCTGGGGCTGCAGTAGGTAATGAGAGGCGTCGTGAGCGAGAACTCGGCGCTCCAACTCACTTTCGGTGATGGTGTTCGCACCGCAAGCCCGGCGCACCTGCGCTACGAATTGCTCAACGGCAGTAACGGCCTGGTCTTGGACGGGTGCGCTCATGAGATGCTCCTGCGTGGTGTGACGGTGCTGACACCCATGGTAAGACCACAGGTCGACATGCACACGACACCGCTGTTCCGCGCGTGGCTCGGAGAGTTGCTGACCCGGGTGACAGTGGGGGGACTCCATCGGAGCCCTTGTCTACAAGAGCCCTCGGACATCAGTAACCCTTAGTCCGTGAGCGTGATCAGAACCGCCTGGGGCGGGCAGAACAACCGCACGGGAGCAAAGCGGGATTCACCCAGCCCCTGAGAGATGTTCACCGGAACACCCCGGTGATCGATCAGCCCCTTGCAGATGGCCGGGTCCAGATCGCAGTTGCTCACCAGAGCACGGCCACCGGGCAGGCACACCTGACCGCCGTGGGTGTGTCCGGCGAAGATGAGGTCGGCGCCGTCCGCGACGAATCGGTCAAGGGTCCGCAGGTACGGTGCGTGCGCCACGCCGATTCGGAGGGCGGCGGCGCGGTCCCCGGACGAGACTGGTGAAAAACCGGGGTGGCGGTCGTAGGCCAGATGTGGATCGTCCACGCCCGAGAAGTCGAGCACGGTGTCGCGCACGCGGAGGCGATCGTGGCGGTTGATGAGCCCGGTCCAGCCGGCGGCGTCGAACGCGCTGTGCATGTCCTCGGTGGGCAACCGCGTGTTGTCCACGGGATCCTCGCTGGCCGTGGTCTTCCACAGGTACCTGAACGGATTCTTGAGCTCGGGAGCGAAATAGCAATTGGAGCCGGGCACGTACACGCCCGGGAACTGGAAGAGCGGCTCCAGGATCTCCAACAGATACGGAAGTGCCCGCATGTGGGAGAGGTTGTCGCCGGTGTCGATCACCAGGTCCGGGCGGAGAGCGGCCAGCGACTGCACGAAGCGCTTCTTGGCTTCCTGTCCAGGGACCGTGTGCAGATCGGAGACGTGAAGGATCCGCAGCGGGCGGGATCCCTCGGGTAAGGCCCGCACGGTCTCCTGCCGCAACTGGAAACGACGGCGCTCGCCGAGGACCGCCCACGCGGCCGTGCCCGCGCCCGCCGCACCCACCCCTGCGGTGACTGCGGCGGCCACGCGGACACCGTTACTCATAGAACTCAATTGTCGGACTGGTTGCTATTGCCCAGGACCCGCGAGGGCGGATCGGAGAACTGGCCGGTGTCATAGTCCCGAGCCACGTCACGCATGAAGTTCTGCCACTGCGTACCCGCGTAGGTGGAGCCGTCCACCCAATCGGTGTCCGAGCCACCGGTGCGCCCGCCGATGGACAGCCCGTTCAGGGAACGGGAACCCAGCTCGTAGTTACCAACCCACGAGGCAGTGGACAGGCCCTTGGTGTAGCCCACCATCCAGGTCTGCGTGGAGTTGTCGGTGGTACCCGTCTTGGCCGCAGAGGCCCCCGGGAGTCCGATGGAGCGCTGCCAGCCGGAACCACGCACCAGTACCTGATCCAGCGTGTAGTTCACACCCTGAGCCACTTCTTCCTTGATGGCGCGTTCGCACTTGTCTGCGGGGACGTCATAGGTCTTGCCGGTGAAGTCTTCAACCTTGGTCATGGAGCGGACCTCACACATCACGCCGTCGTTGGCGAACGCTGAGAATGCCCGGGCCATGGTCATCGGAGCAATATCCGCCGAACCTCCGAGCAGCGAGGACAGGATGGTGGTGTCAACCGGTTCGCCGGTCTTGCCGTCGTGGATGCCCAGGCTCTCGGACATCTTGCCGATGTCGCACAGGTCCAGCTCGGCCGCCATGGCGAACAGGGCGGAGTTGATGGAGTTGTAAATGCCGTAGTCCACTTGCATGCGACGTTCGTAACCGCGTTCCGCGTTCTGGAATTCGAACCCGTTACCGTCGTCTCCGGGCTCGTACTTCACGCCACCGGGCAAGCAGGACGCCTCCCATTGGTAATCCGCGGGGTAGTGGGTGCGGCGAGCATCAATGGTCTCGTTGACGGTCTTGCCGTCGTTGATCCACTGGGCCAATGTCACCGGTTTGTAGGTCGAACCGGCCTGGAAGCCACCGGCACCACCCATGGTGGTGTCCACGTTGAAGTTGTACGTGGTATTGGAGTCTCCCTCGGCACCCGAGTAGAAGGTGTTCTGGGCCATCGAGGCGATGTGGCCGTTCTCGGGCTCCAGCGACACCAGTGCGGTGGAGACATTGTCCGGGTTGTCGTCACGGGGCTGAGTGTTGTTGACCTCACGCTCGGCAGCACGCTGTGCGTTCATGTCCAGCGTGGTGTGAATCGTGAGGCCGCCGCGCTGAAGGGTTGCCAAACGCTCGTCCGGGGTGGCACCGAAAGCCTCGGACTGCATGAACTCGTTCTGAACGTAATCGCAGAAGTACGGTGCGGTCTCAGCGGCGGTGCAACCGGAGTTGCTCGCGTGGATATCGAGATCCAGGGGAGCCGCTACTGCCTGGTCATGCTCCTGCTGTGTGATGGCGTCGGTCTGGAGCATGGTGTCCAGCACCAGGTTTCGGCGCTGCTCAGAGGCTTCAGGGTTGACCTGCGGGTTGTAGTAGTTGGGGGACTGCACCATGCCGGCCAGGGTGGCGGACTGCTGGATGTTCAGCTCGGAGGCGGGGATGCCCCAGAAGTACTGGGCGGCTGCCTCGACACCGTAGTTCTGGCCGCCGAACAACACGATGTTCAGGTAGCCCTCCAGGATTTCGTCCTTGGACATTTCCTGTTCCATGGACAGCGCCAGCTTGATCTCCTTGATCTTGTCCACCACGCCCTTGTCGGAACCAATGGTGCTGGCTTGCTCGCCGGCACGAACCTGCTGGTCGATCAGCAGGTTGTTCACGTACTGCTGCGTGATGGTGGAGGCGCCCTGTCGGGCACTGGGACGCAAGATGTTGTTACCCATGGCGCGGACGATGCCGCCCGGGTCAACGCCGCCGTGCTGGTAGAACTCACGGTCCTCGATGGCCAGGATGGCATCCTGCATGTTCGGAGACATGTCTTCCAGATCGACCGGTTCACGGTTCTGGGCGAAGAACGTGGCAATTTCGGTGCCGTCGCGAGCGACCACCGTGGAGGAACGGGACAGCGGCCCCATTTCCATCTCGTCCGGGAGAGACTTGAACCATCCGATGGAAGCGTTGGAAGCCATGCCGACTGCCGCTGCGGGCGGAACGAGTAACCCTGCTGCCACGATGCCTGCGACTACAGAGGTGGCGAGGAATGCCACAACATTGCCGAAGACCGAGGTGGACTCGGAGTCCGAATTCTTGCGTGATGCCATTGCGCCAGTGTACAAGCCGTGACTGGGAGCAAGGGTGCACCCGAGAGCACTGTCACAGTGGTTCGTCAGCAAACTTTGAACGGACACGGCCGGGGGCTGGCACTAGGGTGGTGATCATGACCACTTGGGAGTATGCAACCGTTCCGCTCATGATCCACGCTACTAAGCAGATCCTCGACAACTGGGGTGACGATGGCTGGGAGTTGGTGACCGTCCTGCCGGGCACCCAGACCGCTGATGTTCCGGCCGCTAACGTCAACGCCCCGGTTCAAACCAACCCCATCGCGTATTTCAAGCGACCCAAGAACTGATCGACCTGCACCGAAAGGGCCAGTAAGAACTATGAGCAGTTCGATTGAAGAACGCATTGAAGAACTAGGCCTCACCTTGCCGGAGGTCTCAGCCCCCGTTGCGGCCTACGCCCCGGCCGCGGTCACCGGCAAGTACGTGTACACCGCCGGTCAGCTGCCGTTCATCGACGGCGCTCTGCCCGCCACTGGTGTGGTGAGCGAGACCGAGGGTGAGAACCACGTCAGCCCGGAACGCGCCAAGGAATTGGCCGCCCGCTCCGCACTTAACGCTGTGGCAGCCGTGAAGGCTCAGATCGAAGACCTGGACCGTGTGGTCCGCGTCGTGAAAGTCACCGGGTTCGTGGCCTCCGCATCCGATTTCTACGGTCAGCCCGGCGTGATCGACGGCGCGTCCACACTTTTGGGCGACATCTTCGGTGAAAAGGGCAAGCACGCCCGCTCGGCAGTGGGTGTGAGCGTATTGCCGCTGAACTCGCCCGTGGAGGTCGAACTGATTGTCGAGTTCAGCTAGAGCCACCGCCCGCGGATCCTCGGAACGGCTGTTCCACGTTCCGCAGGCGCACCGGAAGGCCGCGTTGGCCTGGTTGGATCGAGGCGTAGGAATCCACGGTTCGGCCCCCAGGCACGCGGCCTCCGTCGTCGTGGTTCGAGACGGTGACCGCGGCCTGGAAGCTCTCATGATGTTCCGCCCGGACCGCCCCTCTTTCGGGCAGCTGTCCTTTCCGGGCGGTCTCCTGGAGGCCAGCGATGACGAGCCCCTGATCTGGTCCGGTCCCCGTCCCACGGAGTGGGCCGAGAAACTCGGATCGGAGGACATCGGTCTCGCCCGTCGCTCAGTCGTGGCCGCGGCGCGCAGGGTGTTCGTTGAAACAGGATTGCTCTTCGCCGGTTCAGAAGGTGACGGCATAGCCGAACACGTGGACGGTGCCGATTGGATGCTCGCACGAGAGCAACTATCCGACCTGGACATCTCCTTCGCGGAAGTACTCTCCAACAGGGTGTTCGCTTTCAGATCCGAACTGCTGCGTCCGCTGGCCCGGTGGATGACGTCCGATTTCGTCCACCAGCGTGTGGACCTGAGGTACTTTGCCGCGGTGCTTCCCGTGGGGCAGCGGTGTTCTCCCTTGAAAACTCGTCATAAGAAGTCCTGGTTGGGATGGGTGGACGCGGCAACTCTGCTCAACGACCCTCATGACACCCCGGTACCCACGCTGTTCGCAGAGTGGCGTGAAGAGGAGAAACAGAACCCGGATACAGCGGCTCGGGAATTCAACCTGGGGGAGGTGGCCACTCCGGGCGTCCAGACGATTCTGCACACGATCGCGCGGTCGAGTTCGGCCATTGGCTTTCTCAGTGCCCGCCGGGACCTGGCTGTCCAAACTCCCTCGTTGGAGGTCCGCGACGGTGTCCCGGTTCTCGTCCTGAAGGACTGATCCTCGTACTGAGCAACTGAAAACGCCGCGGTACCCTGGTGCGTGCCGCGGCGTCGTCGGCGGGGCGGAGTGCGATAAGCGACCGCCGCGCTGAAGGTTTAGCGGGAACGCTGCTTGAGTCGCTGCAGATCCAGGATGACCACGGCGCGAGCTTCCAGACGGATCCAACCGCGCTGCACGAACTCGGCCAGGGCCTTGTTCACGGTTTCGCGGGATGCGCCCACCAGCTGCGCCAGCTCTTCCTGGGTGAGCTCGTGAGCCACCAGAATGCCGTCCGTTGCGGGACGACCGAAGCGGTCTGCGAGGTCCAGCAGGGCCTTGGCCACACGGCCGGGAACATCCGAGAAGACCAGATCTGCCAGGTTCTCGTTGGTGCGGCGCAAGCGGCGCGCCAGAGCCTGCAGCAGCTGAGCGGAGACCTCGGGGGAGCGGGTGATGACCTTGCGCAAGTTCTCGTGCTTCAAACCTGCCAGGCGGGTTTCGGATACCGCGGTGGCGGAGGTGGAGCGGGGGCTCGGGTCGAACAGAGCCATCTCGCCGAAAATCTCACCCGGACCCATGATGGCCACCAGGTTTTCACGACCATCGCTGGCGGTGCGGCCCAGCTTGATCTTGCCGGAAATAATGAAATAGAGCTGATCTCCGGGATCGCCTTCGTAGAAGAGAGCGGAACCGCGGGAGAGGTCAACCTCGGTGATCTCCTCGGTCAGCGCGGAAAAAGCCTCATCGTCCAGTGAAGCAAACAATGGGGCGCGGCGGAGGACGTCGGTATCCAAGGTGGTTCTCCTCAACAGTTGGGGGTGCGCGGTCAGAAGGCGCGGTTTGTAACCATCGTAACGAGTTTCACACTTCACGGTGCTGACTAGCTCTTGCGCTGAGTGTGAACGCTACGTGTGACGGGTTTATGACTTTCTGTGATCAGACTAACGCACGGCTCGATTTCACGATTTTCTCAGACCCTGGCTCTAAGCTCACAGGTTACCTGTCTACTTCCCGTTTACCGCCTGCGGTCTGCGGCGCGACCTCGAAGGACGTACATGAACCTGGGCCTCAATCTGCTGGACATCATCCTTGTGTTGGTGCTGGTGGGCTACCTGATCGCTGGGTTGTCCAGGGGTTTCTTCCGGTCTCTGGCCTCTCTGGTGGGTTTCGTGCTGGGTGCAGTGGCCGCTTTCTGGGCGGGGCCGTGGATTTCGTCGCAGGTGGGTTCCGAACTGCGGATTCCCTTTGTCCTTGTCACTGTTCTGGGGTTATTGGTCCTGGGGCAAATTCTCGGTGGGATTGTGGGGAACTATCTGGCACGTCTCACCGAAAAGACAGGTTTGGGTGTGTTGGACCGCATCGGCGGCGGGGCGCTCAATGTGGCCGTGGCGGCCATTGTCCTGGCACTGCTCGGCTCGTTGGTCGGGCAGCTGGGTATGCCTCAGCTGTCCCAGCAGGTAGCGGGTTCCTCCGTGCTGCGCACCATTGAGAAGTACACTCCGGAGCCGGTGCGCGAAGCCATGACCGAAACCCGCGATGCCGTCAGTGGGTCGCAGGGTATTCGCCAGCTCGATTCCCTGTTGTTCCCGGTCGAGGACGCTCCCGAGCCCGAACAGACCAGCGATTCCAACGCGGTCGAGACCGCGGGGCAGTCCGTGGTGCAGGTTTACGGCACTGCCGATCAGTGCGCACAGAACCAAACGGGTTCCGGCTTCGTGGCGGCTTCCGGACTGGTGGTCACCAACGCGCACGTCGTGGCCGGCGTGGACCAGCCCGTGGTCCAGACCCGCGACGGTCGGGTCTACCAGGCCCACGCCGTGCAGTACGACGACGCCTCGGACCTCGCCGTGCTCTACGCACCTGATTTGCCGGAGCCACCCTTGTCGCTGAGCAACTCGGTGGAACGTGGCCAGCAGGTCTCGTTTGCCGGGTACCCGCTGGGCGGCCCCTACACGGTTCGTCCGGCCACGATCCAGGGTGAGGCGTTTGCACCCGTCCAGAACGTGACCACCGGCGACACCCTCTCGCGCAGCATCATCCAGATTGCAGGCCGGGTGGAGCAGGGCAACTCAGGCGGACCGCTGTTGGACGCCAACGGCCACGTGGTGGGCGTGATCTTCGCCAAGGCCGTGGAGGGTGAGGCCGGTTACGCGATCCCCATGGAACAGGTCAGCAACATTCTGGAAGCGGCCGCCGGCTCCACCGCCCCGATCTCCACCGGTGAGTGCGTCATTTCCTGATCAGACGACATCAGGCGAACCAGGCATTGACCGTTTCAGGGTTTCGTTCCATCCACTCGCGGGCGGCCTGGAGCGGATCCTTGCCATCGAGGTTTACGGCGCGATCCATTTCATTGACTGCCGCGAGCGGGTAGTTGATCCGAGACACCACGCGACGGGTCTCCTCCGTGAGGTTCTCCCAGCTCTGCCGGTAGGCCAAGAGCGACGCGCGATCCGGTGCGGGGAACGCGCCGAGCGGATCCGCCAACGGGCGTAGTTCGTGAACGTCATTGAGGTACTGCGGCTGCCACAGGGGAGTGGCGAAGCAGTCCCCGGCGCTCATGCGCTGGTTCACGGTGTCGATGATGGCCTGCAGGTCACCGATCTCCTGGCTCCAGCCGACCTTGGCCAAGCCATAGGACTCGATGAGCGTCTCGGACCGCATGGTCAGTCCCGCTCCGGGCGTGGTGCCCTGCACCGCGAGCGTGGTCATCCGCTCTACGACCTCCGGTTTGGCCAGGTCCTCGAGCGAGGAGACCAGATCCTCCGGAATGTAGGCCGGGACCGCCCAGTAGAACATGCAGCCCTCGTAAAGTACCGCGGCTTCCACAGCGGACTCCTTGACCTGCTCCCAGTAGACCTCGTGCCCGCCGGGCAGCCAGGCGTCCGCGAACAAGTCCATCTCACCGGTGGCCAATTGCGGGTACATCTCCGGGTGCGGCCCCTCGACCACGTCCACGGTGTGACCCAGCCGCCGCAGGACTTCCTCCACTACGGCGGCGGCCACCTGATGGAAGGACTCGTCGATGCGTCCGTAGACCAGGGTGTCGGAAGGTTGTTGTTCAGCGGGGTTCATGAAAGGTCCTCACTCTTGGACGAGGTCTTGTTCAGTTCATTGGCCACGACCTGCACGCCCAGCTCGTATCCCAGCACGCCCGCGCCGGCAATCACGGCCGTGGCCTGTGGGGACACGAAGGAGACGTGGCGGAAGGATTCGCGCTGGTGCACGTTGGAGATGTGGACCTCCACGATCGGGATCTCACACATTTCCAGTGCGTCGTGCACGGCGATCGAGTAGTGGGTGAGGGCCGCGGGATTGATCACGATCCCGCACGCCTCGGTGCGCGCCCGCTGGATCCACTCCACGATCTGGCCCTCGTAGTTGGACTGTTCGAAAACCACGTCCAGTCCGAATTCGGAGGCCTTTACACGAACGTTGGCTTCAACGTCCGCGAGGGTCGTGTGGCCGTAGATCTCGGGCTTGCGCGTTCCGAGGGTGTTCAGGTTGGGGCCGTTCAACACGAAAATGGGGAGCTCGCTCATGGACCCATTCAACACGACTTCAACATGACGACGCCGCTCGGTGACCTTTTCATTCGAAAGGCCACCGAGCGGCGTCGGCAATGGCGGAAAGCGATCGGCTACTTGGCGCCGAGCGAATCCACGATCTGCTGCATGACCGTCTGATCCGCCAGCGTGGAGACGTCGCCCACGGGACGATCCTCGGCCACGTCCTTCAGGAGGCGGCGCATGATCTTGCCGGAGCGGGTCTTGGGCAGCTCGGGAACGATCAGAACCTTCTTGGGCTTGGCGATCGGGGAGATCTCCTTGCCCACGTGGCCCCGAATCTCCTCGGACAGCTCGGCCTGGTCCCGGCCCTCGGAGGCCGCGGAATCAGAGAGGATCACGAACGCGAACACTGCCTGCCCGGTGGTCTCGTCCGCGGCGCCCACCACCGCGGCCTCGGCCACGGACGGGTGGGAGACCAGCGCGGACTCGATCTCCGGGGTGGAGAGGCGGTGGCCGGACACGTTCATGACGTCGTCCACGCGGCCCAGGATCCACACGTCACCGTCTGCATCGCGCTTGGCGCCGTCACCGGCAAAGTACTTGTCGCCGAACTGGGCCCAGTAGGTGTTGACGAAGCGCTCGTCGTCACCCCAAATGGTGCGCAGCATGGCCGGCCACGGCTTGCGGACCACCAGGAAGCCATCGGTCTCGTTGGGCAGTGAGTTGCCGGCATCGTCCACGACGTCCACGGCGATGCCGGGAAGCGGGATCTGCGCGGAGCCCGGCTTGGCCTCTGTCACGCCCGGGAGCGGGGAGATCATGATGGCGCCGGTCTCGGTCTGCCACCAGGTGTCCACGATGGGGCACTTGCCGCCACCGATGTGCTTGTGGAACCAGGACCAGGCCTCCGGGTTGATGGCCTCGCCCACGGTGCCCAGCAAGCGCAGGGTGCTGAGGTCGAATTCGGCGGGGATGTCCTCGCCCCACTTCATCATGGTGCGGATGGCGGTGGGGGAGGTGTAGAGGATGGTCACGCCGTACTTCTGCACGATCTCCCAGAACCGGCCGCGGTGCGGAGAGTCGGGGGTGCCCTCGTAGATCACCTGGGTGGCGCCGTTGAGCAGCGGACCGTAGGTGATGTAGGTGTGGCCGGTGACCCACCCGACGTCCGCGGTGCACCAGTAGACATCCGTCTCGGGCTTGAGGTCGAACACATTCTTGTGTGTGAACGCGGCCTGGGTCAGGTATCCACCGGTGGTGTGCAGGATGCCCTTGGGCTTACCGGTGGTGCCGGAGGTGTAGAGCACGAACAGGGGATCTTCCGCGCCCTGTTCGGACGGGGTGTGTTCGGTGCTGGCGGACTCGAGAGCCTCGTGCCACCACACGTCGCGGCCGTCCTCGAAGGGCACGTCGCTGCCGTTGCGCTTGACCACGAGAACATGCTTGACGCTCTCTCCACCCTTGGAGAGGGCCTCATCCACGGCGGGCTTGAGCTGGGTGGGCTTGCCACGGCGGTAGGAACCGTCCGCGGTGACCACGAGCTTGGCCTCGCCATCATCAATACGCGAGCGCAAAGCGTCTGCGGAGAAGCCGCCGAAGACCACGGAGTGGATCGCGCCGATGCGGGCGCAGGCCAACATGGTGATGACGGCCTCCGCGATCATCGGCATGTACACGGCCACGCGATCACCCTTGGTGACGCCCAGGGCTTCCATCGCGTTAGCGGCCTTGGAGACCTCGTCCTTGAGCTCCGAGTAGGTGTAGGACTTGCTATCACCGGGCTCGCCTTCGAAGTGCAGGGCCACGCGGTCGCCGTTGCCGGCCTCCACATGGCGGTCCACGGCGTTGTAAGCGGCGTTGAGCTTGCCGTCCTCGAACCACTTGGCAAACGGCGGGTTGGACCAGTCCAGGACCGAATTGAACGGGGTGGACCAGCTCAGCAGATCGCGGGCCTGGTTGGCCCAGAACTCCTCGCCCTGGTCCTCGGCCTGCTTGTACAGCTCAACGGTGGCGTTCGCCTGAGCGGCGAACTCCTGGCTGGGCGCGTACGTGCGCTGTTCCGATGCATTTGAGTCCTGAGACATGGCGCTCCTTCTGATGTCGCTTCATGGCTGCGAGCCGCGCGAGTACTCCCTGCGTGGCGCAGTTCACATTTGGTCCCAGCGTAGTGGACATTTCACGGGTAGATCTAACCGAATCGCTGGTATGAAATTTCGCGTCATGCTGTGACATCCCGGGCTCCGGAACGGGTTTGACCCCTGACCCCCCGCCCAGCATGATCGAGAGCATGGATAACCCCGCAGCTGCCGAACACATCCGCTTCGTGACGCCGGATGAGGCAGCCAAGGCGGCGACGCGGCGTCGTCGGGCGGGCGAAGAAAGTCACCTCTCCGTGACCCGGCGAGCGCGCAAGATCCAGCGCATTCTCGCCGAGACCTACCCGTACGCGGTGGCCGAATTGGATTTCGACGACGCCTGGCAACTTCTCGTGGCCACCGTCCTTTCCGCGCAGACCACCGACGTGCGTGTGAATTCGGTGACGCCCATCCTGTTCGCTACCTATCCCGGACCGCAGGAACTGGCCGAAGCCGAGCCCGAATCGGTGCAGGAGATCGTGCGGCCGTTGGGTTTCTACCGCTCCAAAGCGCGCTCCATCCAGGCGCTCGCCAACCGTGTGGTGGACGAGTACAACGGTGAGGTGCCCGGGAAACTCAAGGACTTGGTCACGCTGCCGGGCGTGGGGCGTAAAACGGCGAACGTGGTGCTGGGCAACGCGTTCGGGGTTCCCGGTGTCACCGTGGACACCCATTTCGGACGGTTGGCGCGCAGGCTCGGCTGGACCGCCCAGGAGGACCCGGTCAAGGTGGAAAAGGACGTCACCGCACTGTTCCCGGCCAAGGTCTGGACTCAGCTGTCCCACGAGTTGATCCACCATGGCCGCCGCATGTGCCATTCGCGGAAGCCCGCGTGCGGGGTGTGCCCGATCGCGGACCTGTGTCCCTCGTACGGCGAGGGCCCCACGGACCCACAGGTGGCCCGGAAGCTGCTGGCTTACGAATTGAAACCTGGTCGAGAAGAGCTTCTGGATCGGTACATGAACGGAGCCACGCGGCGTGAGCTGCGGGCCCAAGGCCACACGCTCAGCGCGTGAGCTGCGAAAGGACACCCATGGAATCCACCTCACCCGGCACCCTGCATGCTCGAGAACAGCTGTTGAAGCTCGCTCAAGAGGGTCACACGGTGTACATGGAGGATCGCGAGCCCTGGCGGATCGGGTCGCTGTCCGAGGACTACCGGCAGTCCGCCGTACTCATCCTGTTCGGCGCGCTGGACAAGATTCCTTCGGAATATGAGGAGCACGGTGAGGGGCCGGGCCGGGATCTGGACGTGCTGTTGGTGCAGCGCTCTGCCACCTTGCGCTCCCACCCCGGTCAGGTCGCGTTCCCCGGCGGGCGCTTGGATCCGCCGGACGGCGAAATTGGTGAGCTCATGACCGTTCCCGGCGGCGAGGTGAGCGCACCACACGTGCGCGGCGCGCTGCGGGAGGCCCACGAGGAAACCGGGTTGGACCCGGACGGCGTGGAGGTACTTGGAACCCTGCATCCCGTGCCGCTGCCGATCAGCAATCACATGGTCACTCCGGTCATCGGGTGGTGGAAGAGCCAGTCCGAAGTGGACGTGATGGACCACGCCGAGTCCTCACTCGTGTTTCGTGTGCCCGTCCTGGACCTGATCAATCCGGCACACCGCTACTACGCGACGGTGACCCGCGGACATCAGACCTACAAGTCCCCGGCATTCGACGTGCGCGTCAATGAGACCAGTGAAACCGTCACCGTGTGGGGTTTCACCGGAATCGTGATCGACCGGATCCTCGAATGGCTCGGCTGGTCCGTGGAGTGGGATCGGGACGATAAGCGCCCGGCACCGCTGTGAGCGTCTTGGCTGCTAGTGGCTGATGGGGCGGGGCCGACCTAGAGGTTCCGCCGATAGGCGTGGAACGGCTGTGGCATGAGACAGGCACGAGGCCTGGTAGACACGGATTTGTCGAGAATCATCATGTCTGTCAGGAGCACTCGTGCCTCCTGTTCCATCGTGCATCATCGAGCCCATCTGGGACCAGTTCCAGGTGTTGATCCCTGCTGTGGCGGACG